>NZ_JAQGLC010000334.1 GCF_028293085.1 Sphingomonas bacterium
GATCTCGCCTCGACGCGTTTTTCGGGACGGCGCGCGCCGCGCCACCCGGGCGGCTTGCCTGGCCTGCCCGACGCGGTGACCTGCGAGGCGTACAGCCATGAAGAGGCGAGTATCGGCTTCTGGCCCGGCAGCGATGCCTATCCGCACGCCGCCTTCTACGCATATGCCTATCCCGCGCCTGCCGGTTATACCGAGGCGGCCGTCGAGCCCGCCGAGGCCGCGTATAATGCGGAGCTGGGCGAGTTCCTGCTCGCCTATGATGCCGTCAGCACCGCCGCCGATCCCGACGCCGCCTTGCTCGCCTTCTGCCAGTCGACCTATGATGCGGCGGCGGATCTCGGCGCCTGGGATCGCGAAGCCCTCGAATGTCCGCTCGGCCGGCCGCGGGTGCCGCGGGCCGTCTGACACTTCGCAAAGCCGCGTCGCCGCGATAGGGAGAGCGCATGGCCGAGTTCTTCGACGCCCTGACCGACGATCACCGCGCCTTCATCGCGCGCCAGCCGGTCTTCTTCGTCGCGACCGCTGCGCCCGAAGCGCGGATCAATCTCAGCCCCAAGGGCATGGATTGCTTCCGGGTGCTGGGTGACAGGCGCGTCGCTTATCTGGATGTCGCCGGGTCGGGGAACGAAACTAACGCGCATCTGCTCGCCGACGGGCGCATCACCATCATGTTCTGCGCCTTCGACAGTCCCGCCCTGATCTTCCGGATCTATGGACACGGCGCGCCGGTCCTGCCGCAGGACGATCGCTGGACCGATCTGGCGGCGCATTTCACCCTGCTCCCCGGCACCCGCCAGATCTTCGAGATTGCAGTCGATCAGCTGCAGACCAGTTGCGGCTGGGGCGTGCCGCATATGAGCTTCGAGCGCGAGCGCCAGACGCTCGCCAAATATCACGCGACACACGCCGACGAGGCGCGCTTCGCCAAATATGCCGTGCGCACCAAAAGCATCGATGGCCTGCCGGTCCGCAATCCCACGCGCGCCGTATCCTGATGGTGCCCCGCTCATGAGCCTGGTCGAGCTCGGACGCTTCAACCGCAACGAGGCGAATATCGTGATCGGCCGGCTCGATTCCGAAGGGATCGACGCGGTCGCGTTCGACGGGAATTCCAGCATCGCCGATGGCAGCTATCTGTTCATTCCGGTCCGCGTGATGGTCGACGAGGACGATCTGGCGGCTGCCCGCAAAATCATTTCGGATGCTGCCTGAATCTTAGGCAGCCGTTCGCAGCTGCACAAAAATTTACCTCTTCGTAACATTTCCTTGCGGATTCCGGCGCGGAAACGCGTGTTTTCGACTCTGGCACGGCGATTGCTGAAAGACCCCCGGGACAAATCTCGAAAAGGGGGCGCCGGTGAAACTCATCATTGCCATCATCAAGCCGTTCAAGCTCGACGAGGTCCGCGAGGCCCTCACCGAGATCGGCGTCGCGGGCATGACCGTGACGGAAGTGAAGGGCTTCGGCCGACAAAAGGGCCAGACCGAAATCTATCGGGGCGCCGAATACAGCACCAACATGGTGCCCAAGATCAAGATCGAGATCGTCTGTGCGGCTGATCTAGCCGCCAAGGTCGTCGAATCGATCCAGGCATCGGCCAACACCGGCGCGATCGGCGACGGCAAGATCTTCGTTCTCGATGTCGGCCAGGCGGTGCGCATTCGCACCGGCGAAACCGATGAAACCGCGCTGTGAGTAAGGGGGCAGTGATGAAGCATGCATTGAAATACGCCGGCATCGCCGGTCTCGGGGCCGCGCTGTTCGCGGCTCTTCCCGCATGGGCGCAAGCGGCGCCCGCCGCCGCCGCGCCCTTCGTGCCGACCCCCGCCATGGTCAACAAGGGCGATACGTCCTGGATGCTGACCTCGTCGGTGCTGGTGCTGATGATGTCGGTGCCAGGCCTCGCTCTGTTCTATGGCGGCTTGGTCCGCACCAAGAACATGCTGTCGGTGCTGATGCAGGTGCTGATGATCGTCTGCATCGCCTCGCTGGTCTGGGTATGCTGGGGCTATTCGATGGCCTTCACCGGCGGCTCTGGCTGGACCGCACCGTTTGTCGGCGGCTTTTCCAAGGCCCTTCTCAAAGGGGTCGATGCGAGCACGCTCTCCGCGACGTTCTCGAATGGCGTCTACATTCCCGAATATGCCTATATCTGCTTCCAGATGACCTTTGCCTGCATCACGCCGGCACTGATCGTCGGTGCGTTTGCGGAACGGGTGAAGTTCACCCCGCTGATGATCTTCATGGTCGGCTGGATGACGCTGGCCTATTTCCCGATCGCGCACATGGTGTGGTATTGGGCCGGCCCGGATTTCCTGCCGAACGCCCCAACCGATATGGGTTTCCTCTTCGGCAAGGGTGCGCTCGATTTCGCAGGCGGCACCGTGGTGCACATCAACGCCGGCATCGCTGGCCTGGTGGGCTGCCTCGTGATCGGCAAGCGCAAGGGCTACAAGACCGAGCCGATGCCGCCGCATTCGCTGACCATGACGATGATCGGCGCCTCGCTGCTGTGGGTCGGCTGGTTCGGCTTCAATGCCGGTTCCAACCTCGAAGCCAATGGCGTCACCGGCGTCGCCTTCATCAACACCTTTGTCGCTACCGCGGCAGCGGCCGTTTCCTGGGCGGTCGTCGAGCAGATCGTTCACAAGAAGCCGTCGCTTCTCGGTGCCGTCACCGGTGCCGTTGCCGGTCTGGTGGCGATCACGCCGGCTTCGGGCTTCGCGGCGCCGATGACGTCGATCGTGCTCGGCCTCGTGGTCTCGCCGATCTGCTTCTTCTTCGTGACCACCGTGAAGAACGCGCTGAAATATGACGACTCGCTCGACGTGTTCGGCGTCCACTGCATCGGCGGTATCGTCGGCGCGCTCGGTACCGGCATCGTTGCCGATCCGAGGCTCGGCGGTCAGGGCTGGATCGACTATACGGCGCCCGTCGCAAAGGCCGGCACCTACGACATGATGACGCAGCTCTGGACCCAGGCCGAAGCGGTCGGGATCACGCTGGTCTGGTCGGGCAGCGTCTCGCTCGTCCTGTTCCTGATCCTGAAATATACCATCGGCATCCGCCCGAGCGAAGAAGTCGAGGTCGAAGGCCTGGACATCAACGAGCACGGCGAACGCGCCTACAATTACTGACGAGATCGGGGCCGGTCATACAGGCCGGCCCCCCACTTCGTTCCTCCTGCGGACGACCTCAGGCCGGTGCGGCAACGCACCGGCCCTTTTTTATGCGGCGGAGTCGGATGCTTTGGTCGCAGTCTCGTCGACCGGCTCGGCCTGCTTGCGATAGCGCCGCGCGGCGAGCGTCGCGCCGAGGATGAAGCCGCCGGGCACCAGCAGAATGGCAGCCGCGAGGCCGATCCGGTTCAAGGTCTTTCTGTCCATCGCGCCGCGCTACGCAAAAAGCTGAACCTGCGCTATCCCGCGAGGTCGGCCTTCACGAAATCCGCGCACCGCTCGCCGATCATGATCGACGGCGCGTTGGTGTTGCCCGAGATCAGCTTGGGCATGATCGAGGCATCCGCGACATACAGCCCCTCCACCCCGCGCACGCGCAACTTCGGATCGCACACCGCCATGTCGTCCGATCCCATCCGCGCGGTGCCGACCGGGTGGTAGATCGTGTCGGCCCGCGCGCGGATCAGCCGTTCCAGCGCGTCGTCGTCATTCAGGTCGATCGGATAGCGGTCGCGGCCCTTGTGGCCGGCGATCGGCGGCGTCTCCAGGATGCGGTACATCGCCCGCACCCCCTTCATCAGCAGGTCCACATCGCGGCGATCGCTCAGGAACGCCGGATCGATCAGCGGCGCGGCGCGCGCATCGATCGACTGCAGCCGCACCGTACCATGGCTTTCCGGGCGCAGCACGCAGGTGTGGCAGGAGAAGCCGTGGCTCTTCACCTTGGTCCGCCCATGATCCTCGAGCACGACCGGCACGAAGTGAAGCTGGATGTCGGGCGCGGGCGAGGACGGGTCGACCGTCAGGAAGCCGCCCGATTCGGCAAAGGGGGTCGTCATCGTGCCGCGCCGGTGCCGCATCCACTGCACGATCGCGCCCGCCATCTTGAGCGTGCCGGTCAGCGTCGATCCGAGGAAATAGCTGCCTTTGGTCTCGAACCCCGCGACATAGTCGACATGGTCCTGCAGGTTCGCACCGACTGCGGGTCGGTCGATCCGGACGGCCACGCCCTGTTCGCGCAGATGCCCGCCCGGGCCGATGCCCGACAGCATCAGCAATTGCGGCGTGCCGAACACGCCTCCCGCCAGTACCACCGCCCGCCGCGCGCGGATCACCTTGGCCTGGCCGTCCTGCAGATAGGCCACGCCCCAGGCGCGTCCCTCGTCGAACAGCACGCGCTCGGCGGTGACGTCGGTCAGCACCTCCAGATTGGCGCGCTTGCCCGCGCCCTCGATATAGGCGCGCGACGAGCTCCAGCGCTCGCCGCCCTTCTGCGTCACCTGATAGATGCCGACGCCGTCCTGCCGCGCGCCGTTGAAATCCTCGTTGAGCGGGATCTGCAGCTGGCGCGCCGCCTCGACGAACTCGACAGACCCCGGATGCGGGTCGCACTGGTCGCTGACGAATAGCGGCCCGGAATCGCCGTGCCAGGCATCGGCACCCCGCGCATTGTTCTCCGCGCGCCTGAAGACCGGCAGCACCTCGTCATAGGACCAGCCGGGGCAGCCCATCGCCGCCCAATTGTCGTAATCCCATTTGTTGCCGCGCAGATAGAGCATCGCGTTGATCGCGCTCGATCCGCCCAGCCCCCGCCCGCGCGGCTGGTATCCGCGCCGGCCGTTCAGCCCCGCCTGCGGCACCGTCTCATATTGCCAGTTGGTCTTGTCGGTCTGGAAGGCGAGGAAGCCGGGGATGCGCGTGCGAAGCCCGGTGTTGCGCCCACCCGCCTCGAGCAGCGCAACCGTGTAGCGGCCGTCTTCGCTCAGCCGGCCGGCTGCTGCCGCTCCGCCCGATCCGCCCCCGACGACGACGATATCGGCTTCTTCCACTCAGGTTTCTCCCGCGCCCGCTCCTGGGCGAGCCATAGTTCCTTGATCTTCTCGGACGTATCGCGGCTGCCGTCGTGGCTCCAGCCCGGCGGCATGACCATATAGCCCAGTTTGGCACGCAATCCCGGCGCGGCCCACACGTCCTTGGCGATCCCCACCCATTCGTGGAACGCCGCCCAGATCAGGTTGAAGCTGCCCAGATTCTTGACGATGCCGTAACGCGGCGCGTCGTCGTCGCGCTCTGGCTCGAAGCTGCCGAGCCATTTGTCCCAGACGATGAACACGCCGGCATAGTTGCGGTCGAGATAGCGCGCGTTGGTCGCATGGTGGACGCGGTGGTGCGACGGCGTGTTCATCACCGCCTCGAACCAGCGCGGCATGAGGTGAATCACCTCGGTATGGATCCAGAACTGGTAGATCAGGTTCAGCCCGCCGACGAAGATGACCATTTCGGGCGGAAAGCCGATCAGGAACAAGGGCAGGCGGAACAGGAAACCGATGCTGATGAAGCCGGTCCAGGTCTGCCGCAGCGCCGTCGACAGATTATAATGCTGGCTTGAATGGTGGATGACATGGCTCGCCCAGAACCATCGCACCCGGTGCGCTGCGCGATGGAACAGATAATAAGCGAAATCGTCGATCACGAAGCAGATGACGAACCAGTACCAGGCATAGCTGATCTCGAAGAGCCGGTAGTGCGACAACCACACCGCCAGCGCATAGACGAACCCGCCGGTCAGCACGCCCGCGACGGTGCTGCCCGTGCCAAGCGCGAGCGAGGTCAGCGTGTCCCTGGGTTCGTAGCGCCGCCGGTCCTTTGCCCAGGCGACCACCATCTCGGCCAGCACCAGCAGCACAAAGGCGGGCACCGCATAATCGACGGGATTCGGCAGCTTCATGCCCGCCTGCTTACACCCTTGTCAGCGACGCTTCCAGCCCGCGCACATCCGCCTCGATGACGCCGAGCAAGGTCACGTCGCCGAACAGCCGCTCGCCCGTCCGGACGGTCACGCCCTCGATCGCCGGCCCCAGCGACAAAGGCGCGAGCAGCCGGCGCGCCGCCACCTGTGCGCCGTGCCGCTTCAGCACCGCGATCGCCCCATTGCCCGCGACGACCGCGGCGCCGCCGTCCTGGCTCACCAGCGCCGCATGCGCCTCGAACCCTGCCAGCATCTGCTCGGCGATCTCGCGGGCCTGGGCCGCGCTGCCGATCCGGCTCTCGCCCAGCCGCAGCCAGCGCGCGATTCCGGCCAGCGCCAGGATGGCGACGATCGACCCGCCGAGCTGAGTCCAGTTCATTTGCCCCCCGCCAGCGCATCGAGCAGCGGCCGGATGCCGGTCAGGTCGTATCCCGTCGCCGCGGCCTTGGCCATCAGCCGGTCGGGATGGTCGCCCATCTTCGCCCGCGCCAGCGCCCAGAGATTGCAGGACCTTGTCCCCGACCGGCAATAGGCCAGCACCGGCCCGCCTGCAGCTTCGAGCGCCGCAACCATCGCGTCGACCTGGTTGCCTGAAAAGCCGGCATGGGTGATCGGGATGGCGGTGTAGGAAAGCCCCGCCGCCTCGGCCGCGGCGCGGATTGCATCACCCTCGGGTTGTCCGCCTTCCTCGTCGTCGGGCCGGTTGTTGACGATGGCAGTGAACCCGGCGCGCGCGATTTCGGCCACGTCTTCGGGCGTGATCTGCGGGGCGACCGAGATGGAGTCGTCAACGAGACGTATTTGCATAACGAACTTCGCTCCAATTCCCTCTCCCATCGGGAGAGGGAGGGGCCCGCCGCGAAGCGGTGGGAGGGTGAGGGTGACGTGTCATCGACCAGCGACGGTGCCAGGGGTCAACCTCACCCCAGCCCCTCTCCTAAAAGGAGAGGAGCTTTGCGTCACGCCCCTTCACGGATCACGTTGAGGAAGGCGTCACCATAGGCCTCGAGCTTGCGTGCTCCAATGCCCGAGATGCGCCCGAGCGCCGCCAGGTTCGCCGGCTTGGCCGTGGCCATCTCGCGCAGCACCGAATCATGGAAGATCACATAAGGCGGCACCTGCGCCTCCTGCGCCAGTTCGCGGCGCTTGGCGCGCAGCGCCTCGAACAGCGGATCACCGATCGGGTTGGCAGCACCCGTCCCGCCGCCGCGCCGCCGCCGCTCGCGCTTCGGCGGCAGGATCAGCGCCATCGTCGCCTCGCCCTTCAGGATCGCCTTGGCCTCGGGCCCGAACTCCAGCCCGCCAAAATCATTGGCGCGTAGCGCGTCGCGCAGCAGCAGCGCGCGCGCCACCGGCTTGATCAGCGCAGCTTCCTCGGGGCTCGACGCGATGCCGAATACGCCCAAAGCCTCATGCCCGTTCATCAGGCTGCGCTCGCTCGACTGGCCCGTCAGGATGCTTTCGATATAGCCGACGCCGAAGCTCTGCCCGGTGCGGAACACCGCGGAGAGGAATTTGCGCGCTACCTCGGTCGCGTCAACCGCGCTCGGCGGGTTGAGGCAATTGTCGCAATTGCCGCAGGTCTCGGGGCTGTCGTCGCCGAAATGCTTGAGCAATATGCGCCGCCGGCATCCCGCCGTCTCCACCAGCGCGCCCAGCGCCGTCAACCGTGTCCGCTCGCCGGCCTGGCGGTGCGGCTCGACCTCGGCGATGCGCTGACGCGCCTTGGCGAAATCCTCCGCGCCCCAGAACAGATGCGCGATCGCGGGATCGCCGTCGCGCCCGGCGCGGCCGGTCTCCTGATAATATGCCTCGATCGACTTGGGCAGCCCGGCATGGGCGACGAAGCGGACGTCGGGCTTGTCGATCCCCATGCCGAACGCGACGGTGGCGACGATCACCATGTCCTCGGAGGCGACGAACTCGGCCTGGTTGCGCGATCGGATATGGGGCTCCAGGCCGGCATGATAGGGCCGCGTCGCCCGTCCCGTCGCCGCCAGTTTCTCGGCGAGCTGCTCGACTGCCTTGCGCGTCTGGGCATAGACGATCCCCGGCCCCGGCTGCTCGGCGATCAGGTCGGCGATCTGCCGCGTGGTGTTGTCGCGCGGGGAGATCAGATAGCGGATATTGGGCCGGTCGAAGCCGGCGACGATCATGCCGCTGCGCGGAATGCCGAGCTGGTCGAGGATATCGGCCCGGGTATGCGCGTCGGCGGTCGCGGTCAGCGCGAGGCGCGGAACCTCGGGGAAATGGTCGAGCAACGGCTTGAGCAACCGGTAATCGGGCCGGAAATCATGCCCCCATTCCGACACGCAATGCGCCTCGTCGATCGCGAACAGCGCGAGCGGCGCCTGGCCGAGCAGGGCGCGAAAGCCGTCGCCCGAGGCCCGCTCGGGCGCGACATAGAGCAGGTCGAGCTCGCCCGCGCGGAATCGGGCGATCGTCTCCTGCTGGTTGGTATCGACCGAGGTCAGCGTCGCTGCCCGGATGCCGATCACCTCGGCGGCGCGCAGCTGGTCGTGCATCAGCGCGATCAGCGGCGAAACGACGACGCAGGTTCCCGGCAACGATACCGCGGGCAGCTGATAGCAGAGCGACTTGCCCGCGCCCGTCGGCATCACCGCCAGCGTGTTCTCGCCGGCCAGCACGCGGTCCACCACCTGGCGCTGGACGCCGCGGAACTCGGGAAAGCCGAAGGTGGATTGCAGGATGGGCAGCGGATCGATCACGCTAGCCAAATAGCCTTGCCGCATCAAAAAGCCATGCAGGGCGTCGGGATAAGTCCTGAAATCTTCCGCGACCGGTTTACGGGCGACAGGTCGCAATGCCGCCATCAATTCGCCGCGCTCGATCGCGACGCTCGTGTCCGGCACGAGTGCGGGAGCGAAAACCATGATCAAGCCGACCCTATTCCCGTTGATGGCGGCGACGCTCCTGATTGCCGCGGCAGATGTCCCGCGCGAACGCGTCGTGACCGGCGACGGCATCGGCCCTGCCACGGTCGCGAATGTCTCCGGCCGGATCGTGATCGATCCCGGCGCCCCGTCCATGCCCCTGCTTGCGCCCGATTTCGCGAAGCGCATCGGCCTGCGCCCCGGCATGTTCGGCATGCGCTTCATGATCGGCCCGGTATCGATCGACGGGACCAGTGCGGTGACCAGCATCGATACCGGCGGCGGCCAGCGCAAGCGCCGGGTTGCCTGGATGACCAAGCCCTATGCGGCGGAGGCGGACGGGGCGATCGGCCCGGGCGGCCTTGCCGAAGATGTCGTCCGCTTCGTCCTGCGGCCGCCGCTTGCCGGCGAGCGCACCGTTTCCCTGCCGATGGTCGATGCGGGCGGGCTGATCGGCGGATGGGGCGGCCTGTTCGGGCAGATCGACGTGGGCGGGCAGCCGCTCAAGGTCCGCTTCGATCTCCGCCACCGACGGACCCTGGCGACGGCGGGCGCCGGCATGACGATTGCGACCGCCCTTGGCGGCCGGACGGAGGGCGCCCCCGAAAGCGCGGAGATCGCCTTTGGCGTGGAGCGACCGATCCGTCGCCTGCGCCTCGCCAGGCCGCTGATGGTCGGCCCGCTCGCGATCGACCGGCTGTTCGTCCGTGCCACCGATTTCGGCAACGCCTCGCCCATCGCCGACGAGCAGGACGATCCCGACGAGGTGGTCGTCACCGCCAACAGGAAGCGCAAGCCCGAGCGCGACCGGCTCAACCTCGCGCTCGACCAGCTCGATCGCTGCTCGACGATCGTCTTCGACAAGCCAGCCCGGCAGATCAGGCTGACCTGCGCCTGAGGCCTGTTCGCGCCGGGGATTTTCCTGCTAGCCTAGGCGGATGAGCGAAGACGTCCGAGACAATCCCGCCCGCCACCGTTTCGAGCTGATGGTCGACAACCATCTGTCCTTCAGCGCCTATACGATCGACGGGCCAGTCATTACCTTCACCCACACCATCGTCCCGCCCGAGCTCGGGGGTCGCGGGATCGGCAGCCGGCTGATTGCGGGCGCGCTCGCCCAGGTCCGCGCGCGTGGCTTGAAAGTGCGCCCTGTCTGCAGCTTCGTCCGCGGCTATATCGAGCGCCATCCGGAAATGCAGGATCTGCTAGTCGACTCACCGCCCTGATCGGCCGCCGGGGCTTAATCTTCCCCTTACCCACGCCCTGTACTGCTCCCCGAACGGATAAGGGACACGCGGTTTGGGCAGCGCCATGGCAGCGATCATCAGCGGTTTCGGCCGCCTCGGCGACTATTGGGCCGCCCAGCTCGCCGGCACGTTTCTCGCGCCAGGATCGACCCTGTCGCTCGGCGGCCTGATATGCACCTTGCTGCTCGCCGCCTTCCTCGCCGTGCCGCGCGGCCGGCGGCATATGCCGCGGCTCGCGGTCTGGCGCCGCGCGCTCTTCCCGAAGCGGCTGGTGGCCAGCGCGTCCGGCCGGGCCGATATCGCCTATGCCGCGTTCAGCATCCTGTTCTACGGGCTGATCTTCGGCGGCGCGCTGGTCTCCGGCACGGCGATCATGGAAGGCGTCGGGCGGGCGCTGTCCGCCCTGCTCGGTCCCGCCCATCCGGTTCCGCTGCCCATGGGCGTCGCCACTGCGATCCTGACGGTCGCGCTCTTCCTCGCTTATGAATTCGCTTATTGGCTGGATCATTATCTCAGCCACAAGCTGCCGATCCTGTGGCAGTTCCACCGCGTCCATCACGCCGCGGAAAGCCTGTCGCTGCTGACCAATTTCCGCGTCCATCCGGTCGACACCATCGTCTTCGCCACGATCGTCGCATTGGTCACCGGGCCGGTCGCAGCGATCGCCGCGCGGCTGCTCGGGCCCGCCGCGCATCTCTGGGGGATCGGGGGCACCAACGGGCTGATCATGCTGAGCGCGGTGTGCCTCACGCATCTCCAGCATTCGCATCTCTGGATCACCCTGGGCCCGCGCTGGGGCCGGTGGCTGCTCGGCCCGGCGCATCACCAGATCCATCATTCCGCCGATCCGCGCGATTTCGATCTGAATTTCGGCAGCGCGCTGGCGCTATGGGATCGGCTGTTCGGCACCTTCCGCCAACCGGCGGCGCGGCGCGAAGCGCTGGAGTTCGGGTTGGGAGCGGCGCAGCCCAGCCCGCATGGGCTGAGGGCGGCCCTGATCACCCCGATCGCCGGCGCCCTCGCGCTGACGATCCGCCCCTTCGCCCGACGACCTGCGCGGCCATCGGTGATCGGCGATCACTCCGCCGCGAGCACCCCGTCCGGCTCCTCGGCCTCGCGCTCCTGCGCCTGACGGTTCCACATCTCCGCATAGAGCCCGTTCTTGCGCAAGAGCTTCGCATGAGTGCCTCGCTCCACCACCCGGCCGGACTCAAGCACGACGATCTCGTCGGCATGGACCACGGTCGACAGGCGGTGCGCGATCACGATGGTGGAGCGACCGCGCTCGATATCTTCCAGCGTCGCCTGGATTTCGGCCTCGGTACGGCTGTCGAGCGCGCTGGTCGCCTCGTCGAGAATCAGGATCGGCGGATTCTTGAGCAGGGTGCGCGCGATCGCGACGCGCTGCTTCTCGCCGCCCGACAATTTCAGCCCGCGCTCGCCCACCCGTGTTTCATAACCGAGCGGCTGGCGTTCGATGAACTCGGCGATCGCCGCACCCCGCGCGGCGCGCTCGATCTCCTCGTCCTCGGCGCCCTCGCGGCCATAAGCGATATTATAGCCGATCGTGTCGTTGAACAGCACGGTGTCCTGCGGCACGATGCCGATCGCGGCGCGCAGTGAATCCTGCGTCACCTGCGCGATATCCTGCCCGTCGATCGTGATCCGACCGCCGGTCAGGTCGTAGAAACGGTACATCAGCCGCGCGAGCGTCGATTTGCCCGCGCCTGAAGGCCCGACCACCGCCAGCGTGTGCCCGGCCGGGATGTCCAGATCGATCCCCTTCAGGATCGGTTGGCCCTCGTCATAGCCGAAACGGACATCCTCGAAACGCACATGGCCCGCGCCCACCACCAGCGGCTTCGCGCCCGGCACGTCGACCACTTCGGACGGCGTATCGATCAGGTCGAACATCGCGCCCATGTCGATCACGCCCTGGCGGATCGTGCGATAGACCATGCCGAGCAGGTCGAGCGGGCGGAACAGCTGGGTGAGCAGGCCAGCGACAAGAGATAGATTGCCGGCGTCGAACCGCCCGTGGCGCCAGCCCCAGACGATCAGCGCTAGGCCGCCCGCCATCACCAGATTGGTGATCAGTGATTGCCCGATATTGAGCCACGCCAGGGAATTCTCGCTGGTGACGGCCGCGTTGGCATAGGCCGCGATGCCATTTTCGTAGCGTCGCGCTTCACGCTCTTCGGCGCCAAAATATTTCACCGTCTCGAAGTTGAGCAGCGAATCCACCGCATGCGCGACGGCGCCGGTGTCGAGATCATTCATTCGGGAACGGAGTGCCGAGCGCCAGTCAGTGATGATGCGGGTAAAGACGATATAGGTTACGACCATGACGAGCGTGCCGATGACCAGCCACCAGCCAAACTTCGATCGGAAGATATAGAGGACTGCCACGAGCTGGAGCAGGGTCGGCGCGATGTTGAACAACAGGAAATAGAGCATCGTATCGATGCTCTTGGTGCCGCGCTCGACCACCTTGGTGACCGCGCCGGTCCTCCGTTCAAGATGAAAGCGCAGCGACAGTCGGTGGAGATGGCGAAATACGTTCGACGCCAGGCTCCGCGTTGCCTCCTGCCCGACCCGCTCGAACACCACATTGCGGAAATTGTCGAACAGCACGCCGCCAAAGCGGGCCATCGCATAGCCGGTCGCGAGCGCCATGATGAGCATGGTCGCGCTGCGGTCTCCCTTCGCCATGCCGTTAATCGCGTCCTGCATGGCAAATTGGGTGCCGATCTGGACGACTACTGACGCGATGACCAAAGTCATCGCAATTACGATCCGCACCCGAAGAATCGGGGCATCCGCCGGCCACAAATAGGGCAGGAAACGCCGGAGCGTCGGGATCAGCGGGCGCTCGGGGCGGACAGGATCGGTCATGGGGGGCATCGCTGTCTCATATAGGCCGCCGCCGCGCGATCGGAAGCATTTCACGGAACAAGAGTCTCGTCTCGTCGATTGATGCCTCGACTGGGAGACGAAGCATGGAACCGCTCTATTTCGTCATGGCGATCATGGGCTGCGCGGACGGGAGCGCGAATTGCGCCGAGGCACGCGTCGAGCCCGTGCGTTATGCGACGATCCAGCAGTGCCAGGCCGCGATGCCCGCCGCGCTGATGCGCAACACCGATATCGACTATCCCGTGGTCAGCGCCGCCTGCCGGTCGAACCGGCCCCAGCTCGTCCAGGTCAATCAGCCGCGCCGCGGCGGCTGAGGCTTTTCGCCCTCCGGCTCCGCTGATAGGGTCCCCGACATCGAAGGGGGCAGGGGGATCGATGCGCAAGTTTCTGGCTATCGTCGCGGGTGCCATCGCGGCCATGCTGATCGTCGCCGCGTTCGAGGCCTTCTCGTCCTTCCTCTATCCGCTCCCGGAGCTTGAATCGGACGATTACGCGTCGCTCGCCAGCGTGGTCGCCAACATGCCGCTGCTGGCCAAGCTGCTGGTCGTCGCCGGCTGGCTGGTCGGGCCGCTTGGCGGCGTGTGGCTTGCGCTCAGGATCAGCGACTGGCGCTGGTCGGGCTGGATCGCCGTTGTAATCGTGCTGGCGGGAAGCATCGCGAACATCGTCATCCTGCCCCATCCGCTCTGGATGCAGGCCTGCGCGATCGTCTTTCCGCTACTGGGCGGCTGGATCGGGATCCGGCTGCATCCCAAACCCTATCCCGGCGAACCCTTACTCGGGTGAAATCTCGCGCTCGATCGGCAGCGACCAGCGAATCTGATCGCGCAGCAGCGCCTCCAGCTCGTCTGCCCCGACATTATGAGCGGTCGCCCGCTTCCTCAGCAATATCGCGAGCAGCGACGCGCGGCTCGGCGGATCCGCCGGCTTGGTGCGTCCTTGCGCGATGGCGCGGGAAAAGCGGTGGGAGAGCATGGTCATGCTTCCTTCGCTAGGCTCCGATAGTATCGCGAACATCACTGGAGATGGTTAGCGCGGCCTTGTCCACAAGTCCGGATCGCGCGTCGCCGCGGGATAGAGCAGCTTGCGCTGTACCGCTTCCTGCCAGGCCCGGGCGATCATCGCGACCTTGGCCGGCGCGGAGGTGGACACGCGGCTGTCCCAGGCATGCTCGCCGCGTTCGGCAACTTCCCGTCCGATCGCGCCGTAGATCGCCGCTGCCGCCAATACTGCCCAGGCCGAGCGCAGCGGCAGGGCCGGTGTCCCCAGTCGCGCGCTCGCCTCGAACGCCGCCGCGCGGGCCGCGAGCCGGCGCGCCAGCACGGCGAGGCGCGGTCGGAAGGGTGGCTTCATGTGCTGGCCGGGCGGGATATCCATCTCGACCAGCCACTCCTCGGGCAGATAGCAGCGCCCGACCCGGTCATCCTCCTCCACGTCGCGCGCGATATTGGCGAGCTGGAAGGCGATGCCGAGATCGCAGGCCCGGTCGAGAATCGCCTCGTCCTCGGGCGAGACCCCCATCGCCACCGCCATCATGCAGCCGACCGCGCCGGCGACATGATAGCAATATCTGTAGAGGTCGTCCTCGCTGCGCGGCCGCCAGTCCTCGGCATCGAGCGCGAAGCCCGCGATCAGGTCGCGCGCGAAACGCGGCGGCATGCTGGTCTCCGCGGCGACGATCCGCAGCGCATCGAACGCCGGATCGCCGACCCAGTCGCCAGCCAGCGCCGCCTCGGTCATCGCCGAAACCCGTTCGAGCCGGGCCGGCGCGTCCTCGATCAGCGTCATGCCGTGCCCATGATCCTGCCCGTCGGCGATATCGTCGCATTTCCGGCACCAGGCATAGAGCAGCCAGGCCCGCTCGCGCGTCCGCCGGTCGAACAGCCGGCTCGCCGCGGCGAAGCTCTTCGAGCCACGCGCGATCGATTCCTGCGCAGTCGCGACGATCGCATCGCGGCTCGGCAGCGCAACGCTCACAGGTCCGATTTGCTCATCTTGGTGATCGTCTCGATCGGCACGTGCGCCGCCATCCTGGCGAGCAGGCCATCAAGCTCGCTGTCGACGATCAGGATGCCCTGATGCTGCGGCCGCAGGAAACCGACCTCGCCCATCTTCGCGTAAAAGGCGATCAGATGATCGTAATAACCGACGATGTTGAGCAGCCCGACCGGTTTCGAATGATAACCGATCTGCGCCCAGCTCAACGCTTCCCATAATTCGTCCATCGTGCCGGTGCCGCCCGGCAGGTTGACGAAGCCGTCGGACAGGTCGGTGAACGCCTGTTTGCGCTGATGCATCGTGTCGACGACATGCAGCTCGGTCAGCCCGCGATGCGCGACCTCGGCGTCGACCAGGGCCTGTGGGATGATCCCGATCACCTCGCCCCCGGCCTCGAGCGCGCTGTCGGCGATCGCGCCCATCAGCCCCAGCCTGCCGCCGCCATAGACGACGCCGATTCCGCGTTCGGCCAGCGTGCGGCCGACGGCACGCGCCGTCTCGATATAGACCGGGTCGGATGGCGTGGCGGAGCCACAATAAACAGCGAGACGTTTCAACGCGGTCCTTCCAGCATCAGTGCCGCAGTCGCCTTGGCACTTCCCACGACGCCGGGGATTCCGGCCCCGGATGCGTCCCCGCGCCTACGAAATAGAGGTTCGAGATATCGTCGTCGCGATTGTGCACGCGGAACCAGGCGCTCTGGGTGAGGATCGGCTCCAGGCTGAAGGCGCTGCCGAGATGCGCGTTCAGGTCGTGCGCGAAGTCGCTCGGCGCGTAATGGAATTTGGTCACGATCCGCTCATGGATGTCGGGGATCAGCCGCCGCCCGACCTCGTCGAGGATGCGCTTCTCCAGGATCGGCCCGATCTCGGCCCAGTCGACCGGGAACTTGCCGAGATGCGGCACCGGCGCCAGCGCATAGAAGGTCGAATGCCCCTCCGGCGCCATCGACGGATCGGTGACGGTCGGGTGATGCAGATAGATGGAGAAATCCTCGGGCAATATGCCGGTGTCATACAGGTCGGCGAGCAGGCCTTTGTAGCGTGGCCCGAACAGGATCATGTGGTGCGGGATGCCAGGCCAGGTGCCCTTGATCCCGAAATGCACGACGAACAGCGAGGGTGAGTAGCGCTTGCGCTCCAGCTTCGCCTTGCGTCGCTGCGCGCTGCGCGATGTCTTCAGCAGGTCGCGATAGATGTGCATCACGTCGCCGTTGCAGGCGACCATGTCGGCCTTGCCCTCCCAGCCCGAGGCGGTGATCACGCCGGTCGCCTTGTCGCCCAGCGTCTCGATGCTCGTCACCGAATCGTTCAGCTTCAGCACCCCGCCGAGCCGCTCGAAATGCGTCACCATCCCGGCGATGAGCTTGTTGGTGCCGCCCATCGCGAACCACACCCCGCCGTCGCGCTCCAGCTGGTGGATCAGCGCATAGATCGCGCTGGTCGTCATCGGGTTGCCGCCGACGAGCAGGGTATGAAAGGAGAGCGCCTGGCGCAGATGCTCGTCTTTCACGAAGCTCGACACGATCGAATAAACGGAGCGCCATGCCTGGTATTTCGCCAGCGCCGGCGCCGCCTTGATCATCGACGCGAAGTCGAGGAACGCGACATGGCCGAGCTTCTCATACCCCTCCTTGTACACCCCGGCGGAGTAATCGAGGAACTTGCGGTATCCGGCGACGTCTTCGGGATTGAGCTTGGCGATCTCCGCCATCAGCACGCTGTCGTCGTTGGTATAGTCGAAGCTGGTCCCGTCGGGCCAGGTGAGGCGGTAAAAGGGCAGCACCGGCGCGAGCGTCACGTCCTCGGCCATGTCGCGCCCGGTCAGCCCCCACAGCTCCTGCAGGCAGGGGGGATCGGTGATCACGGTCGGCCCGGCGTCGAAGGTGAATCCGTCGCGCTCCCAGACATAAGCGCGGCCGCCGGGCTTGTCCCGCGCCTCGACGATAATCGTGTCGACGCCCGCCGATTGCAGCCGGATGCCGAGCGCCAGCCCGCCAAAGCCGGCGCCGACGATGATCGCGCTGCGGGTCATGTCGGGCTCCGGTGCAGCGCCGGCCGGATCGCTTCCAGCGCGCGGCCGATCGGCACGGGGGGCTTGCCCATCAGGACGCGGGCCTTGTCGGTCATGGTCGATCGTCCTGCATAGAATCGGCCTATAAGCCGGGGATCGAGCCGATAGAAGCGCTCGAGAATGCGATAGCGTTCGGCGGGCTCCGCCGCCTTGAACAGCATCTTGTCGAGCATGCGATAGAAACCGCGCTTGCGCCACGTCGATCGCGCCAGCCCATGGGTCAGGTCGTGCAACGCCGCGCCCGAAAGGTCGGTGGCCCTGGCAACCAGCGCGGCGGTCCGCACCGCATCGGGCAGCGAATATCCGGTGGTCGGATGGAATAGCCCGGCGCGCATGCCCGCCTTGGCGACCTTGTTGCCGCCGCTCCGCCAATATTCCTCGAAATCGCCGCCCATCGCGACCGGCAATATCCCCGCCTCCTCGCGCGCGACATGATCGACCTGCCAGCCCCGCCCCGCGACATAGGCCTGGATCCGCTCGGTCAGCACCGCGCGGTCCAGCTCGGGCGTATCGCTGTAATAGGTATCCTCGACGAACATCCGCGTCGCGGCGAAGGGCAGGCAATAGACGAAGCGATAGCCGTCGATCTGCTCGACGGTCGCGTCCATCACCATCGGGCGCGGATCCTCATGCGGTTCGCCGAGGCGGAATTCGCGCCCGAGGAATTTCTGCCAGCCCAGCTCGAGCAGGCCGAGATCGCCCGGCCCGCGCGCATCGATCACGCCCTTGGCCTGGATCCGGTCGCCGTCGGCCAGCACCACTGCGGTCGGGCTCGCGCCCAGCACCTTGCGCCGCGTCATCAGCGCGCCTTCGGGCAAAGCGGCGCGCACCACCGCGTCGAGCCGCTCGGATTCGATCGAATAATAGCCCGCGTTCAGCGTGCGGCGATGTCCCGGAAAGGCGACGTCATAGCTTTTCCAGCCATAGCTGATCAGCGGCGCGACGATCCACCGGTCCGCATCCGCCACGTCGCTCGCGAAGAAGGACCAGAGATGATTGCCGCCGATCACGCTCGATCCCTCGATCAGGCGGATGTCGAGATGCGGCCGCTTCTTCTTCAGCGCCAGCGTCAGCAGGCCGCCGGCAAGCCCGGCGCCGACGATCGCGATGTCGCAGGAAATGACGGCGGGCATGGCCCGCACCTACCCGATTCGCGCTGTCGCGCAAATCGGGCAGGAAAGGATGGTTCACGCCGCCTGGCGCAACGGCATCTCGGTCGCCATCGCCTGTGCGACCGACGGGCGCCGTTGCATATTGGTGCGCCAGCGGAGCAGCACCGGCCAGTCGGCGATCGCCACGCCGGCATGCTCGCACCAGTTGAGTATGCTGAGCAGATAGGCATCGGCCACGCTGAAGCCGTCGAGCAGATAGTCGCTGCCGTCGAGATGCGCCGAGAGCAGGTCGAACCGCTTCTGCGCCAGTTCGTGCGCCCAGGCCCGCGCGCCCTCGGTCGCCTTGCTGCTCATCAGCGGCGCGAACACCGCCTTGTGCAGCTCGGTCGAAATGAAGTTGAGCCAGCGGATCAGCTGATAGCGCGCCTCGGTATAGGGCGCCGGCGCCAGCACGCCCTCGGCGGCGAGATCGGCGATATAGGTCAGCACCGCCGGCCCCTCGCTCAGCGCGAGGCCCCCGACGGTCTCCATCGCCGGTACATAGCCCATCGGGCTCACCGCCGTGAACGGCCGCCCGTCGGGCAGCATGCCGCCGGGCAGGACCTGGACGAACTCGGCGTCGAGCTCGGCCTCCTCGATCGCGATCCGCGTCGCGAGCGAGCAGGCGAAGGGAATGAAATAGAGCTTCATGAGCGGCCTCCCGGGGAGCATGGTTGATTTCCATACCGTTTCGCATAATATTCACTCAAGTCAATGATTCCTTGCGAACTGGTACAGAATTGCCCCTACCCCGTCCGCGCGGCCGTCCGCGCAGTTTCGATCCCGATGAGGCGCTGAAGGCCGCCGGCGAGCGCTTCCGCACCCAAGGCTTTGCCGCGACCTCGCTCGACGATCTGGTCGAGGCGACCGGCCTCGCCCGGCCCAGCCTCTATGCCGCGTTCGGCGACAAGCGCGCTTTGTACCTCGCCGCGCTGGCGCGCCTGACGGACCGGGTCGAGCGCGCCTTTGCTGGCCTCGGCGCGCTCGGTCTGCCGCTCCAGCCGATGGTCGAACGCATGCTGGTCGGCGCGATCGAGGGCTATCTCTCGGGCGAAAAGGGCCCGGCCGGCTGCCTTCTGGTCGGCACCGCCACCTCTGAGGCCGCCACCGATCCTCAGGTCCGCGCCGCTTTGGTCAGGTTCCTCGACATGGAGGACCGCAGCATCGAGGCATTGCTGGTCGGTGCCGGCAGCACCAATCCGGCCGCCTGCGCGCGCATCGTCGCCTCGGTGCTCCACTCGCTCAGCGTCCGCGCCCGCGCCGGCGAATCGCGCGATTCGATGGAGCAGCTCGCTCGTGATTGTGCGGCGATGGTGGTTTAACCGCGTTCCTCACTCGCTGGCGCGTGCCGCTGACCGCCATCGCGCTCATCGCCCTGGTCGGTGCGATCGAGCTGCTCAACGCCCGCCCGCCAATCTGCCCGTGTGGCACGATCAAGCTGTGGAACGGCGTGGTCCAGTCGCCCGAGAACAGCCAGCAGATCGCCGACTGGTACAGCTTCAGCCACATCATCCACGGCTTCCTGTTCTACGGCGCGGCCTGGCTCGCCTTGCGCCGCCGCCCGACGCTGCGCGCCTGGGCGCTGCCGCTTGCGGTGCTGGTCGAGGGCGGGTGGGAACTGCTCGAAAATTCGCCGCTGATCATCGATCGTTACCGAGAGGCGACCATGGCGCTCGGCTATTCGGGCGACAGCGTGCTCAATTCGCTGTGCGACATCGGCTGGATGACCTTCGGCTTCTGGGTCGCCTCCCGGCTGCCGCCCTGGTGGACGGTCGCGCTCGCGATCGGCTTCGAGCTGATGACGCTGGTGATCATCCGCGACAACCTGACGCTCAACGTCCTGATGCTGGTCGCGCCGATCGAGGCGATCAGGACGTGGCAGTCGGGATAAGTCCGGCGATGACGGGTCCGATATCCGGCGTATAAGCGCGTCACATGACCGTCGCGCTCGCCATCATCCTCTCCGCCGTCGCGATGACGGTGATCGTGGGCGTGCGCTATCTGATCGTCAGCGGCGCCTTCGCCTTTGCCACCCGGACGAAGCATCCCGGCCTCTACACCGGCCTCGATCCGCAGATCCGCCGCGAGATCGCCTGGAGCCTCGCCGCCGCCGCGATCTACGGCGTGCCTGCCGGGGTGGTCGCCTGGGGCTGGCAGAACCGGGGCTGGACGCGAATCTATGACGACGTCCATGCCTTCCCGCTCTGGTATCTGCCGGTGTCGGTCCTGCTCTACCTCGCGGCGCACGATACATGGTTCTACTGGACGCATCGCTGGATGCATCGGCCTGTGCCGTTCCGCATCGCGCATGCCGTCCACCATGCCAGCCGCCCGCCCACGGCCTGGGCCGCGATGGCGTTCCACCCGATCGAGGCGGTCACCGGGGCTGTGGCAATTCCGCTACTGGTCTTCGTGATTCCGATTCATGTCGGCGCCTTGGGAGTGGTGCTCTCCGTCATGACCGTTATGGGAGTCACCAATCACATGGGGTGGGAGATTTTCCCTGCGTTCATGTGGCGGGGGCGATTGGGGGCGTGGCTCATCACGGCGAGCCACCACCAGCGGCACCATGAGCAATATAGGGGGAATTATGGCCTGTATTTCCGGTTCTGGGACCGGCTCTGCGGCACCGATCGCGGCGTCGGCGATTTCGCCCGCGATCATGCCCGGCGCGCGCGTCCTCAAAAGGCTGGGGCTGGCGATCGCCGCGATGGCGCTGCTGCCGGGGGCGATGCCGGTCTCTGATCTGTCGCTCGACGTGACGAAGCTGCGCTCGACGCGCGGCATGATCCGCGTCTGCCTCACTGCGATTCCGGCCAATTTCCCGAGCTGCACCGATGACGCAAAGGCGGTGACGCGCTCGATCCCGGCGACCACGCACGACATCAGCTTCGATGGGCTGCCGCGCGGCGATTATGCGATCGCGGTGATCCATGACGAGAATGGCAACGGCAAGCTCGATACCTTTGCCGGCATCCCGCGCGAAGGCTTCGGCTTCTCGCGCAATCCGGTCATCACCTTCGGCCCGCCCAGCTTCAAGGCGGCGCGCTTCACCGTGTCGGGTGATGCCGACGCGCAACAGGTGAAGATGCTTTATCTCCTCTGACGCGGGGCCGGGGGACCCAAAGCGTCGGGGGCGGCGTTTGCGATCATAACTGTTCCTGGAGTACCCCCTCGTGACATCCCAAACCCGTCTGGCACTTCTCGTCGCCGCCTTGCTCTGTTTCCCGGCGACCTCGGCCTTCGCGCAGGAATCGAGCCCGCCCGCGCCCACGCCGCCCGCCGAAACGGCCGATGAGAACCGCAGCAACTTCACCATCGGCGGGGGCGCCACCTATATGCCGAGCTATGAAGGCTCGAACGACTATATCATCTCCCCGGCGGTGGCGGCGCGCGGCAAGATCGAGGGGTTCAGCTTCTTCACCCGCAACACCCAGCTCTTCGTCGATCTGATCCCCAATCCGTCGGGTCCGTCCTTCGATTTCCAGCTTGGGCCCGTGGGCGGGGTCAACCTCAACCGCACCGGCCGCCTGGTCGATCCGCGGATCAAGGCGCTCGGCAGCCGCAAGGTCGCGATCGAGGCCGGCGGCTTTATCGGCATCGGCAAGACCGGGCTGATCACCAGCGACTATGACAATCTCACGCTGCGCGTCGCCTATGTGCACGATGTCAGCCAGATCTACCGCTCCTATGTCGTCACCCCCTCGATCGAATATGGCACCCCGCTCAGCCGCAAGGCGTTCGTCGCGCTCTCGGTGTCGGCCGATTATGCCGGCGCCGGCTATTCGCGCGCCTATTTCGACGTCGACGCGGCCGGCGCGGCGCGCAGCGGCCTGCCCGTCTTCTCGGGCGGCAAGGGCTGGAAGGACGTCACCTTCGGCGTGGTCGGCAGCCATTCGCTCACCGGCGATCTCCTCCACGGTCTCGGCCTCTACGTGACGGGCTCGTACAGCCGGATGCAGGATGATTTCGCCGCCAGCCCGGTGACGCGGATCGCCGGCAGCCCGGATCAATGGTTCGGCGCCGTGGGGCTCGGCTACACGTTTTGACGCGGTTGACCGGCATGTCGCCTTACTCCGGCCATATCGGGCGGTAACGGTTGTTGATGTCGTACCCGGACTTCGGCTACCCGGGGACGGAAACCGGTCGGAATCGACTTGCCCTTCCATTGCAACTGGTTGGGACCGGCAGCCAAATCTTCCCGCCCCCGCGGGAAACCATCTCAAGGAGAGGTCACGTTGACCGACGACCAGCAGCTGATCGAGGGCACCGAATCGCGCCTCGACCCGGATAGCGCGCTGCGCAACGAGCGGCGCGAGTTCTTCAAGGCGGCGCTTGGCGCCGCCGCGGTCACCGCGGCGGGCGCGGGCGCGCTGTCGATCGCAACCTCGGCCTCGGCGGCGACGATCGCCGACAACGACATGGGCAATTTCCTGCTCCAGCTCGAATATCTCGCGGCGCAATATTACAGCTTCGCCGTCACCGGCGCGGGCCTTGCCGCGGCGCAGCTCACCGGCGTGGGTACCGCGGGTGCCGCCACCGGCGCGCGCCAGGTCACCTTCACCGATCCGCTCGTGGCGCAATATGCCAAGGAGATCGCGCAGGATCTGGCGGGCCATGTCTCCTTCCTGCGCACCACGCTCGGCACTGACGGCGCCACCGCGCAGCCCGCGATCGATCTCGGCACTACCGCGACGGGGGCTTTCAGCCGGCTCGCGGCCGCCGCGACCATTGTCGCCACCGGCGCCTCGTTCGATCCCTATGCCAGTGACGAGAATTTCCTGCTCGGCGCCTTCATGTTCGAGGATGTGATCGTCACCGCTTATACCGGCGCAACGTCGACGATCTCCGACAAGACCCTGCTCGGGTCGCTGCTCGGCATCCTGTCCTCGCACGCGCACCATACAGCGGTGATCCGCTCGCTGCTCTATGCGAAGGGCGTGGCGACGCCGGCGCTGCGCACCTATGCCGACAAGATCTCCGACGTCCGCGACGCGCTCGACAACAGCACGGTCGAGGACGATCAGGGCATCTCGTCGACCACGGTCAGCGGCAATATCCTGTCGAACGTCGTGCCCGCGGGTCCGGACGGTCTCGCCTATGGCCGTACCAGCGGCGCGGTGCTGAACGTCCTCTACCTGAACAGCGCGGCGGTTAGCTCGGGCGGGTTCTTCACGGCCGGCCTCAACGGCACGGTCAAAGTCAGCACCGCGAACTGATCGCGCTCACGGCCCGCTTAAGGGAAGATTTCACGATGAACGATACCGACACCCTGATCCAGGTCATCGCGGCTGATGATCGCCGCCGCGCGGAGCGCCGCCGCTTCCTCGGCATCGCTGCGGGCGCCACGCTCGCCGCCGGCCTCGCCGCGTGCAGCGGCAGCAGCGACAGCACGCCGACGCCCACGCCCACCGACACCGGCACGCCGACGCCCACGCCGACCTCCACGGTCGCGCTCGACGTCGATTATCTGAACTTCGCGCTCCAGCTCCAGTATCTCGAGGCGCAATATTTCGCCTGGGCGACGACGGGCGCCGGCGTTGCGGCGTCCTTGCTCACGGGCACCGGCACGCAGGGCGCGCTGACGGGCGGCGCGCAGGTCACCTTCACCGATACATTGCTCGGCCAATATGCCCGCGAGATCGCCGCCGGGGAGCTCGCCCATCTCGGCTTCCTGCGTTCGGCGACCGGTGCCGCCGCGGCGGCGCAGCCCGCGATCGACATCTCCAGCAGCGCAACCGGCGGCTTCACCAAGCTCGCCCGCGCCGCCGGCGTGGTCGGCCCGACCGCCACCTTCGATCCCTATGCGAGCGAGCTCAATTTCCTGCTCGGCGCGTTCATGGTCCAGGATGTCGTGGTCAGCGCCTATAACGGCTCGATCCCGTCGATCGTCAACCTGCTCTACATCAACGCGGCGGCCGATATCCTGGCGACCAAGTCCTTCCACGCCGCGATGATCCGCGCGCAGCTTTACGCTCGCGGCGTCTCGGCCCGCACCGCCACCGACAATCTCAGCGCCGCGCGCGATGCGCTCGACGGGCCGACCGATATCGATCAGGGCGTCACCGGCGACGCGACCACCGCGAATATCACGCCGACCGACGCCAACGGCATCGTCTTCGGCCGCACCACGGGGCAGACGCTCAACGTCCTCTACACCAACCACGCGGCCGTGGTCGGCGGCGGCTTCTATCCGAGCGGCATCATCAGCACCTATTTCAACACCAGCGCCGCCAACTGAGCCACCCCGTCATCCCGGACTTGTTCCGGGGTCCACGGTCCCGCGGGCGCGGCGGCGGTGGATGCCGCGTGACGGCACAGGGCTGGACCGAACAGGTTTCAAGGCCGCGCGATCTCCGGGTCGCGCGGCCTTCCCTTTGCCCGCCGACGGGCCTAGGGTCGCGCCATTCCCCGGGGGGCCGCTGTCGCGCGGCTGAGAGGGGGGCAGCAGCCCCCGACCCGCCGAACCTGATCCGGTTGAGACCGGCGGAGGGAGGGAGCGGCTTTCACCCGAAATCCGTGGCCCGTTCTCCGCGATGCGCGAGGAGGTGGCCATGACGATTCATT
This sequence comes from Sphingomonas bacterium, assembly GCF_028293085.1. Taxonomy (GTDB): domain Bacteria; phylum Pseudomonadota; class Alphaproteobacteria; order Sphingomonadales; family Sphingomonadaceae; genus Sphingomonas. The sequence continues at coordinate 24,776 of NZ_JAQGLC010000334.1, forward strand.
CGCCGACAACCGCGCTGCTCGCAACGCTGATCGGCGCCTATCTCATCGCCACCGGCCTGGGCGGGCTGGTGAATCAGGATCGCTGGCGCCGCGCGCTGGAGGAGTTCGCCGCCTCGCCGGCGCTGCTCCTGATCGCCGGGGCGGTTGGCTTCATCGCCGGCGCGGCGATTATCGGGGTCCATAATCGCTGGTCCGATCCGCTCGCGGTCGCCGTCTCGCTGGTCGGCTGGTCCGCCATGGCCAAGGGGCTCGGGCTGATCGTCCTGCAGGATCGCGGCCTTCATCTCACCCGCCCGCTCGCCACCGCCACCCGTATCTGGGCGATCGTCGTGCTCGTGCTCGGCCTTGCCTTTCTGATCGCCGGCCTCACCGCCAAACCGATTATCTACTGAGGAAATACCATGGCAGACATCCCCGCCCGTACCGAAATCGGCGTCACCACAGGACCGATCCGCGGCTCGCGAAAAATCCATGTCGGCGCCCCTGAGAATCCTGGTGTCCGCGTCGCCATGCGCGAGATCATGCTCGAGCCGAGCTGCGGCGAGCCGCCCTTGCGCGTCTATGACACGTCGGGCCCGTACACCGATCCGAAGGTGACGATCGACATCCAGGCCGGCCTCCCTGCGCTCCGCCGTGACTGGATTGTCGGCCGCGCCGATGTCGAGGCCTATGACGGCCGCGAGACCCGCCCCGAGGATAATGGCCTGTCCGGCCCCGATCGCTCCGCCGGCGTCCCGCAATTCCCCAATGTCGTGAAGCGCCCGCTGCGCGCCAAACCCGGCCATAATGTCAGCCAGATGCACTATGCCCGCAAAGGCATCATCACGCCCGAGATGGAATATGTCGCGATCCGCGAGAATCTCGGCCGGGCGGCGGCGAAAGAGGCGCTGATCCGCGACGGCCAGGATTTCGGCGCGTCGATCCCCGATTATGTCACGCCGGAGTTCGTCCGGTCGGAGGTCGCCCGCGGCCGCGCGATCATTCCCAACAATATCAACCACCCCGAATCCGAGCCGATGGCGATCGGCCGCAACTTCCTGGTCAAGATCAACGCCAATATCGGCAATTCGGCCGTCGCCTCGAACGTCGCGGCCGAGGTCGACAAGATGGTCTGGTCGATCCGCTGGGGCGCGGACACGGTGATGGACCTCTCCACCGGCCGCAACATCCACGACACCCGCGAATGGATTATCCGCAACAGCCCCGTGCCGATCGGCACCGTGCCGATCTACCAGGCGCTCGAGAAGGTCGGCGGCGTCGCCGAGGACCTCACCTGGGAGATTTTCCGCGACACCCTCATTGAGCAGGCCGAACAGGGCGTGGATTATTTCACCATCCATGCCGGCGTCCGCCTGGCGTACATCCCGATGACCGCGAAGCGCGTCACCGGCATCGTCAGCCGCGGCGGCTCGATCATGGCGAAATGGTGCCTCAGCCACCACAAGGAGAGCTTCCTC
>NZ_JAQGLC010000349.1 GCF_028293085.1 Sphingomonas bacterium
ATTTGGAGATGGGCTCATCAAGCGAAGCTTACCATCTGCGCCCAGCATCATAGCGGCCCCGCTGGTTACAGGCCTAGGACGGGTCGACATTCAGCGTAGCCAGATGATGGCTGCGGCGGGTGGACGAAGCCAAGGAAGTGAATGGCTCGACGATCGTAGCGGGTGGCGAAGCGTCTGAAGTGTTTGAGGCGGTTGAAGCATCGTTCGATGCAGTTTCGATGCTTGTAGATGGCCGTGTCGTGAGGAATGGCGACCTTTCAGGTCCGGTTTGAAGGGATTACCGCGGTCGCGCCCATGGCGGCGATGATCGCGCGCAAGGCGTTGCTGTCATAGGCTTTGTCGGCGAGTACGGCGTCGGCGCGCAAGCCGTCGAGGAGGGCCGGAGCTGTCGTGATGTCGGCTGTCTGACCTGCGGTGAGGATGACGCGTAGCGGTCGGCCGAGCGTATCGGCCAGCATGTGGATCTTGCTCGTTAGTCCACCTCGGGAACGCCCCAGCGCCTGATCCGAGGCCCCCCTTTTCCGCTGGCCGCTTGCTGGTGGGCACGAACGATCGTGCTGTCGAGCATCAGATACTGGTTGTCGCGGTCCGCCACCAGCGAAGCGAACACCCGCTCCCACACGCCTGCATGGCACCAGCGGCTGAACCGCTTGTGCACCGTCTTCCACTGGCCATAGCGTTCCGGAAGATCGCACCAGTGCGCGCCAGACCGCAGCACCCACAAACAACCGTTCACGAACAACCGGTTATCCAATCCCGTCCGGCCTCGATCGCCGGCCTTGCCCGGCAGCAGCGCCTCGATCCGCTGCCACTGCCCCTCGCTCAACTCATACCGCTTCATCCCCATCGCCCGCTCCGCGCCAAAACACGGAACCTCATGAATCAGACATCCACTCGCTTGGGAATCCTAAATGTCGATCCGTCCTAGAGCGCGGCCATTTCCTCGTTCAGCCGATCGATATCGGCGTCGGCCTCCCGGACGCTTTCCACCATGATCGTGCCGGGCGCGTCTTTGTCCTTCCTGACCGACGCTATCAGGCGCGGTTTGGTGGCAAGGAGCAGGACGGCGCGTCCATCCGGCCGCGGATCATAGATGCGGTATCGGCCCTGCGCGATCGCCGCCTCGGCCGCATGCGCCAGTGCCGGCGCCACGCCCGGCATGGACTGGACGCGCGGGCCGGGGTTCGACTTTTCGAACAGGCTCGATATCAGGGTCCTGAGCGACATGCCCCTGATGTAGGGGATCGCGGCAGTGACGCTGTTGATGCAGAGCAATGCTTCGTAACTTTTGTTATGTCGCAGACGGGGCAGGGGACAGGGCAATGAAAGTCGATGGAAGCTGCCACTGCGGCAATATCCGCTACGAGGCGGAGGTCGATCCGGCGACCGCCGGCATCTGTCACTGCGCCGATTGCCGGAAGCTGACCGGATCGGCCTATCGGGTCGGTGTGCGTACCAGCGCTGCCGATTTCAGGCTGAGCGGCGGAACGCCGAGCATCTATATCAAGACGGCGGATAGCGGCACGAAGCGGGCGCATGCCTTTTGTCCGGTCTGCGGATCGCCGATCTACGCCGCTGCACCCGAAAACCCGACCGTCTATTCGTTGCGCGTCGGTGGCTTGCGCCAAGGCGCCGACCTGCCGCCGCGCATCCAGATCTGGTGCGCGTCCGGCCTGCCCTGGGCGATGGACCTGACGCAACTTCCCGGGCGCGAGCGGCAATAGGGTCGGGAAACGCCAGCCGGCGCCGGGATCAGGCGAAGACCTCCGAGAGTGCCTCTGATCCGGGGCCGTCCTTCCAGTCCCTCAGTTCGATATAGAGCGAGGTCTGGATCGTGGCGATGATCGCGGTCAGGATCGTCGAGATGACCGCGCTGACCGCCAGCCATGTCAGCGGAAGCCCCTGCTGGACGGCTGCCGCCAGCCCTTGAACGCCGTAGATCGTGACGAGGGCGACCCCGGCCACGGCGGAAAAGATCCAGTAGATCACGAGCATGATCAGGCCGAGCGCAAGGATCTTCCAGCGGGCGCCCTTGGTGAGATAGCGGCTGCGGCCGAACGCCTCGAACACGCCGGCTTGCTCTTCGACCAGCGCCGGGGCGGCGACCGCCCACATCAGGTACAGGATGATTCCCGGTACGATCAGCAGGAGGAAGCCCAGCGTGACGCCCAGGCCGAGCAGGATGCCGAGCACGAACAGCGGAAGGGCGACCTGTAATCCCGCCATTGCCGATTCGCCGAAGCTGGCGTTGCGGCCCTCGCTATGGGCGACGGTCGCGCGCACGAGCGCGCCCTGGGTCAGCATGGCAAAGACGATGCCGAGGATGATGATCACCGCGAAGATGGTGTAGAAATAAAGGGGCGTGATCGCGCCGGTGGCCAGGTTCTGTTGCGAATATCCAAGGTTCTGCGCGACGTAATTCATGATCACGCCCGGCAGGGCGCCGAACAGGAACGAGATGCCGAAAACGGTCAGCGGATTGCTGGCCATGGTCGCGAAGGCCCGACTGAACACCCGCCCGATCGAGACCATCCGGTCCGTCGTGCTCGCCACACTCGTCGCCATAAAAATTCCCTCCATTCTGGATACTTAATGTGGCCCCGCGCACGCACACACCCGCAACCTGACGACCCATTTCGATGCTGTCCAGCGCATTATTCGTGATTGCGCGGCGGTCGACATCGGCTAATCTCGACGCGGGGCGAAACGCTGCCGGGGGTAATTTTTTGAGCGCGGGGAATTCGCACCAGGCGGCCGGCGACGGCTTTGCGGCTGCTCATGCCGCGCTGAAGGCTGACCCCTCGACTCAATTCGTCCTGCGGCCCGCGCCGCCGCGCCCGCCGCCGCCGCAATGGCTGATCGATTTTTTCGAATGGCTCGGCAAGGTGCTGGAGCCGATCGCCCGATTTTTCGGCTGGCTGTCGAGCTTCATGCCGGCGGCGCCCTATGCCCGTATCTTCCTGTGGACCGTCATCGCCCTGGCCGCGGTGGCGTTGATCTGGATCGTCTGGCAGCGGATTCGGCACGGCGAATGGCGGCTGCCGCGCCGTCGTCGCGGCACGGCCGCTGCGGTCGATGCGCCGGAGGATGTCTGGGCGCCCGATGCGGCGCCGGTCCGGGCATGGCTGCGCGAGGCCGATGCCATGGCGGCGCAGGGCCGCTTCGCCGAGGCGGTCCATCACCTGCTGTTCCGGTCGATCGAGGATATCGCCAAATGGCGGCCACGTCTCGTCCGTCCCGCGCTCACCAGCCGGGAGCTTGCCGCAGCAGAGGCGATCCCGCCATCGGCACGTGACCTGTTCGCGCGGATCGCAAGGCTGGTCGAGCACAGCCTGTTCGGCGGGCGGGAGGTGGCGGCGGAGGACTGGCAGTCGGCGCGCGCCGCCTATGCCGATTTCGCGCTGCCGGGGACCTGGCGGGCATGAGCGACGTCACGATCAGCCGGGGCAACGGCGAAGACGGCGCCTTCCGGGCGCGGACGGTCGTGCTGATCCTCGCGATCGGCATTCTCGGTTTCATCGCGACGCTGGTGCTCGGCGCCTATGCGCCGGATCTGCGCTCGGGCCGGAACGGCGGCGCGCATGCGCTGTCCACCGCCGCGGTCGGCTATAGCGGCATCGTCCGTCTCGCCCAGGCGACCGGCCTCAATCCGCAGATCGTGCGCGACGAGCATCTGCTGGATACCGAGGATCTCGTCGTGCTGACGCCGGAGGCGGGGGCCACCGACATCTCCAAGGCGCTCGCCCAGCGTTCGGGCAGGCCGACGCTGATCCTGCTGCCGAAATGGGACGTCGTGGCTGATCCGCTTCACCCCGGCTGGGTGCGCTATACCGGGCTGAAATATCCCTTCGATCCCGAAGGCGTGCTCGCGCCCAAGGACAAGTTGACGATTGCGCGGCACCCCAGCGGCGGCAGTCCGCTGGTGACGTCGGCCGATCTGCCGCGGACGATTCATTTTGTCGCGCCGCGCCCGTTGCAGACCATGTCGGGTGGCGGGCTGAAACCGATGATCACCGATCAGCAGGGCCGGATCGTCCTCGGGCAGCTGCCCGATCGCACCATCTATGTGCTGTCCGATCCCGATCTGCTGTCGAACATCGGCATGGCCGATGCGCGCCAGGCCAGGTCAGCGCTCGAACTGCTCGAATGGCTCAATTCGAACGAAGCAAGCTCGGTATCTTTCGACGTGACGCTCAACGGTTTCGGCCATTCGCCGAGTCCGCTCAAGCTCGCCTTCGATCCGCCCTTCCTCGCCATGACGCTGACGGTCGCCATCGCGGTGCTGCTCGCGGCATGGCAGGCGATCGCCCGCTTCGGGGCGCCGCGCCGGCGCGCGCGCGCGATCGCCTTCGGCAAGGCGGCGCTGATCGACAATGCCGCGGCGCTGGTGCGCAAGGCGGGCCGCCAGGCGATGCTCGGCGGCCGCTATGTCGATGTCGTGCGCGATCGCGCGGCGATCGTGTTCGGCCTGCCGCCGCGGCTGCGCGACGGCGCGCTCGATGCCTATCTCGACGGTCTCGGCCGTAGCGCGCGCTTCACCGAGCTTGCCGAAAAGGCGAGCGACGCGCGCGACCGGCATGAAGTGCTTTACGCGGCCAGGGCGCTGCACAAATGGTTATGGGAGAAGAGCAAGTGACGACAGACGAGGTACGCGCACTCGCCGAGGCGATCCGCGTGGAAATCGGCAAGGCGGTGGTCGGGCAGGAGGACAGCGTCGAGATGATGCTCGTCGCGCTGTTCGCGGGCGGCCATATCCTGCTCGAAGGGCCGCCGGGCACCGCCAAGACCCTGCTCGCGCGCAGCTTCGCCAAGGTGGTCGGGCTCGATTTCGGGCGGATCCAGTTCACTCCCGATCTGATGCCCGGCGACATCATCGGTGCCAATCTGTTCAACTTCCAGACCTCGACCTTCACGCTGACGCGCGGGCCGATCTTCACTGATCTGCTGCTCGCCGACGAGATCAACCGCGCGCCTCCCAAGACGCAGGCGGCGTTGCTCGAGGCGATGCAGGAACGCACCGTCACGATCGACGGCGATAGCCTGCCGCTCGGCCAGCGCTTCATGGTGGTCGCGACGCAGAACCCGATCGAACAGCAGGGCGTCTATCCGCTGCCCGAGGCGCAGCTCGATCGCTTCCTGTTCAAGCAGACGGTCGATTATCCGTCCGCCGAGGAGGAGCGCCGGATCATCGCCACCCACGGCGCGCAGCAATCGACCATGGCGCCCGGCGATTGGGGGGTCGAGCGCCGCGCCGATGCGGCGACGATCGATGCCGCCGTCGCGCATGTGGGTCAGGTCAAGCTGGTCGACGAGGTGCTCGATTATATCACCGCGCTGATCCGGGCCACGCGCGACGTGGCCGATCTCGAAAGCGGCGCCTCGCCCCGCGCCGGGGCGATGCTCGCTGGTGCGGCGCGGGCGCGGGCCGCGCTCGACGGGCGCGACTTCGTCATTCCCGACGATGTGAAGGCGCTGGCGCCGGCACTGCTGCGCCACCGCCTGATCCTGTCGCCGGCCGCCGAGATCGACGGCCGGCGGGTCGAGGATGTCGTGACCAGCATCATCGAAGCGATCGAGGCGCCGCGTTGATCTATCCGACGCGCACGGCGGTGTTGGCGGCGGCGGCGGGTGCACCCGTCGCGTTGCTGATCGCCGTGTTCCTGCCGGGACAATGGTATGCCGGGCTGGCCTGGCCCGCCGCGGTGCTGCTGCTCACCGCGATCGACGGCCTGTCGGGCGCGCGCAAGGGTGTCGCGACAATCGATCCGATACCCAGCGTCTGTGTCGGCGCGACGGTCGATGTCAGGGTCACCATAACGCTGAGCGGCGGCGGGGCACCGAGTTCCGCCGAGATCGCGATCGCGCCCAATCCGCTGATCGCTGTGGAGGATGACGGGCGATTGTGGATCGGGCTCACCGCCGGTCGCGGTGCCGCGCTCCTGCCGATCATGGCGGTGCGTCGCGGCATGGCGCGGCTCGACCGGTTGTGGCTGCGCTGGCGCGGGCCGCTGGGCCTTGCCTGGAAGCAACGGATGATCGCGATCGACACCGCTTTTCCGATCCTGCCCGATATCCGGCCGGTGCGCGAACGCGGCGCGCAGATCTTCCAGCGCAACGCGCTGCAGGGTCTGATCGCGCAGATCGATCGCGGCGACGGCGCCGATTTCGATTCGCTGGTCGAATTCCGCTCGGGCATGGATCGCCGCGCGATCGACTGGAAGCAGTCGGCGCGTCACCGCAAGCTCCACGCCAAGGAATATCGGACCGAGCGCAACAACCAGATCGTCTTCGCGGTCGACGCCGGCCGCCAGATGTCGGAGCCGGTCGCCGGGCTGCCGCGTGTCGATCGCGCCGTCTCCGCCATGCTGCTGACCGCCTGGGTCGCGCTGAAGCTCGGCGACCGGGTCGCGCTTCACGCCTTCGATTCGCGCCCGCGCATCGCCAGCGGCCTGATCTCGGGCGCCGCTTCCTTCGCCGAGCTGCAGCGGCTGGCGGCGGGCATCGATTACAGCGGCGAGGAGACCAACTACACTTTCGCGCTGACCACACTTCGCGCGCGGCTGACGCGGCGCTCGATGATCGTGCTG
>NZ_JAQGLC010000361.1 GCF_028293085.1 Sphingomonas bacterium
CCTGCTGCGCCACCGCGGCCGAGGCCAGGCCGAGCGAGGCGCAACCGGCCAGCGAGATCAACAGCGTGCGTTGTGTGAGCTTCATGAAACATTCTCCCGAAGAGTGTTGGGAAACGCCGCAGCGTATCCTTGAAGGCCGCCTAGGCAGCGGGCGGGCGGCTCGCCACGGCATTGCGACGATCGTCATCGGGGCGCGACGAGCATCCCCGCCGCCTTGATCGATCAGCCTTGCATCTTCTTCAGCAGTGCGCGGAGGCCGCCGCCGAACCTGCGCCCGACGGGCACTTCGTCACCGCTCTCCAGCACTGCGATGAGCGCGCCGGTCGGCTTGCGCCTGAGCCCGGCGATCAGGCTCCGCCGACAGATCGCCGAGCGATGGACACGCATGAACAGCGTTCCGTCCAGTTGCGCCTCCAGCGCCGCGAGGGTCAGGCGGACCAGCCCGCCGCCCTCGGCCGTGTGGAGATGGACATAGTCGCCATTGGCCTCGATCCACTGCACATCGCGGATCATGATGCGCACGACCTCGCGGTGGCGGTGCGCCCAGAAGCTGTCCGCGGCCTGCGTCTTCACGCCGACGGCGCGGCCGTCGAGCCAGGTCCGCGCCCGCCCGACCGCCGCCTTCAACCGCGCGGGAGCGACGGGTTTCAGCAGATAATCGACCGCATCGACGCCGAACGCCTGCACCGCATAATGATCATAGGCCGTGACGAAGATCACCGCCGGCGCCTCCTCGCCGCGAAGCTGGCCGACGATGTCGAAACCGCTCAGGCCCGGCATCGCGACGTCGAGGAACACCAGATCGGGCCGCGCCCCGCCGATGGTGCGCACCGCCTCGCGCGCGCTGGTCGTGGAGGCGACGACCTCGACCCCGTCGACCGCCTCGAGCGAGCGCGAAAGGCGGGTCAGCGCGAGCTGCTCGTCATCAACCAGCACTGCGCGCAACTGCCTCATGCCGCGATCTCCAGCGGCAGATCGAGAGCCGCGCGGAAGCCGCCTTCCGGCCGCGCATCGGCGGCGAGGCTTGCGCCGCCGGCAAAATGCGCGCGCAGCCGATCGCGGACGTTCGAGAGGCCAAGGCCGCTTCCGCCCGGCGCCGGCGTGTCGCCCGCCCCGTCATCCTCCACCGCGAGATATAGCCGGTCGCCGTCGCGCACCGCGCTGATCCGGACGATCGTCATCGCCTCGGACTGGCCGACGCCGTGGCGCAGCGCATTCTCGACGAGCGGCTGCAGGATCAACGTCGGCACCTCGGCACCGGCCAGATCGTCGGGCACGTCGATCAGGACCTTGAGCCGTTCGGAGAAGCGCGCTTCCTCGATCTCCAGATAGAGCTGCTGCAGCGCGATCTCCTCGCGCAGGGGGATCATGCTGCGCGGATCCTTGGTGAAGGTGGTGCGCACAAAGGCGGAGAGGTTGAGCAGCATCGTCTCGGCCTCGGCATTGCGGCGCTCCAGCACCAGCGACGAGATCGAGTTGAGCGTGTTGAACAGGAAATGCGGATTGATCTGATAACGGAGCGCGGCGATCTGCGCCTCCTGCGCCAGCGCCGTCATTGCCGAGGCGCGCGCCTGCTGGTCCTGCACGTCCCAATGATAGGTCAGCGCGAGATGCGTGCCCGTCCAGGCGAGGCAATAGCCAAGCCAGATCAGCACCCATTGCGCGCTTTCGGCCAGGGTGACGGGCGCGGCGCCCGGCAACGGGGCGAGCACGCGGTTCATCGTCATGCTGAACGCGGTCAGCGCGACCGCCATCGCCAGCCCGCCCGCCACGCCCCACAGAATCCAGCGCGAGAAGGAGTGCGAGCGCAGCCGCGCGAGCAGCGCCACCATGAGGAGACACAGCAACGTCCCGAACGCCGCCACGATCAGCCGGCGCGGCCCGAGGATGTTGAAGGCAAGCGAATGGGTGAGCGTCGCGCGGATCGACAGCACCGCGAAGGTGAAAAGCCAGAAGGCGCCGATCAGGATCAGCGTCGATCGCTGACGCGGCGTCATGTCGCGCCGGCGCCGACGAATCACCTGGATGAGCGATTCCCCGCGCGGCGACCGCTCCGGTTCTGGCATTATCGTGTCCGTCATGGCGACCCTTGGCCGGCTCTGCGTCCGGTGCGGCGCCGATTGGCGGTCCGGCGGGTCCGATGCAACCGGCGCCGGGAGCGTTCGCGACGGGCCGGTCACGGCGCGGGCTCGTTTCCGCCCATCGTGCGTTCTGCCACCGCAACGACCTTTCCCAGGAGCCGCATGAAGCCCCCCTCGCCCGCCGACCGTTCGGCCGTCCTCGAATCCGCCCGCGCGCTGAAGATGGCGCGATCCGCGCACGCCTTTGTCCGCGGCAACACCGTGAAATTCTACGACTGGCTGGCCGCCTCGCCCTCGGCCAAGCGATTGCCGTCGGGGCCGGCGATCTGGATCTGCGGCGATTGCCATCTCGGCAATCTCGGGCCGCTCGGCGACGGGCGCGGCGGGATCGAGATCCAGATCCGCGATCTCGACCAGACGGTGATCGGCAACCCGGCGCACGACCTGATCCGGCTGGCGCTGTCGCTTGCGACGGCCGCGCGCGGATCCGACCTGCCGGGCGTGACCACCGCGCACATGATCGAGCAGATGGTCGAGGGCTATACCGACGCGCTCGACGATCCGGCTGCGGGCGACCCGGGGCCGGAGCCCGATGCGGTGCGGTTGGTGCGCCGCCGGGCGCTCGGCCGCCGGTGGGAGCATCTCGCCCGCGAGCGGATCGACGATACCGAGCCGGTCATCCCGATCGGCAAGAAGTTCTGGGCGCTCGCAGAACCCGAGCGCGCCGCGCTGGAGGCATTGTTCGCCGACGAAGAGATCAAGCGGCTGATCCTGTCGCTCGGCCACAAGGACGAGGATCGCGCGGTCCGGCTGGTCGACGCAGCCTGGTGGGTGAAAGGGTGCAGTTCGCTCGGCCTGATGCGCTACGCAGCGGTCGTCGCGATCCGGGGCGCGAAGGGCCGGGACGAATTCGGCCTGGTCGACGTGAAGGAAGCGACATTGCCCGCTGCGCCGGCGGCGAAGGGCGCCACGGTGCCGAAAGACCAGGCGCAGCGCGTCGTCGCCGGCGCGCGGGCGCTGTCGCCGCATCTCGGCAAGCGGATGATCGCGACGAGGTTGCTCGGCCGCCCCGTCTTCATCCGCGAGCTCGCGCCGCAGGATCTGAAGCTCGAGGTCGAGCAGTTCACGCAGGGCCAGGCGGTGAAGGCTGCGCGCTATCTCGCTTATGTCGTGGGCAAGGCGCATGCCCGGCAGATGGAACCGGCGGTCCGCGCCGACTGGCTCAGGGCGATGGGCGCGCGGCGGACCGGATCGCTCGATGCGCCCTCCTGGCTGTGGGAAAGCGTGGTCGATCTCTCGGGCAGCCATGAAGCCGGCTATCTCGAACATTGCCGGCGCTATGCGCTGGAAAAGGCGGCCTGAATGATTCCCGATTGCCTGGTGATCGGCGGCGGGCCGGCGGGGCTGACCGCCGCGATCTACCTCGCCCGGTTCCGCCTGTCGGTGACGGTGGTCGATGCCGGCAACAGCCGCGCGGCGATGATCCCGCTGACGCGCAACCATGCCGGCTTTCCCGACGGCATCTCCGGCGTCGACCTGATCGGGCGAATGCGCGAGCAGGCCGGGCGATATGGCGCGAGCCTGAAGGAAAGCGCGGTCACGAGCCTCGAGCGGCGCGGCGAGCTGTTCCTCGCGCGGTTCGAGGACGGCGAGATTGCCGCCCGCGCGATCCTGCTCGCGACCGGTGTCGTCAATCGCCGCCCCGACATGCCCGACACGCTGCACGACCAGGCATTGGCGCGCGGGCTGATCCGCTATTGCCCGGTGTGCGACGGCTATGAGGTGACCGACCAGGCGGTGGCGGTGATCGGCACCGGCGAGCGCGGGGTGAAGGAGGCCTTGTTCCTCCGCGCCTATACCGCCGACCTGACATTGATCGCCCCGGACGGGCCGCATGCGATCGACCCTGTCCCGATGCAGCGACTGGCGGGCGCCGGCATCGCTATGGAGGACGGTCCGTGCACCGCGTTCGCGATCGAGGGCGAACGCATCGCGGTGACCACCTCGGGGGGAAAGCGGCTGTTCGACAGCCTTTATCCGGCACTAGGCTCCGACGTCCGCTCCGAGCTTGCGGCGGACCTGGGCGCGGACCGGACGGGCGATGGTTGCCTGATCGTCGACAGCCACCAGCGGACCAGCGTGCCGGGCCTCTATGCGGCGGGCGATGTCGTGATCGGGCTCGACCAGATCAGCCACGCAATGGGCGAAGGCGGGGTGGCGGCCACGACCATCCGCAACGACCTGGCAAAGGCGCGGGCGCTGCGGCGGTAAACCCCTCTCCCAACGGGAGAGGGAGGGGCCCGCTGCGAAGCAGTGGGAGGGTGAGGGTGAATGAATCACGCCGGTCGCCCTCACCCTTCCGCCGCTGAAGCGGCTCCCTCCCTCTCCCGCTGGGAGAGGGAATGCGATGCCGGAGCGCTTGCGCCTTCCGACGACAGCCCCTAGCTCGACCCCGATTCTCCAGCACGAGCCCATGATGCGCCACATCTTCTCCGCCCTGGCCCTGATCGCGCTTGCCGGCACCGCGTCGGCGGCGCCCGAGCCGGCCAACAAATCCGTCAAGGGCATGGTCCGCGTGCGCCTGGTCACGGCCGACGGGCCGATCGTGCTCGCGCTCGACGCGCGACGGGCGCCGAAAACCACGGCGAACTTCCTCGCTTATGTCGATGACGGCCGGCTGGACAACACCACTTTCTACCGCGCCGCGCGCAGCAAGACCGCACCGACCTATGGCTTCATCCAGGGCGGCATCGGCACCGATGCGCGGCGCATGCTGAGCGCGGTGCCGCTCGAGCCGACCAGCCGGACGGGCATCAAGCACACCGACACGGTCATCTCGATGGCGCATGGCGGCAACCCGGATTCGGCGACGGGCAATTTCGCGATCATGCTCGGCGCGCATCCGAGCATGGACGCAGGCCCCAATTATCCCGGCTATGCCGCATTCGGCCATGTCGTCGCCGGCATGGACGTGGTGCGCCGCATCCTGGCCAAGCCGATCGGCGCGGGCTCGGGCCCGATGAAGGGGCAGATGATCCTGAGCCCGGTGCGGCTGATCAAGGCGGAGCGGATCGACGGCGTGGCGAAGCCGACCGGACAGGTGAAGCCGTGGCTGCTCGGGGTGAAATATTGAGCGCCCGATAAGGGGCGGCGCCCCCCTGTTCCGGGCCGATAACAGGGCAAACCGCAGGATTTTATTTTTCGCCCTGTTATTGCCGATTTTGTTGGATTTTTTGGGCATTTTTCCAGCTTGTTTCAGAGGCTTGGCCGCGCTTCACCCTGTTATTGAATAACAGGGCGGATTTTTCGCGGAACAGGGTGAGCTCCGGCGGGAACAGGGGGCGTTTGAGCCGTAACAGGGACGGGAGAAGCAGGCTTCGGCCGTCATGGGAAAGAGCAAGCCGGGAGCGGGTGCAGCCGGCCGGTCAGCACGGTGCAATGATTCGGGGCTGGGTTGAATCGATCGCCACTACTGCGCGGAGGTGGGAGCGACCCGATCCGTTTCCAACGCCGGGGATGATCGCCGCGCTGGGTGGAACAGGCGCACTGACGGTATAGGATAGCGCGATGCTTTCGATCCTTGCCCTTATCGCGGCGGTGACATCTGAATCGCCCGCTCCCGTCGAGGAAGTCCAGGCTGCGATCTGGTACGATCTCGAAGTCAACGCCATGATCGGTAATAGCAACTGGATAGCGTCGCTCTGGTACAACGCCGGAAGCGACGAGACGGCCAATCTCCATATCCGGGACCTGAGCTGCCGTCATCATGGTGGAGGATATCGCTGCTCCTTCACCCTCTTCCGCGATGGCGGCGTCGCCACGACGCTGGGCGAGGAAGCGCCGGACATGCTGACATGTGAAGCGGATCTGATGCGCGTGAAGGGCGAGGACGACAAGATAGAGCTGGGGGTCAAGCACCTCCCACCGCTACCTCGCGGCGGACACAGCCGCACGACGATGCACTGCAAGGATGCTCGCAAAGCTTAGTCCAACGCCGATCGACAGAAGCCAGCGATACCCTTCCGTCATTCCGGGCTGCGGCGCGCAAGAGCCGGAACGTGCCGGTGTGCGGCCCGATGGGCCCCGGAACAAGTCCGGGGGTGACGATTAGAGTTGGTTGAAGCTGCCCTAGAATCTTTCGCGCGCTTTACCGGGTACGGCGTCCGCCGGTTCCCAACCGAATACGCTACGCCCACCATAATCGTGCGAATTGCGGAATTCCTCGGCGACGAAGGTTTGCAGATCGGGGCCAGTAGCGTGGCGTTCGAGCAGCCTTGCCTGGATATCGAGCCTTTGGATCGCCGCGAGCTTCTCGTCATTGCCGAGCTTCGCGCTTTCGACCGCGGCCTTCATCACCGCGATGGTCCGGTCGAAGACCTTGATCGGGACGGGATAGGGATGCCGGTCCTTGCCGCCATGCGCGAGCGAGAAGCGGGCGGGATCGGCGAAGCGGCAGGGCGCGCCGTGGATCACCTCGGCGACCATGGCGAGCGACTGCACCGTCCGCGCGCCGACGCCCGGCACCAGCAGCAGCTCGGGGAAATCGACCGGGCCGCATTCCGCCGCGGCGGCGAGCGTGCCGTGGAGGCGGCGGATCATGACGTCGGCCGGGCGCACGTCGTGATGGCCCGGCAGGACGAGGTGCGGGAGCATCGGCTGGTCGGACGGCGGCGGCGCGGGTCGCAGCGCCGCGACCTCGCGCACGATCCGGTCGGGCCCGAGATCGCGAAGCAGCTCGAGCTGGGCGGTGCGCGAGGCGGCGGCGCGGCGATCCGCGAGGTTGACGATATTGCCCTGGCCCCTGCCCTCGATCGCGGCGTGCGGCGCATCGACGAAGCTGGTCAGCCCTTCCGACGACCAGTGATAGCGCCGCGCCTGGCGGACCGCGCCGTTCATGCCCTGCTGCACCACCACCCATTGCCCGTCGTCCGTGACGATGAAGCCATGGAGATAAAGATCGAACCCGTCCTGCACCGCGGCGCTGTCGACCTTCGCGACGAGCCGGCTGGTGCGGGCGAGGCCGGCGCCGTCGAGCCCGACGCGCTCGCCGATCGCGACCAGTTCGTCGGGCGTGCGGCGCGACTGCTTGCCGCGGCCGCCGCAGACATGGATGCCGAGTTCGCCCGACAAAGGCCTGAGGCCCCGCCTCAGCGCGCCGCACACGCTGGGGGAGAGGCCCGACGACTGCCAGTCCATCCCCCTCACCCCCCCGAAAGACTGGAACCCGAAGGGATGGGCGAGCCGGCGCAGCAATTC
>NZ_JAQGLC010000369.1 GCF_028293085.1 Sphingomonas bacterium
GCGCCGCGCACCGAGCACGACCCGGGCGCCTGCGCCGGCAAGGATCTTCGCGAAGCGGGCGCCGAGCCCGGACGACGCCCCAGTCACCAGCGCCACGCGTCCCGCGAGCATGTCCGTCGTCATCGCCTATCGCTCCTGCATCGCGGCATTGGCGTCACGCTTGATCTTCTTCGCGAGGCTCCATTTATGAACCTCGGTCGGCCCGTCATAAATACGGAAGGCGCGGATCTCGCGGAAGATCTGTTCGACGATCGTATCGCCCGATACGCCGGTGCCGCCCATGACCTGCACACAGCGATCGGCGACGCGCATCAGCGCCTCCGACACCGCGACCTTGGTCATCGAGCTTTCTGCCGTGCCGGGTGCGCCGCCGTCGAGCACGCCGGCGCACCAGTCGATCATCAGTTCGGCCTGTTTCAGGTCGATCAGATTCTCGGCGAGCATGAAGCCGACGCCCTCATGATCGATCAGCGGCTTGCCAAAGGCCTGGCGCCGGCAGGCATAGGCGGTGGCGATCTCGTTGGCGCGAGTGGCGCCGCCGTGCCACCGCATGCAATGCGTCAGCCGCGCGGGGGCCAGCCGGACCTGGGCGTATCTGAACCCCTGGTCGGGCTCGCCCAATATCTGGTCGGCGGGCACGCGCAGCCCGTCGATCGCGACGATCGAATGGCCGCCCGGCATCGAGCTGTCGATCGTGTCGAGCACGCGCTCGATACGGACTGCGGGATCGGGCAGATTGACCAGGAACAGGGTGGCGCCATGCCCGGTCTTCGCCATGATGATCCCTACCGCCGCACCGTCGGCGCCGGTGATGAACGCCTTGCGGCCATCGATCACCCAATGATTGCCGTCCTGCCGCGCGACCGTTTGCATCATCGACGGATCGGAACCCGCGCCGCCCTCATCGGCAGGCTCGGTCATGAAGAAGGCGGAACGGGCCTCGCCCGCGATCAGGGGTTTGAGGAAACGCTCTTTCTGCTCGGCGGTCGCGACCTTGCCGAGCAGGAACATATTGCCCTCATCGGGCGCGGCGACGTTGATCGCGACCGGGCCGAGCGGAGAGAGCCCGGCGGCGCGCAGCACGATCGCGGTCTCGACATGATCGAGATGACTGCCGTCGGCGAGGATGTGCGGCGTCATCAGCCCCGCGGCGCGGGCATGGCCACGCAACTCGGCGACAAGCTCGGCCGAGGGGCCGTGCGCGCCGCAGCGCGGATCGCGCTCATAAGGGGCGATCGTCTCGCGGACAAAGGCCTCGGCCCGGACGGCGATGTCGCGTGCGCGCTGCGTTGGGGTGTTGGTCATGCCTATCCTTTTCTCCTGTTCGGCCGCATCGGGCCGGTCAGGACGCGATGTCGAGCGACACGGGCGGGCGCAACGCGAAATCAGCGACCTGGCGACCGACCAGCGCAAGGTGCTCCGCCACTTCGGGATCACTCGGCGCGCCGTTCCCGTCGAAGCGGCTCAGCCGGCAATTGACCGCTGCGGCGAAGGGTGTCGGCCAGCCGCGAAAGGCGTGGACGATCGCGCGTAGCGCGGCGATCGTGCTGCCCGTCGCCTGCCAGCCATAGGCAGTGGCGATCAGGCCGACCGGCAGATCGGTGAGATAGGGGCGGGCGTCGCGTGCGGTCTCCTCGAGCAAGTCGAGCGCGTTCTTGACGACTCCGGAGACATTGCCGTGATAGCCCGGGCTGGCGAGGATCAGGCCGGACGCCTCGCGCACCGCCGCGACCAGCGCGGCCTCGCCCGGCGCGCGCGTGGGCGATTTCGGATCATAATGCGGCAGGGCGGCGATCGCCTCGCCGCCGAACATCAGGGTACGGGCGCCACGGGCCTCGGCGGCGGCAAGGGCGATGCGGAGCGCCGCCTCAGTCGAGGAGCCGCCACCGGTTGTGCCGCCGATGCCGACGATCAGGGGCCCTTGCGCTGCCATCTGTCTCTCCACTCTTTATTCAGACAGTGATTGGTTTATGCCTCGATCAGCGCCCGTGTCAACGAAGCTTGTGCACGGCTTTCACATCTCCTGCGCCTGGGGACGGATCAGGATTTCGTTGATGTCGACCGCATCGGGCTCGCTGATCGCATAGGCGATGGCGCGCGCCACCGAGTCCGCGGGCAGGGCGATGGCCGCGGCGCCGGCGAGCCGCTTGAGCGAGGCGGGGTCGGTGATCCTGTCGAACAATTCGCTCTCGGTCGCGCCGGGCGAAATGATCGTCACGCGGATGCCGTCAGTAGTGACCTCCTGCCGCAGCGCCTCGGAGATCACCCGTACGGCATGCTTGGTCGCGGCATAGACGGCTGAGCCGCCATTGATCTTGTGCCCGGCGACTGACGAGATCGAGATGATATGGCCGGATTTCTGCGCCTTCATTCGTGGCAGCGCGGCGGCGATCGCATGGAGCACGCCCTTGATATTGGTGTCGATCATCGCGTCCCACGCGTCGATGTCGAGCATGTCGAGCCGCGAGATGGGCATGATGCCGGCATTGTTGATCAGCACATCGACCCTGCCGAACCGCTCCACCGCGCGCGCGACCAGCGCCTCCATCGAATCGCGACTGGTTACGTCGGCGGCG
>NZ_JAQGLC010000372.1 GCF_028293085.1 Sphingomonas bacterium
TCCGGCGCCGCGGACCGCAAGGTCGGCGGCGTTGCATCACTTGGAGAGCCGAGGCTTCCGGGCTCGCTCCGTAGGCGGGACGCTTTTCGGCTGGACGCTTTTCGGCTGGACAGGGCGAAGGCTCGGCCTTATCGGCTCGCTTCCCTTCGGGGGCGCATAGCTCAGCGGTAGAGCACACCCTTCACACGGGTGGGGTCACAGGTTCAATCCCTGTCGCGCCCACCATCACCCGATCGCGATGTCGGCGAATCGCGGGTGCCGTATGTCACTGTCGTCGCGAATCATTCTTGCGGGAACCAGAGTCGCGGACGCCGAATCGGCGCTTGCTATCAATGGCGCGGGAGAAAAGTCCTCGCGACGCCAATAATTTTACCGTGATTCTATAGTAAGCGCTTCTGCGCGCTCCTGCGATTTTCATTGAAACAACTATACATAGTGTCGTGCGGCATCGGTTTGTGACGATAACATGACTCTTTGGTTCTGGTTATATGACACTCACCGTAACATTGCTGTCGCATAACCTCCTTAGGCGGCCCCTCAGAACGAGACGTTCTCACGAAGGGGTGACTTCAAATGCGCTACAAATCGAGCTTCCGCCTGCAACTCATGTTGGGCGGGGCAATGCTCGCAACCATGATCTCGCCGGCATTTGCGGCCGATGAGCCGGCGAAGCCGGTGGCAACCGACGCCGTACCTGCCGCCGATCCCGTGAAGGACGCGCCGGCCGACGAAGGCCAGATCCCCGATATCGTGGTGACCGCGCTGAAGCGCGAGACGAATCTGCAGAAGACGCCAATCGCGATCAGCGTGATGAGCTCGGCCACGCTGACCGACCGCCATGTGCAAAGCCTGTACGATCTCGCTGATGGGGGCGTCCCGTCGCTGCGCGTCGCGACCTTCGAAGCGCGCCAGTCGGCGCTGACCGTCGGCATTCGCGGCATCGTTCCGCTCGACGCCAACCAGCCCGCCCGCGAGCAGGGCGTCGGCATCTATATCGACGGCGTCTATCTCGGCCGCCAGCACGGCCTGAACGCCGGCCTGTTCGACGTTGAGCGGATCGAAGTCCTCAAGGGTCCGCAGGGCACGCTGTTCGGCCGCAACACCGAAGGCGGCGCGCTGAGCATTGTCCCCAGGGCGCCGAGCGGCGAGTTCGGTGGTCGCTTCACGGGCGGCATGGGCAATTACGGCGCGTATAATATGGACGGGCATGTCGACCTGCCCGAGTTCAAGGGCTTCAGCCTGAAGCTCGACGGCGTCATCCAGCATCAGAACGAAACCACCAAGGATCCGCTGCCGGGCTCGGTCGGCTGGAACTATTATGACCGTCAAGGCTTCCGCGCCGCGGTGCGGTGGAAGCCGACCGACACGATCACGGACGATTTCTCGTACGATGTCGCGCAGGACAAGAACACGCCCTTCTACAGCCAGCTGCTCAACTATAACCCGAACAATTGCCCGAGCGGCGGCACGAACACGGCGCCGGCCTCACTCGCCACCGCGCCGAACTGCGTGCTTCCCGGCACTGCCTATACCGGCGTATCGGGCACCATCCGCTCGCTCCTGCCCGGCGTGGTCGTCAACGGCACGACGCGCATGGACACCGCCGATATCGGCGTGCCGCAGCAGGTCAGCGTCGACAAGACTCACGGCTTCACCAACACGCTCAAATGGAGCCTTGCCCCCGAGATCGAGCTGCGCTCGATCACCGCGTGGCGCGGCGTGACGGCGACTCAGTGGGATAACTCGGGCGGCGCGCACCGCGTGCCGGTCGTCAATCTGACCGCTGCGTGCACGGCGGCGGCGCCGTGTGGCTTCAGCCGCTACAGCCTTGCCGATCTCTATCAGCATCAGTTCAGCCAGGAATTGCAGGCGGTCGGCTCGGTCTCGAACTTCGATTATGTCGCTGGCCTCTATTATTTCAACGAGCATGTCAGCGACGATGCGGCGACGCCCAACTCCAACGGTGCCGTCGCCGTCCTCAACGGCGCAGGTCAGGTCGTCGGGGCGAACTACGTCATTCTCGATGCGTGCACCGGCTCGGCCGGCTTCGGCTCGACGGTCGGCTGCCGCTCGATCGACCGCGCATCGGAAGTATGGTCGAAGAGCTACGCCGCCTATGGTCAGGTGACCGGCAACTTCCTTGAGGACGCGCTTCACCTGACGGTCGGCGGACGCTACACCCATGACGAGAAGCGCGGCGTCCTGCATTTCTCGCGCAACATCAACTACGATACCGCGAGCGCGGCCGTGCTCGCGGCCAATGGCTACAAGCCGCTCGACAAGACCTGGAACCGCTTCAATCCGATGGCGACGATCGCCTACGACGTCAGCTCCGACATCCATGTCTACGCAAAATACGCGACCGGATATCGCGCTGGCGGCGCCAGCTCGCGCACGGCGGACTACCGCGCGTTCGACCCCGAAGACGTCAAGTCCTACGAAGTCGGCCTGAAGACTGATTTCTGGGATCACAAGGCGCGCTTCAACCTTGCGGCCTATATGATGGACCGCAAGGGCAGCCAGGTTGACCTCAGCACGATCCAGCCGACCGCGACCGGCAACTTCAACAACCTGGTCACGTTCAATGCCCCGGGCACAACCAAGATCCGCGGTATCGAGGCGGACCTGACGCTGCAGCCGGTCGAAGGGCTGACGCTGAATGCGTCCTATGCCTATACCTACACCGACATCCCCGCGGTTCCGGTCACGTACCAGGAATTCACCGCGGCGGGCGTTCCGACGGGCAAATCCACAACCGTCCTGCAGAAGTTCTACATCGTCTTCACGCCGCGCAACGCGGCGAGCGGTTCGATCGACTACAGCCTGCCGATCAGCGACGCCGGCACCACCGCGAAGATCCACCTCGACGCGAACTACTCGCAATCGACGCAGGCGTTCGATCAGTTCGCGACGCACAATGATGCGTCGTTCATCGTGAACGGCCGCCTCTCGCTGGCGAACATCAAGGTGTCGGACAACCAGAAGGTGACGTTCAGCGTCTGGGTGCGCAATATGTTCGACGAACAATATGTCTTCCGTCGCGATCCGTCGAACAGCCTGCCGGCCGTCCAGTCGAACGCGGTGGCGGGCGTCCCCAACATCGTCACAATCGGTAATGTGGGCAACGTCCTCGGCGATTATGGCAACTTCAACGCGCCGCGTACCTTCGGCGCGGAGATCTCCCTCAAGTTCTGATCCGTTCAACCGATCGCAAAAGGGGCGTCGCCGCGAAAGCGGTGGCGCCTTTTTTGGTCGGCGTCGTCACCAGCCCCAGGGTCGCTCGCGAAACCATTTGGTGATGACGTATTTCACGCCGCTGCGCACCTTCATGCCCTGGTGGATCGTCGCCGGGTTGGGTGTGCCATCCACCCGGCGGTTGTTCCAGGCGAGCAGCTTGCCCGTCTCGGGCTGGACGATCTTGTCGATCGCCTTGAACCGCGTGGCGCCGCCGGCCTCGGGTTCGTTGAGATAGATCATCACCGTCCAGGTGCGGTTGCCGGCGACGCTGCAGAAGCGCTCGTAATCGACGCCCGAGGGTTCGAAATAGTCGGTATGGCCCTTGAACTCCTGCCCGATGGCATAGCGCTGCCCCTGCATCGGCTCGCCGAACGCGGGATCGAGGCCGGTGAACGCCATGATCTTCGCCTCGACCGCGGCGACCGCCGGATCGTTCGGATCGAGATCGCAGGTCTCGCTCGTGCGGAAAGCCGCGTCGCCATTATAGTCGGAGATCGTCGACGGCCGGCGCTGCGCGTCGATTCGCGCGATGATCGCCGTGCAGGTTTCCGGATCGAGAAAGGCGCGGCGCAGGAACAGGGTCAGCTTGGGGCTCGGCACGCGTTGCACGCCGGGTTGCGCAGTTAGATGGGCAACCATCGCTTCGGCGGGCAGGCCCGATCCGAATGGGGACGACGGCTCATCGATAAAGGCGGGCTGTGGCATCGCGGCCGATTGTGCCAAATCCTCTAGGGCTTTTCCAGCGTCACCGCGTATATCCCGCTGTCTCACATGGTTCACAGGACCACCGTACGACTGTAACAATCGCCGCCTAGCAGGTTCGCGATCGGGGAAATGTCCGCATGCGATTGGTTCTGGATGCGCGGGCGCGTGCGCTGTTGCGACGATTGCCCCGCACCAATGTCTATTCGGCGCTTGAGCTGCTGCTGCTCGCAGGGCTGGCGGCGCAGTGCGCGCGGCTGTTCTGGGTGTTGGTGACGCCGGTGGGCGCGCTGGGGCCGTGGCAGCCCGTCCAGCCCGGCTTTGCGGGCTCGCCGACGGCGGTGCTGCAGGGCTTCGATCCCTTCTTCCGGCTGAGCGGTGGGGACGAGGGCAAGCCTTTGACCGTTACGTCGTTGCAACTCACCCTGTTCGGCACGCGCATGAACGATGCGACCGGCGGCGGCTCGGCGATCATCGCCGGACCCGACGGCGTCCAGCAGAGTGTCGCGGTCGGCGACGAGATCAGCCCGGGCGTCAAATTGAAGGCGGTGGCGTTCGATCATGTCACGATCGATCGCAGCGGCGCCGACGAGGATCTGTTCATCGATCAGAGTGGGGCGGTCGCGCCCGTCGTGCCGCCACCCCCGGCCGGTGCTGCACCGTCATTGCTCGGTCCCGTTCCGCCCTTGCCTGGCGGCGGCGCTAGGGGCGTGACGCCGACCCAGCTGCGCAGCGACATCGGTTTCATCCCGCGCGTCGATGGCGGCCGCGTCAGCGGCCTCGTCGTGCGCCCGCAGGGTTCGGGCATCGCCTTCCGCCAGGCCGGCCTGCGCGAAGGCGATGTCATCACCGCGATCAACGGCCGCGCCGTGACCGGGCAGGGCGACATGGAACAGCTCGGCGCGCAGATCGGCAAGGGCGGCACGATTCCGGTCACGGTCGAGCGCGGCAACGATACCCTTTCCCTCACCATCACGATCGCGGGCCAATGAAGAAACTGATTCTTGCACCTGTCCTCGCTGCCGTGCTCGTCGGTACGGTCTCGGCGCAGACGACGATGAACGTGCGCGACGCCGATATCCGCGCCTTCATCGCCGATGCGGCGCGGGTGACGGGGCGGACCTTCATCATCGACGCCCGCGTGCAGGGCAAGGTGACCGTCGTCACCGATCGGCCGCTGTCGCGCTCCGAATATTTCGAGGTGTTCCTCTCGACGCTGCGCGCCAACGGCCTGGTCGCGGTGCCGACCTCGAACGGCGCCTTCCGGATCCAGCCGACCGACAATGCCGCTTCCCAGCCGAGCCGGGTCGGATCGCGTGGAGCTGCGCGCAACAGCTTCGTCACCGAGATCGTCCGGCTGCGCTCGATCGATGCGGCGTCGGCGGTCGATACGGTGCGGGCTCTGGTCAGCGCGCAGGGGTCGGTCACCGCCAATCGCGGCGGCAATTCGATCGTCATCGTCGATTTCGCCGACAATGTCCGCCGCGTGCGCGAGGTGCTGCGCCAGATCGACACCGACAATGCCTCGACCCGGGTGATTGCGCTCAAGAACGCCGGTGCGCGCGAAATCGCGACCGCGCTGCAGGCGTTGGTCGGGCAGAGCGCCCAGGGCGCGAGCAGCGGGCAGGGCGTCAGCGTCGTCGCGATCGTCGGCTCCAATTCGGTGGCATTGCGCGGCGATCCCTCGACCGTGTCGCGGCTCGCCGCCGTTGCCGAGGATCTCGACCGGCGCGCCAAGAACGGCACCGAGATCAAGGTCGTCTTTCTTGAAAACGCCGATGCCGAGCAGCTTCTGCCCGTGCTCCAGCAGCTTGTCGGCCAGACGCCGACTCAGCCGGCCACGACCAACACTCTGTCCAGGTCCAATTTCGGCGGCACCGGCAACGATACGCAGAACAACAGCGCCGCGGCCCAGCCCCAGGTGCAGCAGGCGGCCCCGATCAGCGGCGGCACCGGCCAGCCGGCGATCGTTGCCGAGGGCGGCCGCACCGCCGCGGTGGTGACTCGCTTCGCCGGCGCCAACGCGATCGTCATCGCCGCGCCCGCCGAGGTGCAGCGTCAGTTGTCCGAAGTGGTGCGCCAGCTCGACACAAGGCGCGAGCAGGTGCTGGTCGAGGCGATCGTCGCCGAGGTCTCGGACGCGACCGCGAGCAGGCTCGGCGTCCAGTTCCTGCTGGCGGGCCTCCCCGGCAGCGGGGTGCCGAGCTTCGCGACGACCTACAGCAACTCCGCGCCCAATCTGCTGACCATCGCCGGCGCGATCGGCGCGCGACAGCTCGCGACCACCACCACCACGGTCAACGGCACCACCACGGTCACGACCACCGGCAGCGCGGTCAGCGATTCGCTCGCGCAATCCGCGCTCAGCTCGATCCTCGGCGCGTCGGGCGGATTCGGCGGCGGCGCGTTCAACATCGGCAAGGATGCGATCTTCGGGTCGATCATCAACGCGGTGAAGAGCGACACGACCTCGAACCTGCTCCAGGCACCCAGCCTGACCACGCTCGACAATCAGGAGGCGCGCATCCTGGTCGGGCAGGAGATCCCGATCACGACGGGACAGGCGCTCAGCACCAATTTCGA
>NZ_JAQGLC010000003.1 GCF_028293085.1 Sphingomonas bacterium
GCGCCGCGACGCGCGCCTTAACCTTGTCTATAACGCCCATCGGTACTGCCCCCATTCAAGAGCGGCGCATCCCTGCGGATGTGCGGACTCGGGTCAAGCAGAGTTTAGTTAACGATTTGGTTGCCAAATCGTTAACAAACCGGAACATTTCAGCAAGCAGCCCAGATATTGAGTCGAGTTATCCACAGGGACTCAATCCATGGTGTGTGGCCCAAAAGACTCACAAATCCAGATATGGCTAGAAATCGAGAAAGGCCTGGGCGACCGGCCCGAAGCTGCGGCGGTGCAGCGGCGAAGGGCCGTGGATGCGCAGCGCATCGAGATGGGCGCGGCAACCATAGCCCTTGTTCGAGTGCCAGCCATATTGCGGGTGCGATTCGGCATGGGCGATCATGATCGCGTCGCGAGTGTGCTTGGCGATGATCGAGGCGGCGGCGATCGACAGCGAGATCGCATCGCCCGAGACGATCGCGGTCGCCTGGTGCGTCCAGCGTGGCAGGCGATTGCCGTCGACCAGCACATGCGCGGGCAGCAGCCCCAGTGCCTCGACCGCCAAGGTCATGGCCTTCATCGTCGCCCAATAGATGTTGAGCCGATCGATCTCGTCGGCCTCGACAATGCCGACCCCGACGATCGCGCAGTCGCGCAGCCGATCGTGAAGGCGGGCGCGTTCGGTGGCGCTGAGCTTCTTCGAATCGTCGATGCCGCGCGGAATGCCCTTGGCCGGCAGGATCACCGCCGCCGCGACGACCGGCCCGGCAAGCGGCCCGCGCCCGGCCTCGTCCACGCCGGCGACGGGGGCGAGGCAGAGTTTCTCATGCTTGAGCGAGGGACGGGTCACGCCAGGCGCCATGGCGGAAAGCGACGATTCTCGCCAGCCTGATAGAGACAGAGCGTATTGCCGGCGGGATCGGCGAGGCGGGCCTCGCGCCAGCCCCAGCTTTGCATTACCGGATCGGAGACGGCGACGCCGGTGCCGCGCAGCCGCGCGACCAGCGCATCCAGATCGCCGCATTCGAGGAAGACCACCGGCTTGCCCGCGACCTCCTCCGACGTCTCGATCGACAGTGTCGCGCCGCCGGCGCTTTCGAACCGGGCATAGCGCGGCGCGGATTCGACGATCTGGCGCAGCCCGAGCAACCGATAGAAGGCGGCGCTCGCCTCGTAATCGGCGAGCGGCAGCGTGACCTGGTTGAGCATCGGCCCGCCGAGGTCGCTGTCGAGCCGCACTGCCTGGTGCCCCATCGGACCATGGCCGCCCCCGAAACCGGGCGCCTCGCGCAACGCCAGCCGGACGAACGTCCGCGCCCGTGCGACCGCATCGGCCAGCGTCATGCCGCGCCCGAGCCCCGTCGCGATGGCGCTCGCCAGGGTACAGCCGGTGCCATGGCTGTGGCGCGTTTCGATGCGCGGATCCGCCCAGCGTATCTCGCCGCCGTCCGGGAGGATCAGCCGATCGACCAGTTCTTCGCCCTCGGCATGCCCGCCCTTGATCAGCATTGCGCCGCGCCCGCGCAGGGCATTCTCGCCGCCCAATGCCGCCAATTCGGGCAGGTTCGGCGTCACGACGGTCGCAATGCCGATCAGCCGCGCAAAGGCAGCGATCGTGGCATCGTCGGCCAGGGCGGCACCGCTCGTCGCGACCATCACCGGATCGAAGATGATCGGGACGTCCGCCAGTTTTTCCAGCCGGTCCGCCACGGCATGGGCGGTCTCGGCCGAGCCGATCATGCCGATCTTCACCGCATCGACGCCGATGTCGCTGACGACCGAATCGATCTGGGCGATCACCATGTCGGTCGGCACCGGCATCACCGCCTGCACGCCCAAAGTGTTCTGCGCGGTGATCGCGGCGATCGCCGTCATCGCATGGCCGCCGAGCATCGTCCCCGTCTTGATATCGGCCTGGATGCCGGCGCCGCCGCCCGAATCGGAGCCGGCGATGATCAGGATACGGGGTGTCACTTCCTGCCCTTGAACTTCCGCACCGTGGACGCCGGGTGACGTTCCAGCGCGTCATCGACCCGCGCCGGTCGGTCCATCAACTCGCCGCCGCAATTGGGGCAGCGATCGTCGAGCGTTTCCGCACAGGCTGCGCAGAAGGTGCATTCGAACGAGCAGATGAAGGCGCCGGCCTCGTCGGCGGGAAGATCGGTGCCGCAGCGTTCGCAATCGGGGCGCATCTCAAGCATCGCAAGCCTCTCTCAGGCCGCCGCGACGCGGACCGCGTCGCAGATGCGGTCGACCACGCGCTCGACCTGTGCCGGATCATCGCCCTCGGCCATCACCCGGATCACCGGCTCGGTGCCCGAGGGGCGGATCACCAGCCGGCCTTTGCCCTCCAGCTCGGCCTCGGCCTCGGCGATCACCGCCTTTACCGCTTCCGCCTCGAGCGGCTTGCCACCCTTGAAACGCACATTCTTGAGCAGTTGCGGCAGCGGCTCGAAGCGGTGGAGCAGCTCGCTTGCGGGCAAGCCGCTCTCGACCAGCTCGGCCAGCACCTGCAGCGCCGCGACCAGCCCGTCGCCCGTCGTCGCATAGTCCGACAGGATGATGTGGCCGGACTGCTCGCCGCCGACATTATAGCCCTGCGCCCGCATCGCCTCGAGCACGTAACGATCGCCGACCTGGGTGCGGATCAGCTTGATCCCCTGCGCCGCCAGATGCCGTTCGAGCCCGAGGTTCGACATCACCGTCGCGACCAGCCCGCCATTGTTCAGCCGCCCCTGCCGCGCCCAGCCGCTGGCGATCGTCGCCATCAGCTGGTCGCCATCGACGACATGGCCGAGCTCGTCGACCAGGATCAGCCGGTCGGCATCGCCGTCGAGCGCGATGCCGAGCGCCGCGCCCGAGGCAACCACCGTCTCGCACAGCACCTGCGGCGCGGTCGAGCCGACGCCGTCATTGATGTTCTTGCCATTGGGGGTGGTGCCGATCGCGATCACCTCGGCACCCAGCTCCCACAAGGCCGAGGGCGCGACCTGATAGGCGGCGCCATTGGCGCAATCGACGACGATCTTGAGGCCGTCGAGGCGCAGATGCGCGGGAAAGGTCGATTTCGCAAAATGGATGTAGCGGCCGCGCGCATCCTCGACGCGCCGGGCACGGCCGATATCGGGCGACGCGGCGAGCGGCACGTCGCCGTCGATCAGCGCCTCGATCGCCAGCTCGTCGGCGTCGGAGAGCTTGTAGCCGTCCGGCCCGAACACTTTGATGCCGTTGTCGGAATAGGGATTGTGGCTCGCCGAGATCATTACGCCGAGATCGG
>NZ_JAQGLC010000021.1 GCF_028293085.1 Sphingomonas bacterium
TTCGGGCTGGGATTGATCCAGACCCGCTCGTCAAGCGGCCAGCCGAAGCCCGGCGCCATTTCGGGCGCCCAGCCCTCCATCGCGATGACGCCATAGTCGAGGTCGAGGCCCTTCTGGGCGACGAACCAGTGGCCGAGCTCGCCCAGCGTCATCCCGTGCCGCATCGGCATCGGCCCGGCTCCGACGAAGCTCTCCCACCCCGGCAGCAGGGCCTGTCCCTCGATCGGGCGCCCGGCGGGGTTGGGCCGGTCCAGCACAACGACTGCCTTGCCATGCGCCGCCGCCGCTTCGAGAACATAGAGCAGGGTCGTGATGAAGGTGTAGATGCGGCAGCCCAGATCCTGCAGGTCGATCAGGATCACGTCGAACGTGCCCATCGACTGACCCGTGGGACGGCGGACTTCGCCGTAGAGGCTGAACACCGGCATGCCGTAGGTCGGATCGGTGAAGTCGGGCGACTCCATCATGTTATCCTGCAGATCGCCGCGCACGCCGTGCTGCGGGCCGAATACCGCCGTCACGTTCAGCCCGCTCGCCACCAGCGCGTCGAGCGAATGAGTCAGGTCCGCGGTCACCGAGGCGGGATGCGCGAGCAATGCCACGCGCTTGCCCTCGAGCGCGCGCAGGACGGGATCGGCGAGCAGACGATCGATACCGAATTTCATGCGCCGCTGGGTGCCGCGAGGCGGGCGGTAAAGCAATCCCGGTTGTGGAAATCCTCCGGCCCGGCCGGATGGGCGAGCGCCCAGAAGGATTTGGTCCCGTCGCGTTCCTCGATCACCGTCGTCAGGGCGACGTCCCAATTCGCGGCCGCCAGTCCGGGCAGGCTGGCCGTTGCCCGCAGTTCGGCGACATCCGCCGCGGGCTGCCAAACCACACCGCTCACCGCCACGCCGCTGGCTCGCCGCATACCCGTCCGGTGATCGTCAAAATCATACGCCGCCCATTCCGTCGACGGCGCGATGTTGAGCTCGACATAGCGCGGCGTGCCCTCATCCCCGACAAAGGCCTCAAAGCAGCTATGCCGCCAGAGCTCGTCCGTGAAGGCGGGCTCAGCCGATGCGGGCCATAGCACATTGTCGATCGCGCCGGTCACGCGATAGGTCAGGCTCAGCATGTCCGTATCTCTCCGTGCTGTGACGGCAATCGACCGAACGGCGCGGCTCGGGCAATCGGGATGTGGCCGTAAGATGAATTCGGCATAGGGCAATGTTCGGTGCTCCAGGGTAGATTTCGCAATCATCTCTGCCGTTCGCTTCAGGCGAAGTCGAGAAGCAGGCCCAGGCACGGATTCTCGACCTTGCTTGAAACGAATGGCAAAACGTCGACCGGCCAACGGATCGGCAAAATTATCGAACGGTAAAGCTCCGTTCGACGGCCCGCCAGAAAGCGTGATCCTCTGGTTTTTGCTCCGCCAACGCCTCTTGCGCCAAGCGAGCAGCATATCGGCAAGCACCTTCGGACCCGCGCGCGGCTTCGAGTTCATGAGCCGCACGCCCCACTTCGACATAATCGACCTTATCAGTCATTTCCGTCCTTCTCGATCTGGACCAAAGCGCTGACTGGATACTCCAGACACGCACGACTGGAAAATTCCGTGCAATGCGCCTATGTGCGCGGCTTCCCATGGCAACGATCCTCCCCACCCCGCCGAAAATCGGCATGGTTTCGCTCGGCTGTCCGAAGAATTTGGTCGATAGCGAACGCATCCTGACCAAGCTCCGCTCGGACGGCTATGCGATGTCGCCCGACTATGCCGGCGCCGATGTCGTCCTCGTCAACACCTGCGGCTTCCTCGATTCCGCCAAGGAAGAGAGCCTCGAAGCGATCGGCGAGGCGATCGCCGAGAATGGCCGGGTCATCGTCACCGGCTGCATGGGCAAGGAAGCGGAGATGATCCGCACCCGCTTCCCCAAGGTGCTCGCCGTGACCGGCGCGCATCAATATGAGGAAGTGGTCGGCGCGGTGCACGAGGCGGCACCGATGCCGCCCAACGCCTTCCTCAACCTGGTGCCGGAAAGCGGGCTGAAGCTCACCCCGCGCCATTACAGCTATCTGAAGATCTCGGAAGGGTGCAACCATCGCTGCGCCTTCTGCATCATCCCGTCGCTGCGCGGCGATCTCGTCAGCCGCCGTCCCGACGCGATCCTGCGCGAGGCGGAAAAGCTGATCGAAGCGGGCACGAAGGAACTGCTGGTCATCAGCCAGGACACCTCGGCCTACGGCGTCGACATCCGGCACCACCCCCGCATGTGGCATGGCCAAGAGGTCCGCGCGCACATGACCGATCTGTCGCGCGAGCTCGGCAAGCTCGGCGCCTGGGTCCGGCTGCACTATGTCTATCCCTATCCCCATGTCGATCAGGTCATCCCGCTGATGGCCGAGGGTTTGGTGCTCCCCTATCTCGACATCCCGTTCCAGCACGCCTCGCGCGCGGTGCTGAAGGCGATGAAGCGGCCGGCGAACGAAGCCAAGGTGCTGGAGCGCATCAAGAACTGGCGCA
>NZ_JAQGLC010000040.1 GCF_028293085.1 Sphingomonas bacterium
TATGAGGTGATGATCCTCGCGCGCACGCTCTCAGGCACGATCGCGGAGTCCGAAGCCTCGCTCGGCCGCTATGTGATCAGCGGCGACAAGTTGCTCGGCCGCCGTTTCTACGACGAGTGGCAGGTCGCCGGACAACAGATCAACCGTCTCGACGACGTCACCGGCGACAATGGCGAGCAGCAGAAGCTGACCGACGCGCTGCGCGGCGCTTATGGCGTCCGCGGCAAGGAGCTGTCGCTCATCGCGCTCAGCACCAATTACCGCAAGAACGATCAGGCGCTGGCGCGTTATTATCAGGCCCGCCAGGCCGTCGCGCTGGGGCAGATCAACGACCTGCTCGAACGGATCATCGCCCGCGAACGCGCCGTGCTCGATACCCGTACAGGCGATGCGCTGCGGTCGGTCGCGCAGTCGAACGGCATCGCCCGGATACTCGTCGGGTTCGGCATGCTGATTGTGATCGGCGCGATCGTCCTGGGTTGGATGACCGTCCGTGCGCTCGGCGAGCGCGCCATCGCGAATGCGGAGACCGAGACCGAACGCCAGCGCGCCGAGGAGCTCGAAGCCGCCGTCGCCCATGCAACGGCCGAACTGGTCGATCGGGAGGCGCGGCTGCGCCAGGTCCAGAAGATGGAGGCGATCGGCCAGCTCACCGGCGGGATCGCGCATGATTTCAACAACATGCTGGCGGTGGTGATCGGCGGACTGGAGCTGGCGCAACGTAACATCGATGATCCCGAACAGGCGGCCCGCCACATCGAGAACGCGACCGAGGGCGCCAACCGGGCCGCTGCCCTCACCCGCCGCCTGCTCGCCTTCTCGCGCGAAGAGGCGCTGAAGCTCGAGCCGATCGAGCCCGGCCCGCTCTTGACGGGCATGTCGGACCTGCTCGACCGCACGCTCGGCGACGCCATCACCGTCCTCGCGCGCGACGCAGGCTCGGGCTGGCAGGTCCGCGCCGATCGCTATCAGCTGGAAAATGTCATCCTCAACCTCGCGGTCAATGCGCGCGATGCAATGGACGGGCGCGGCCGGCTGACGATCATCACCGGCGGCGTCACGCTCGCGGCGGAGGCGATCGGGACCTGCCCGCCGGGCGACTATGTGACGATCGAGGTGACCGACACCGGCTGCGGCATGACGCCCGATGTGCTGGAGCGCGTGTACGAGCCCTTCTTCACCACCAAGCCGGTCGGCAAGGGCACCGGCCTGGGCCTCAGCCAGATCTTCGCCTTTGTCCGCCAGGCCGATGGCGAGATCGGCATCGTGTCGGAACCCGGCAAGGGCACGACCGTCACGCTCTATCTGCCGCGCCATCTCGGCGATGCGGATCGCGTTGCGCCACAGGAAGCCCAGGCTGCGGTCGTTCACGCCGACCCGCTCGACATCCTCGTCGTCGAGGACGATCCACGGGTGCTCGCGGCGACGATGGGGGCGCTCGCCGAGCTCGGCCACCGCCCCCTTGCCTGCGACGATCCGCTGGCCGCGCTCGCGCTGCTCGATCGCGTCGGTGGGGTCGATCTGATCCTCTCCGACGTGTTGATGCCGCAGCAGACCGGCCCGGAGATGATCGCGGCCCTGGCTGCGCGCTACAGCCATGTCGCGGTGCTGTTCGTCACCGGCTATGCCGGCGAGGCGGGCGGCGAGGCCGAATTCGGCGGGCATTTCGTCCTGCGCAAACCCTTCACGATCAGCGCGCTCGAACGCGCGATCGGCAGTGCGATGGCCGCCCCACGCGGCAACGCGCCCGACAGCATCGCGGCCGAGTGATTTCGTAGCTGACGTTGCCCCCCCGCCCGGATATAGCCGCCCGACCGGGCACCGCTTCACCGCCCTTACGCAAAGGCTGCTGCCGCTAGCTCCATGAAATCAATCGACCGCTACATGGCCCGACTGATCGCAGTGCCGCTGTTCTCGACCCTCGTCATCTCCGCGATGCTGCTGGTGCTCGATCGCATGCTGCGCCTGTTCGATTTCGTCGCGACCGAAGGCGGCCCGGTCAGCGTCGTGTGGAAGATGCTGGCGAACCTGCTCCCCGAATATCTCGGGCTCGGCATCCCGATCGGGCTGATGCTCGGCGTGCTGCTCGCCTTCCGCAAGCTCGCCACCACTTCCGAACTCGACGTGCTGCGCGCGGTCGGCATGAGCTACACCAGGCTGCTGCGCGTGCCCTATATGTACGCGATCGCGCTCGCCTTGGTGAACCTCGCCATTGTCGGCTTCGTCCAGCCCGATGCGCGCTACGCCTATGAGAAGCTCCGCTTCGAGCTGCGCACCGGTGCGCTCGGCGCCTCGATCAAAGTGGGGGAGTTCACGCATTTCGGCGACAAGATGACGATCCGGATCGAGCGGAGCCGCGAGCAGGGCCGCAAGCTTTCCGGCATCTTCGTCCATATGATCGACAAAAAGGGTGGCGATTACGCGGTGACGGCGGACAAGGGCCAGTTCTTCGCGACCGACAATCCCGACGAGATCGTCTTCCGCCTGACCAACGGCACGCTGGTACGCAACGAACCCGGCGTGCCGACGCCGCGGGTGCTGACCTTCAGCCTGCACGATTTGCCGATCCAGCTGCCGAAATACGAGAATTTCCGCCAGCGCGGCGGCCGCAACCTGGAATTGACGCTGCCGGAGCTGGCGCGGATCGGCGGCAACCACAATACGCCCGAGGAACTCCGCGACACCAGCCGGGCGGCGTTCCATTTCCGCATCGCCGAGGTGGCGACGATGTTCCTGCTGCCCCTGCTCGCGCTCGCGCTCGGCGTGCCACCCAAGCGATCGACCTCGGCGCTCGGCGTCTTCCTCTCGATCGTCATGATCGTCACCTATCACAAGGTGAACGAATATGCGGAAGCCGTGGGTGGCCTCGGCAAGATCGACCCGTTCATCGCCCTGTGGGGGCCGTTCCTGATCTTCGCGGGGCTGATCCTCTGGATGTACTATACCATCGCCTATGTTCCCGGCGGGCAGCCGATCGGCGCGCTCGAACGGGTCTTCTCCAAGGCCGGCAAGACGCTCGCCCGCTGGCTGCCGGGCCGGCGCGAGAAGGATGACGAGGCCGAAGCATGATCGCGCTCCAGCTTTTCCCCTCGCGCACGGTGTCGCTCTATATGGGGCGGATGTTCCTGGTGCGGACCTTCGCGATCCTCGCCGCGCTGGTGCTGGTGCTGCAGGCGCTCGACCTGCTGAGCGAATCCGGCCGCATCCTCGCTTATGCCGGCAATGGCGATGCGGAGATCTGGCGTTATGTCAGCCTGCGCACGCCGGAGATC
>NZ_JAQGLC010000044.1 GCF_028293085.1 Sphingomonas bacterium
TCGCCAGGAACAATGTGGCGATTGCCGACATGCCGCTGGAAAAGGCAAGCGCGTCTTCCGCCTCTTCCCACACGCCGAGCCGGTCCTCGAGGATTTCCTGGTTCGGGCCGTTGAAGCGCGAATAGACCAGCCCTTCGGCGCCGCCGGGGCGCTTGCCCGTGACCCCCTCGAAATGCCGCTTGCCGGCGGCCGCGTTGGGGAAGACGAAAGTCGAGGTGAGGAAGATCGGTGGCTTGAGCGATCCTTCGGACAGCATCGGATCATAGCCATGCCCCATCATCAGCGTGGAAGGCTTGAGCTTGCGGTCGCCGATCTTCTCGACGGAGGGCTTGGGCTTGGTGCGGGGTGCGACGCCGGTCAGATCGGCTTCGGTTTCGTTCTTGTTCGCCATTTGGGTATCCTCGGGGAGATGTTGCGGGCTTCTACCCCGCGATAGTCGCGTTTGATACTGGTTTGAGCCGGTGCGTCATCACCGTCGTTCCGTTGCGTAACCAGCCTCGATCAGGGTCGTTCCGTGAGGGCCCGTTTAAGGCGCGGCTATCCGGATTGAATCAAGCGCCTGGCGCCGACGCTCTGGCTGTTGACAATGTCAGCAGGGTCACTGACATTTTCGAATGCGGTTCAGCAGAAAATATTTTGTTATTTATCAGTAGCTTATTTAAATATCGGTATCGCGCCGAAATGTCAGTGCCTGGAAATACGCGGAATGATTCCCGCTAGCCCTGCAGGGCGATGATCGAAATCTGGCGGCCATAGCCCGGCTCGCCGCGGTGCGTCGCGCGGCGGAAGCTGAAGAAGCGGTCCTCATCGGCATAGGTGTCGAGGCCGAGCATCTCGATCTTCGCGAGCCCCGCCGCAGCGAGGCGGTGCGCGACATAGGCCTCGAGATCGAATTGGTGATGGCCGTGCTTGCCGGGCGCGAAGAAGCGCTCATTGGCTGGATCGTCGGCCTCGAAACGTCGGGCGAAGCCGTCGTCCACTTCGTAGCTGGCGCGCGCGATGCACGGCCCGATCGCAGCGGCGATCCGCTCGCGCCGCGCGCCGAGCTTTTCCATCGCGGCGATCGCCGCATCGGTGACGCCGCCGATCGCGCCCTTCCACCCGGCATGCGCCGCGCCGACCACCCCGGCTTCGCGGTCGGCGAGCAGCACCGGCGTACAGTCGGCGGTGAGGATGCCGAGCGCGAGGCCGGGCCGGTCGGTGACCAGCGCGTCGCCCGGCGGGCGGTCATCGAATGCGGTCAGGGCGCGCACGACATCGGCGGAATGGGTCTGGTAGAGCGTCAGGAGCCGGGCGCCCGGCAGCACTGCCTCGGTCGCGAGGCGGCGGTTCTTCGCGACAGCCTCGGCGTCGTCGTCCGACCCGATACCGACATTGAGCCCGGCATGGAATCCGGTCGAGACGCCGCCGCGCCGGCCCAGAAAGCCGTGGGGTATGCCGTCGAGCGCCCTGGCCCGAATGACCTCGACGTCTGAGACTATGAGGGGGCTCACAGCATGCGCCGCCAGATGCGGTCGTCATGGACCTGCGGGCCGGTGACGAAATCGCAGCGTCCGACCTCGCCGAAACCATGCCGCGCATAGAATCGCTTCGCCCGCTGGTTGTGATCGAACACCGCGAGGTAGATTTCAGGCGCCCCGCGCGATCGGGCCGTGTCGATCAGCCACTCGGTCAGCGCATCGGCCACGCCCTGGCCCTTGCAGGCCTCGACGACATAAAGCTGACGCAACTCCATCGCCTCCGGGTGCGCCGCCTCGAAGGGCAAGGTCATTGCCGAGAGCTTGATATACCCCGCCGGCATCCCGTCGAGATAGGCGGCGCGCCAGTCGATGGCCGGGTCGCCCAGGTCGCGTTGCATCTGGCCGGCGGGGCCATAGACCTGCTCAAGATAGATCGCGAGCGGCTCGGGATCGATCACTCCGGTGAAACTGTCGACGAACGCCTGCCGCGCCATCGCCGACAGCGCGGGGCCGTCGGCGGCATCGGGCGTGCGATAGGCGATCGTCACAGCACCAGCCGCATGATCCGGTCGTCGTCGATCGTCTCACCGACCCGGAAGGCATAGCGCCCGATCTCGCCGAAGCCGTAGCGCTCGTAGAAGCGGCGGGCGCGGTGATTGTCGACATAGACGCTGAGGATGATCTCCTTCGCGCCGTGGCTGCGGGCATGTTCGAGCGACCAGTCCATCAGCATTGGCGCGACGCCCTGCCCCTGCCAGGGCCCAAGCACATAGAATTGGTAGAGTTCGATCGCGTCGGGCCGCCATTCGCCGGGAAAGGTGACCGGGCCCATCTTGACGAAGCCGATGATCTCCCCGTCGTCGAGCGCGAGGCGGACGGCGAAATCCGGGTCGGAGAGCTGCGAGGGCAGGCCGTTCGCACCGAAGGCATCGTCGAGAAAGGCAGCGAGATCGGACTGGCGATAGAGCGTGCCGAAGGTCTCGGTGAAGGATCGCCGCGCCATGGCGGCCAGCGCCGGGCCGTCGATCGTGCGGGCGTCGCGATAGGTGATCATGCGAAGCCCGCCGGGCTCGGCCAGCTTGGCGCGGTGATCGCCAGTGCCTTGAACAAAATGCCCATCGCGCCGGTCAGCCGCTCGCGATCGGCAGCGATCGAGTCGGCGCGGTCGGGCGCCGCCCGGCCGAGCGCGTCGGCCCGCGCGTCGATACCGAG
>NZ_JAQGLC010000051.1 GCF_028293085.1 Sphingomonas bacterium
ACCGAGCAACTGAGTCTCGATCATCTCGGCGAAGCCGGCGATCGCGTTGGTCGGCGTGAGCAGTTCGTGGACGAGCTGGCGGAGCGCATCCGAGGCCGGGCTGCGGCCGCCCTGAACGGGCTCGGCGGATTCGTCGGGGCGGGGGCGGCGAGCGCTGCCGCGATAGCCGGTGAAGCGGCCGGTCTCGCGATCGAACACCGGGATGCCGGTGATCCGCCACTGGCCGGCGGCGTCCGAATTGCCGTCGACGACGAGACGCGCGTTGGCAAAACCGGCGCGGCGACGGAACGCGCCGGCGGCGACGCCATCGACCTGCGACCCGCTCGGCAATGCGGCGAGATCGAGCGACAGGCCGATCAGCGGTGCGCGCGCGGTCCCCTCGATCCAGCGGACGGTGCCCGATGCATCGGTCTCGAAGCGGAAGCTCTGCGACTGGACGGGCTCGAGGTCGAACAGCTCGGGCTGGATTTCCGACGGCACGAGCGGGACGGTGGGCGATTCCTCGCGCTGGCGCTGATAGGCGTCGATGCGGGCAACCAGCTCGGCGATCTGGAACATGCCGCTCGCGGCCTCGGCCGGCGGCGGCTGGAGCATCGTGACTTCAGCCAGCGGGGCCACGGATTCGGGCTCGGCGGCGCGGGACGTGTCGGCTTGTTCGACCTCGGGCGGTTCCGATTCCGACGCGGTCGCGGCTTCTTCCGCCGCGGCGCCGTTGTGGCGCAGCGCCTCGGCGACGACGGGCAGGCCGAGCGCGACGCTGGCGATCGACACGAAAGTCGATTCGGGTGGCAGCAATATTGCCGGGTCGGTGACGATCGGCGCCTCCTGCGCGGCTGCTGCGATCCCGGGCTCGACCAAGGCCTCGGGCTCGTTGGGCGACAGCGGGCCGACAACCTCGGTCCAATCGATCGGCGCGGCTTCGACGGATGCCGGTTCCGCGCTGTCGACCGATTCGATCGATGGTTCGACCGGCGCGGGCTCCTCCGCCACGACGGGTGCGGGCGCTTCACGCTCGACTGGCTCGGCCGCTGCTTCGACCGGAGCAGATCCTTCGACGTCAACGGACGGGACCATCCCCTCCGCGTTGCCGGCCGACAGCACGAAATCGACGCTGCCGAAGCTTTCGAGCGCACGGTTGACCGCGGGCGGCAGATCGCGGCGATGGCGCAGCAGCGAGCGCACCGCTGGCGACATGGCGGGCAGCATCGCGATCCATTCGTCGGACCGCAGCCGGGCGCTGCGCAGAACGGGAGCGGCGATGCTCAATTCGTCTTCGGCGAAAAGCTGGACCAGCGCCGCGGGCGGATCGGCGAACGCGACGGCGCGGGCGCTGGCGGCCCGCACCGGTGGCGGCACGTGACGGCGAATCGCCTTGAGCTTCGCCAATGCCCCCATGCTGGCAGGCACGCGACGCCGGCCAATCAAATCAACCAGTTGCCGCCAGGCCGATTGCGCGCCGAACGGCGTCGACATGTCTGCCGATAGCACCGTTTCTAGACTGTCGTCGAAGCGCAAGGTCAAAACCCCCAGGCGGTCGCGGTAGCCGCGCCGTAAGAATTTCTTAACCGCACGGAGTCGCCAGCGAAACAGCTGTTTTTGGTACGTAGCAATGTGGGACAATTGCGTTCGTCCGCAATTATCTTATGCTGAATGCTGGCCGCCCGATCGAAAGCACGGGCCGGCGGGGAGCTTTGTGTAATGGCGTTTGATTCGATCGACCGGCGTATTCTGGGATATTTGCAGGAAGATGGCCGGATGACGAATGTCGACCTTGCCGAACGTGTCGGATTGACCGCCCCGCCCTGCCTTCGCCGCGTGCGGACGCTGGAGGAAGGCGGCGCGATTCGGGGCTATCACGCCGAGCTGGACGCCGCCACGCTGGGCTATCCGATCACCGTCTTCGCGATGGTCAGCCTGCGCAGCCAGGCCGAGCACGACCTGACCGCGTTCGAGGAGCATGTCGCGCAGATCCCCGAGATCCGCGAATGCCATATGCTCAACGGCGAGATCGACTTCATCCTCAAGATCGTCGCGACCGACCTGAAAAGCTTCCAGGACATCCTGACGACGCACCTGACGCCGGCGCCCAACGTCGCCAGCGTGAAGACGTCGCTGACGATCCGGACGTCCAAGGCGCTTCCCGGAATCCCGGTTCGGCACGACTGACGAAAAAAGGGACGGCATCGCTGCCGCCCCTTTTCCCGCTTTTCGCGTTTCGACCGCTCAGGCGGCGGGAGGCGACTCCAGCCAGATGGTCCAGAGCTGCGCGGTCTCCCTGACCGGCGACTGAGTCACCGCGTCGAAATCCGACCGGGCCTTTTCCTTGTCGCCGGCGAGCGCATAGGCGATGCCGCGGTGCAGGCGCAGGGTATCGGTGTCCTTCACGGTCTTTTCGAGCGCGAGATCGTACATTTCGACTGCCTTGGCATAGGCCGCCTGGCCGATGCTGACATCGCCGAGCTGCATCGCGAGCTCGCCGTCCTTCGCTTTCCGGGCAGCGGTATCGGACGGTGCGGCGGCCGCGGCTGCGGCGGGGACGGGCTTTGCCTTGGCCTTGCCCTTTGCCGCGGGCCGACCGGTCTGGGCCAGGATTTGGGTGGTTTCGGTATCCTTGGCGGGGATCGCGCCCGACGCCCGGCCTTCCTCGATCA
The DNA here is from genome assembly GCF_028293085.1 of Sphingomonas bacterium. GTDB lineage: Bacteria > Pseudomonadota > Alphaproteobacteria > Sphingomonadales > Sphingomonadaceae > Sphingomonas. The sequence continues at coordinate 2,652 of NZ_JAQGLC010000051.1, forward strand.
CCGACCTGGCCTCGTCCTTCAGGCCCAGGCTGTTCGCCCGTTTGGCATAGTCGGTATATTCCTTCTGGCCCGCGAGGCTGTGGGTCACGCGCATCAGGCGCAGCAGATCGACGAAGCGGCGGTTGCGCTCCAGGCGCTCGGCCGGGGTCAGCTGGCTCTCGTCCTCATCCTTGAAGCCGTTGATCGCGATCGCGTCATGCCAGTTCGCCCTGGTGCCATAAGCGGCAAGCCACTTGCCGGTCCATGCGACGGCCTCCGGCGCCTTCTTCGTGCGCAGGCGCTGTGCCGCGAAGCGATACCAGCTCTCGGGCGGCTTCTTGCCTGCCGCGACCTGCGCCGCGATCAGCCCGTCCAGCGCCTCGGCCCCGGCGGTGACGTTGCCGGCCTCCATATAGGCGCGCACGACCTGCAGGCCGAGCTCATCGTCCTGCAGGCCATTCTGGCGGGCCTGGATGTAATATTGCGCCGCCCGGGCATAGAGCTTCTGCGCATAAGCGATGTCCCCGCGGGTATAATTGTAGCGGGCGACATCGTCCTTCGACGTGCGTGGATCGACGATCAGCTCGTCGAGCGGCTTGATCAGCGCCGACATGCTCTGCACATTCTGCGGCGACTTGCTGAGCAGCTTCACCCGCAGCGTCTTCGCGATGAACCGCTCGCTGTCGTTGCTCGCGCTCGCTTCGACCGCGGCGACGGCCGATCCGGCCGCCTGAAGATCGCCGGCCTTGAGCGCCAGGTTCGCGGCAAGCGCCGAATCCCTGACCTGCTTGGACAGGATGAAATTCGTGGCGCTTTCCGGCTGCGGCACCTCCTTCTTGCCCGCGGCGGGCGCAACACCCGAGCCGGCCAGAAGCGCGGCCGCCAGCGCCATCGTCGAAATCATCTTCATGCCGGAACTCTCCAAATGCGGCGCTGGCGGCCAGGATCACGGTGTCTGTGGTCGCCGCTCAGGCGAGCTGTGGCAAGTCCAGCCAGATTGTCCACAGATGCGCGATATCGGCCAGCGGCGCGCCGGTGACCTTGGCGAATGCCGCCTTGGCCTCGTCCTTGCGGCCGAGATTGGCGAGCGCGACACCGAGATGCATGTTCACCGAATTCGCATCGACGCCGGCCTGGCCGGCCGCCGTGCCGTACAGCTCGGCGGCTTTCGCGTAATCGCCCGCCGCCAGATAGATGTCGCCGGCGATGGCTGGCTTGGACTTGCCCGCGGCGTTGGCCGCCGAGACCTCGGTTTTCACGGCTGTGTTCGCGGCGGTGTAAATCCGCGTGATGTCGGCATCGCTCGCCGGGATCCTGCCGGCGGCACGCCCCTCATCGATCACGGCGACCGCCTCCCAGGGCAGACCGGAATCCAGCGCGGCGTTGGAATAGATATAATAGTCGTTCGCGTCGTACAGCGCCTTGGTGCCGCGCATCATGCGGAACAGATCGAGCTTCTGCGCCTTGGTGAACTTCGTGCCCGAAGGGTCGGTGACCTTGCGGAAGTTGCTCACGCCGGTGCGCCACGTCGCGACCTTCGGATAGGCCTTGATCTGGCGGATCATCCACGTCTCGGCAGCGGGAATGTCATGCAGGGCGAAGAGGTTGCTCGTCGAATAGCCGTACCAGGGCTCGGGCGCCGCGCGGCCAGCCGCGGTTTCGGAATCGATCGCCTTTTCAAGTTCGACGATAGCTTCCTTCACCTTGCCGGTGCCGCCATAAGCCTTGGCCAGCGAAACCTGCATGTCGGTGCCGTTATAGCCCAGCTCGCGCGCCTTGAGCAGGAACGGGATCGCTTCCGCGTTCTGGTTGAGATCCACCGCAATGCCGCCGCGGATGTTATTGTAGCCGGCCAGTTCGGTCGCCGGGGTCTTGGGATTGGCCATCAGCGAATCGAGCGCCTTGGCGACGCCGGCCGGGTTCTTCTTAGCATCCTCGATCTGGAGCTGGTAGATCGCGACATAATAACGCTCGTCGTCGGACTTCGCCAACGGCTCGGCAAGGGCGAGCTTGGCTTCCGCGGTCGGGATGTCCTTGGCCTTGAGCGGTGCATCGACCGCCGCCGCCGCGGCGCGGAATTCCTTGCTGACCACGAGCTGCGGACCCGTCGGCGCCGCCGCCTTGTCGTCCTTTTTCTTCTGGGCGTCCGCCGGCGCGGCGACCATCGTGGTGGCGCCGAGCGACAGCATCAGGGCCAGCGCGACATTGGGAAGCAACTTCATCAAGAAAAACTCCTAAGCGGATGGGAACCGATCAATTCGCAGACGCCTCTAGTTCGCGGGACATCATGGTTCAAGCGGACGGATTTGCCGGGCAACTGGCAGTTGTGCGCTGAACGCTCGTTTAACGCCTTTCGCTCCCGCACCCTTTGACTCCGGCGACGGGCAACGCCTAGGCGCGTGCCTTGATAGACCTGCTCTCCCCCGCCAAGACCCTCGACTAT
>NZ_JAQGLC010000070.1 GCF_028293085.1 Sphingomonas bacterium
CGGCATCGGGACCCTCGACCATGCCGCGAAAGAAGCAGGCGTCGCGATCGTATCCGGTGCGTCGAGCGTGCCGGCGCTGTCGGGCGCGGTGGCGCGCCATCTCGCCGCCGGCATGGACCGGGTCGCGCAGGTCGAGCTCGCGATCAGCGCGTCCAACCGCGCCACCGCCGGCGCCTCGGTCGCGGCCGCGATCCTCGGCTATGTCGGCCGGCCGGTGCGGCTCTGGCGCAACCGGCGCTGGACGAGCGGATGGGGCTGGCAGGGCCTGAAGCGGGAGAGCTTCGCCGTAACGGGTGCCCCGACCTTGAGCGGCCGCTGGGTTGCGCTGGTCGAGGTGCCCGATCTCGATCTGATGCCCGCAATGCTGCCCGGCCGCCCGGCGGTGGTCTTCCGCGCCGGCACCGAGATCGCGCTGCAGACCCTGGCCTTGTGGCTGATCAGCTGGCCGATCCGCTGGTTCGGCCTCGGCTCGGCCGCGCGGCTCGCGCCGATCCTGCTGCCGCTGCAGCGCCTGACGCGCGTCCTGACCAGCGATCGCTCGGCCATGTCGGTGCGCCTGGCCGGGGAGGCGGACGGTGGCTTTGTCGAACGCAGCTGGACCCTGATCGCGCAGGACGGCGACGGCCCCGAAATCCCGACGCTCGCGGCGGTGTTGCTGGCGGAGGAGGTGCTTGCGGGCCGGGTCCCGGCCGGCGCGCGCGACGCCGGGCAGTTGCTGAGCCTCGCCCGGTTCGAGCCGCTCTTCGCGACGATCTCGGTGCGGCACGAGACGGTCGAAACGCGCCTGCCGCCGCCGCTCTACCGGCGCGTCATGGGCCCGGCTTTCGACGCGCTGCCGGATGCCGTCCGGGCCATGCACCGCGTCTGCCGCGACGGCGGCGCCTCGGGCGAGGCGAAGGTGGAGCGGGGCGGGGGCCTGCTCGCCCGGCTGGTCGCCCGCATGATGGGATTCCCGCCGGCGGGCACGCATCCGCTCCATGTCGCCTTCACGGAAAAGGACGGCATCGAGACCTGGACCCGCCGGTTCGGCCGCCACGCCTTTACCAGCCGCCTGAGCCGGAAGGGCAGCCGGCTGGTCGAACGCTTCGGCCCCCTGCGCTTCCATTTCGATCTGCCGTCGGACGGGCAGGGCCTGGCGATGAAGATGCGCCGCTGGACCTGCCTCGGCATCCCGCTGCCGCTGGCGCTCGCCCCGCGCAGCGACGCCCGCGAGTGGCAGGAAGGCGACCGCTTCCGCTTCGACGTGCCGATCGCGCTGCCGCTGATCGGGCTGGTGGTGCATTATGACGGGTGGTTGATGCAGGAGGAAATGGTCGGCGCCTGGCCGAGCGGCCCTGCGGCGAATTCGTGTTTGGCGATCGCATAGGAGACATGCCGGATCACCGCGTCGCCCATCGTCACCTCCTGCACCCGATCGGTCAGCACGCCGCCGATCTTCTCCACCGCGCGGCGCGATCGCCAATTCTCGTCGCCGATGCGGAAGACCACTGTGTCATACGCGCCGAAGGCATGGCGCAGCATCAGCCCCTTCATCTCGCGGTTCCAGCCCCCGCCCCAGCGATCGCGCGCGAGGAAGGTCCAGCCGATTTCGATCTCGCCGGGCTCGACGAACCGCTCCGAATAGCGCGAAAAGCCGAACAGCCGCCGATCGGCCCGGTCGATCGCGACCAGCCCGCCGCGATCCCCCCGGCGCCTCGTCGAAAAAGGCGCGGAACACCGGCGCCCGGTAACGCTCGCGCATCGGATGCATCGCCCAGATCAGCGGATCGGACGCGACGGCGAACAAGGCGGCCCAATCCTCCGGCACCAGCGGCCGCAGATCCAGCATGTCGCCGGACAGCGTCGGTTGGAAATCGAACATGGGCAGGCTCCCGCTATCGCCGCCGGATCCCTAGCCGGCGAAAAGGGCATCAATGCGCCGAACCCATGTCCGGTTTGGAACCGCGCGGGTCTACTGCTAGCCTCGCCGGCATTGCGGGAAGGGGCGCTCGGACAATGCGGGAATCGACGAGCAGCCTGAAGGACAAGCTTGTCGCTTTGGCGATCATCGCCGTCCTCTTCGCCCTCCCGATCGTCGCGTTGCTGTGGATGACGGCAGTGCCGGGCGCGTCCTATGCCGGTCCCTTGCCGCCGCTCACGCCCGACGAGGCGCGCCTTTCGGCAAGATTGCGAGTCCACGTCACGGCGATCGCCAGCGTGCCGCACAATGTGGAGCATCCGATCGAGCTCGAGCGCGCCGCGCGCCATATCGAGCAGGCGCTGGCCGGCATGGGCTATGCCGTCCGTGCGCAGCCTTTCGCCGCGGGCGGTGAGCAGGTCCGCAATATCGAGGTGGTGATCGATCCCGCCAGTCCAGGCGCTCGGACCTTGGTGGTCGGCGCGCATTACGACAGCGCCTATGGCGCGCCCGGCGCGAACGACAATGCGACCGGCACCGCGGCGGTGATCGAACTGGCGCGCAACCTGGCCGATCTGCGCGGCAAGGCAGCTGTCCGCATCCGGCTGGTGCTGTTCGTCAACGAGGAACCGCCCTGGTTCCAGACCCCGCTGATGGGCAGTTATGTCTATGCCAGGCGGCTGAAGCGAAGCGGCGAGCCGGTGCTCGGCATGTGGAGCCTCGAGACGCTCGGCTGGTACAGCGATGCGCCCCACAGCCAGCATTATCCCTGGCCGCTCGGCATGCTCTATCCGGAGACGGGCAATTTCGTGGCGTTCGTCGGCACGACGGGCTCGCGCGGTTTCGTGCGCAACACCACCGGCGCCTTCCGCTCAGCCGCCAGATTCCCCAGCGTGGGCGGCACCGCGCCCGGCTTCGTCCAGGGGATCGACTGGTCGGATCACTGGTCGTTCGCGGGAGAAGGCATCCCCGCGCTGATGGTCACCGACACCGCGCCCTTCCGCTATCCCTTCTACCACACTGTCCAGGATACGCCCGACAAGGTCGATTACGATCGCCTCGCCCGCGTCGTATCGGGGCTGGAGCGGACGATCAGGGCAATCCGCTGAGGCATGACGCCCGATGTGATCCGGGCTAGACAGGGATACGGGCGCACGCCCGGAATTGGGGGTAGAAACATGACGATCGATCGCATCCGCCGATGGCGCGGGCCTCTGCTGGCCGCCGCCGCGATCCTCTTGCTGCCCGGCGCCGCGTCCGCTCAGTCGCGATCCGCCCGGCCGGCCCCGTCGCGCATCCAGCCGCCGCGCCCGGTGCCGCGCACCGCGCCCGCGCTCCGCGACGGCGCGCATGATTTCGATTTCGAGATCGGCCGATGGAAGGCGCATATCGCGCGCCGGTTGCGCCCGCTCACCGGCTCCAACAGTTGGGTCGATTATGACGGCCTTTCGGTCGTGCGCCCGGTCTGGGGTGGGCGCGCCAATCTCGGCGAGCTCGACGTGTCGGGTTCGGCGGGCCGGATCGAGGGGCTGAGCCTGCGCCTCTACGATCCCCAGACGCGCCAATGGAAAATCCGCTGGGCCAACGGCAAGGACGCGGCGCTGGGCGAGCCGATGGTCGGTGGCTTCGCGAACGGGCAGGGGCTGTTCTACAATCAGGAGACGCTGAACGGCCGCGCGATCCTGGTGCGCTTCGTCTTCTCCGGCTTCACCCCCACCAGCTTCCGGATCGAGCAGGCCTTTTCGGACGATGGCGGCAGGAGCTGGGAGGTCAACTGGATCTCCGAATTCACGAAGCTGCCGAAATAGCGGGAGACGCATGATGCGGTTTTCGATCCTGGCGCTGGCGCCCATGCTTGCCGCCGCCACGCCGCTTGCCGCGGCGGCGCCCGATCCGGACCCCCAGGCCCTGATCGCCTTCGCCGACGCGTTCGACCAGGGGCAGCTCGCCAGGGACGGGGCGGCGCTCGAGACGATGGTCGATCCCGGCCTGGTCTTCATCGACGGGTCGGGCAAGCGGCAGGGCAAACAGGCGTTCATCGCGGGCTGGACCGCGCCGGAGGACAGCTTCGATCCCATCGTCCTGCAGGATCGCCTCGTCGTCATGCTCGGCCCGGATGCCGGGGTGGTCAGCGCCGAAACCACGCTGCGCGGCACCTCGGCCGGCAAGCCCTTTGCCAGCCATTTCCGCTATGCCGACACTTTCCGCCGCGAGGGCGGGAAATGGCGCGCCGTCCAGATCCAGGTCACGCGGATGCCGTGATGCAGACGCTCAGCCGCGCCGCGGCCGATCGACATCGCCGAACAGCGCCGATCCTTCCACCAGCATCCCCATGCCGGGCAGTCCGGCGAGGACGATCATCGCGCCGAGGATGAGCTCGATCGTCGTCGGGCTCTGATGCGGTGGCGCCGCCTTCGCCAGCGCGTGCAGCACGAATGCCGCTATCATGCTCAGCCCCACCAGCGAGGCCCCGATCAGTCTGGTCCGCATCACATCCTGCCTTTCGCCGCTATCGGCAAAGCAGGGGATATGGGCGCTGGCCGCGTTAAGGTTCGAGAGCGAATCCGGCCATTCGCGTTAAGCCTGCATAATCGAGAAACCGGTGTCAGTTGCGCCGGGCGTATGCTGCAGTGCAATATTTGCACTTGCTCGAAATCACGCTGCAGTGCACAACGACTGTGCCTTTCAGGCATCCTCTCCTAAAACTTTCACGGCCGGTCTCGTACCGGCCTTTTTTTTGGTCTGCGCCCGGCGTATGAAGCCGTCGCTGTCGTGGCGCCGAACCATAACAAGAAACGCGCAGGAGCGGAAAAGCCGCCGGAAAGACCGGCACCGGCGAAACGATCGCGCGGGGGATGGAGCGCCGCAAGAGCAGCTCTCCCCCGTATTGTTCCCCAGGATCCGCGCCGCCATGTCACGGCGCCTCCGGCCACTCCGATCGCCCTGTTGCTGCCCCCCAGGCTCCCCTGGATGACGATCGTGCAACGTTATTGCCGCCGCGTCATATTAGGACCAGACTGGCCCTAATTACGGGGGAGAATCGCAATGCGCATCCGTCACCTGCTCACCGCCGGCCTGGCCGTCGCGGCCGCCGGGTTCGTTGCCGCACCCGCCGCCGCGCAGGCGACGCGAACCTGGGTTTCGGGCGTCGGCGACGATGTGAATCCCTGCAGCCGCACCGCACCGTGCAAGACCTTCGCTGGCGCGATCTCGAAGACGGCGGCGGGTGGCGAGATCAACTGCCTCGATCCCGGCGGGTACGGCGCCGTCACCATCACCAAATCACTGACGATCGACTGCGAGGGAACGCTCGGCTCCGCAATGGCGTCGGGTACGACCGGTTTCATCATCAACGGCGCCGACATCGTCGTCACCCTGCGGCATCTGTCGGTCAACGGCGGCGG
>NZ_JAQGLC010000074.1 GCF_028293085.1 Sphingomonas bacterium
TCGAGCCGGCGGTAGAGATTGCGGCCAAACCGTTTGGCGAGCGGCGCGCGCGGTTCGGCGATCAGCTGCTCGATCCGCTCGAAGCCGAGCTTGCGCAGCGAATCGACCACGCCGGGCTCGAGGCGCAACGCAGCGATCGGCAGCAGCGCGAGCGCCTTGCGGTGATCGCCGGGCGGGATCGTCACCGGCCGGCCGGCAGGTACATGGCGGGCGACCGCGTGCGCGCAGCCCGCGGTATCGGCGGCGGCGATCTGCACGCTGAGCCCGAACCCGGCAACGCGGCGATGAAGATCCTTCAGCAGCGCGCGCTCATTGTCGAACAGATGCGCGCAGCCGGTGATGTCGAGCCACAAGCCGTCGGGCGGGTCGGGCGCGACGATCGGCGCGTAACGCTGCCCGGCCCATAGCGCGAGCCGGCGCAGCCCTTCAAAGTCCGCCTCGGGCTCGGCATCGGCGACCGCCAGTTCGGGCGAGAAGGAACGCGCCCTGGTGACGGTCATGCCGGGGGCGATCCCCAGCGCGCGCGCCTCGGCGCTCACGCCGGCGACGATGCGACGGCCATGATCGGCGACCGCGGTGACCAGCGCGGGCGGCGGGGCAGGGGTGGCGCCGCGCTCAGGCGGCGGCTTGGCGGTCTTCCTGCGCAACCGGTCGGTCGACCAGTGCGGCAGGAAGAGCGATACGACCCTGCGCATCGGCCCCCTCCACGATCCATGTCCTGGGCTCAGCCCCGCGCGCCCGTTCCAGCGCCACCTGCCAGCGCGGCCGGCCGAGGCTCGGTATGTCGAGCTTCTCGCTCGGCGACGCCGTGATCCGCCAGCGCGTGACGGCGGCGGTCCCTTCGACGTCCGCCTCGACCTTTGCGGCGCGGCGAAACACGAAGGCGGTGACGCCGGAACTTTCCGCGGTGAGCTGGAGGCGTTTCGACGCCGTGGTCGAATATTTGCCGACCTCGCCGACGACGCCGGCGATACCGGCATGGCGCAGGCATTCCTCCATCGCCAGCAGCACATTGGTGTCGTTGCCGGCCTCGACATGGATCACCCGGTCGGGGTGGAGACCGGCTTGGGACAATGCGGGCGAAAACAGGTCGCGCCAGCGCAGGCACCAGAAGACCGGCCCGGTGATTCGCGCGAGAATGCCGGCGAGGAAGATCGTCGCGCTGGCGTCGTCGGCAAGGTCCAGACTGCCCGCGACCTCGTGCAGCGCGCCGGCCGCAATGCCGCCGCCGGGAAGATGCCGGTCTATCGCGGTGATCCCGAACGGCAATGTGCCGTGGCGCACGGCCGTGCCTTCGATCTGCGCGATCCGCATACGTAAGGTTTCGAGGACCGTGTCGGAGCGCATAGCATTATCGAGACTCAGCAAGGGTGTGATTCGTTCCCTTTCTGTTCCGTCGTTGGTTCCCAAGTCAAGCAGTCGGGTCGACGCGCGCCGAGGCCGCAGGCGAAACGACCGCGCGTAATCGGCGGGTTAGGGCGACGGGAATTATTTCAGAAGGGGCGATCGACCCCACTGGTCGATCTTACCCCTGCGCTATTTCCGAGCAGTGCGCCGCGGCGATTCGCCAGCCTTGGCCCGCACGCACCCAGATGCGTGTATAGGCAAACGCGCCGCCGAACGCCTGGCCGCCATATTGTCCCTGGACGTCGGCCTTCAGTGTGACGATCGCGGTGTCACCCAAAAGACGGATTTGCGTGTCACCCGTGTCGAGCCGCTCGATCCTGAGCAGTCTGGAGCGGTGTGCGGCAAGATCATCCTGTTTGGTCAGCAAACGGCCTGCCTGATCGGTGAAGACGAGATCGTCGGAAAGCAGCGCATCGAGGGCGCCGACGTCGCCGCCGAGCATCGCCTGGCGAAGTTGCGCCTCTTGGGACCATATCTCTTGCTCGCCTTGTACCGCCACGGATAACCCTCCCGTCTTGCCCGGCTAGGGTCGAGATCGTATCGGACGCGACAAGGCGGGGCGCCAGTGGAGATTTTGAACATGAGCGAAGAGAGATCGCCTGATGCGGTGACGTTGGCGACGGATTTGACCATTGCGTGGCTCGGCAATGCCAATACGCGCGTCTCCGCCGATGACGTGCCGGCGTTCCTCAAGTCGATGTTCGATACTGTCTCGAGCCTTGGCGGGAGCACTGCCGCCGCCGAACCCGAGAGCGCCGCGGCCGAATACACACCGGCGGTGACCGCGCGGAAGTCGCTCGGCTCGCCCGAGCACATTATCTCGATGATCGACGGCAAGCCCTACAAGACGCTGCGCCGCCATCTCAGCGGCCACGGCCTCACGCCCGAACAGTATCGCGAGCGCTATAATCTCAAAGCCGACTATCCGATGGTTGCGCCGGCCTATTCGACTGCGCGACGCGAGATGGCGAAGAAGATCGGCCTTGGCCGCAAGCTTGGCCAGACGGTCGCCAAGAAGGCCGCCCCGGCTGCTGCGCCCAAGGCGCCGGGCCGCCCGCGGGCCAAGAAGACGGCCGCTGAGGCCTGAGCCATTTGCCCAAATCGGACCGGCGTCACGCAAGGCTGCGTGCCGGCGGTTTTCCGTAACCTCAAAACTGAACCGCTGATTCTTCCGTGCGTTATCGCTCTCGAACGAGAGGAGAGACGTCATGTCGAAACGCGAATTGATCGATACCGGGACCGACAAGCGCTATGTGCGCCGCGACGAGCAGGGCCAGTTCAAGGAATCCGACGATGTCGGCAAATCACTGGCACAGGACGTCCGCCAGCATGCCAAGACCAAGGCCAAGCCGGGCCAGGGCGACCGCGGCGATCACTGAGCCCTTGCGGCCAACCTACGACCCCTGTCGGAGAAGCTGCGGAAGGTGATTGACCAGCGGGTGTGGTCCATCTCGGCGATGCTGTGTTCCCATTCGGTGCGCACCTCGCCCGACAGGTGATAGATGCCGCGCGGCTCGAGCGGTGACGTAGCCCGTTCCCAGCGGCAGCCGCGCTGCCTGCGGAAGCGCATCACGGCCGGCGCGCCCAGCGAAATGCCGATGACATGCTCATAGATCGGCCGGTCCTTGTGCCATCCGATCCCGGCGCCGGCATCGTAGCGGATCAGCAGCGACTGGACGATCTCGTCCGGGGCGAGACCGGCAAAGGCGGCGGCGCGGTCGCGTGTCGCCACCAGCCAGTCGGGCACCGGCTCCGAACGGCTGAGCGCGCCGGACTGGAAGTCGTATTTCCAGCCGAAACTGTGGGTAAGACGCTTGCCGGTCCATTGCTGGAAGCGGAACGGCGTCATGTCCTGTCCGTCGATCGCGGCGATCAGCACGCGTTCTTCCTCGGCGCTCAGGAAATCATCGCACGCCTTCAGTCCCCGAATGACGGGCGCATCGAACAGGTCGAGCATCATGGGTTGTTCAGAACGGCAACTCGGCGAGAAACGCGATGAGCTCGCCAAAGGCGTTGGGCTCGAATGCCACGCCGTCCGGCGTCCCGATCAGCGGCGCGCGGGCCCCCGCTTCGAAGAACGCATCGACATCGGTTTGGCCGTAGGGATCATGGAGGTTGCACCAGCGGTCGAGCGCGATCGCGCGGGCGTGCAGCGCGGCCCCGGCATAGTCGATCGGCGTGAAGCCATATTCCTGAGCAAAGGCGGAGAGGATCATGCCGTGCCGGACCATATCGGCTTCGCTGCGGATCTGGATATGCTGGATCGCACCGATCGCCGCGCGTAACTGTGGCCCGGTGATGACCACGCCGTTGATCGCCGCCAACGCGCCACCGGGCGGGTTGAGCTGCCGATCGATGATCGTGCGCTCCGCGTCGCTCGCATCGGTCGCGAGCCAGTTCCTGATGTTGTCGGTCACCGTCATCGTGAATTCCATGCCGCAGTTTCGAGTCGCGTATCGTAGAGAACGAACAGGGAACATTCAAGCGTCGCGAGCTTGACCGGGGGCTGATGTCGCGCGCGACCGCCAGAGGAGACGCCCGATCCGGAACGAGTCGATGGCCTGCGGCGTCTAGGAGCGATGACCCAGGCCCCGGAGTACTATGGCGCGCGCTAGATCCTCCGCATCACCGACCGTTGTTCCCAAACCAGCGGTGCAAGGTGGAGAGCGGGCGGCCCTGAAACCGCCGCCGTTCCGACCGGTGCAGCTGGCCACCCTGGTCGATACCGTCCCGGCGGGCGACCGCTGGTTCCACGAGATGAAATATGATGGCTACCGAACGCTGATCGCGGTCGGCGGCGGTGAGACGCGCGCTTATACTCGGTCAGGTCTGGACTGGTCGGAGAAGTTCGAAGGCATCCTCGCTGAGGTCGCCAGGCTTGATGTCGGGTCGGCGCTGATCGACGGCGAGGCGGTTGTGCTCGACGCCAATGGCCGCTCCTCCTTTCAGGCGCTGCAATCGGCGCTGAAGGGCGCACCGGGTAGTATCGATTATTTCGCGTTCGACCTGCTCGAGCTGGACGGCGAAGATCTGACGGCTCTGTCGCTGGCGGTGCGCAAGGAGAAGTTGCGGGCGATCATCCCGGAAGGGAATGACCGGCTGCGTTACTCCGACCATATCGTCGGCAATGGCGAGAAGCTGCTGAACGGCTTCTGCGCCGCCGGCCTCGAAGGCGTGATCTCGAAGGTCGCCACCGGCCGTTATGTCGGTTCGCGCTCGGGCGGCTGGCTCAAGACCAAATGCATCAAGCGCCAGGAGTTCGTCATCATCGGCTGGACGCCGTCCGATAAGTCGCGGGCGTTCCGTTCGCTGATCCTCGGGGTGCATGACGGCGGCGTGCTGCGCTACGCCGGCAAGGTCGGCACCGGCTTTGATACCGCTGAGCTGTTCCGCCTGATGGAGCGCATGGCGCCGCTTGAACAGGACACCCCGACAGTCAAGGCGCCGCGGGCCGAGGTCCGCGGGGCGCATTGGCTGAAACCCGCGCTGGTGGCCGAGATCGCCTATACCGAGATGACCAATGAGGGCACGCTGCGGCATCCAAGCTATCTCGGCCTGCGCGAAGACAAGAAACCCGAAGCGGTCGTCCTGGAGATCGAGGCACCGGTCGCGACCGTCACCGCGCAGGCGACGAGCAACGTCAAGATCAGCAACCGCGAGCGCGTGATCTTCCCTGAATCGAGCATCACCAAGGGCCAGCTCGCCGACTATTATGCGGCGGTCGCGCCCGTGATGCTGCCCTGGGTCGGCTCACGGCCGGTCAGCCTGGTGCGCTGTCCGCAGGGACGAGCCAAGAAATGCTTCTTCCAGAAGCATGACGCGGGGAGCTTCGGCGACACCGTCCATCATGTCGGCATCCGCGAGAAGGACGGCCATGAGGAGCCTTATCTTTATATCGATACCGCCGATGGCCTGATGA
>NZ_JAQGLC010000076.1 GCF_028293085.1 Sphingomonas bacterium
TTGTCGAAGGGGGCGTCGGGACGGATCTTCGCCAGCGCGATCTCCGGCAGCACGGTGAAGTTCGCGAAGGTCGAGCAGCCCATGTAGTGGTGGATGGGATCCTTGCCGAGGGTGAAGCGGCTCGTGCCGTCTGGCATGAGGCCCTTGCCCTGGGTCGCGCGGATCGCCGTGCACAGATTTGTCTTGCCGCTCAGGCACGACTTACACTGGCGGCATTCGGGGGTGTAGAGCGGGATCACATGGTCGCCGGGCTTCACCGAGGTGACCCCTGCCCCGATCTCGCGGACGATGCCAGCGCCCTCATGCCCGAGAATCGAGGGGAACAGCCCCTCCGAATCGAGCCCGTCCAGCGTGTACGCATCGGTGTGGCAGATGCCCGTCGCCATGATCTCGACCAGCACCTCGCCGGCCTTCGGCCCTTCGAGATCGAGCTCGACGATCTCCAGCGGCTTCTTCGCCTCGAATGCTACGGCTGCGCGGGTCTTCATGGGGTTCTCCTTCGGAAAGGCCCCGCTAGCTCAATATAACGGCGTGGAAAAGACCGGCAGTCGGGTCTGGCGGCCCGACTGCGCTCGCGGATGCACTACCGAATTTGGTAGCGGAGGAGGGACTTGAACCCCCGACCCCAGGATTATGATTCCCGTGCTCTAACCAGCTGAGCTACTCCGCCCCGTGGAGGCGTCTTCACCCGCGAGGCGCGGGCTATAAGAAGGCGGGTCCGGGCGGTCAAGCGAACATGTGCCGCGACAGCGGCGCCCAGGGCCCGCCGCGGTACCACCAGCTCGCCAGCCCCGCGATCGCGACCGGGCGCGGCCTGAAATCCGCCTCCAGCGTACGGAGCAACGCCCTCGCCTCTTGAGGCGGCACCTTGTTCTGAACGGTAACGTGCGGCCGCCATCCGGCCTTGTCCTGCGGCGTCAGCAGCGGTGCGAAGGCATCCGCCAGCCGGTCGCGGATATCGGCGAGCTCGGGGCTCTCGATCCGGAAGGCGACGCCGCCGCCGAGCGAGATCAGGCCGCCCACTCGCGCCGTCGGCGCCCTCACGCCGCGGGTCTCTCCCGCCAGCCGATGCTTCAGCTCGCCCTCCAGCGACGGCGCGAGGTGGTGGAACATCGTCAGATGCGCCTCGAGCTGGTTGCGCTCGGGCGGAAAGTGCCGGCGGCGCAGCGCGTCGAACCACGCGGCGTCGGTCTTGCCCAGCAAGGCCGTGACGATGATCGGCGCTGGGATCGGCGCCGGCTCGCTCAAATCTCGATCTGGCTGCCGAGCTCGACCACACGGTTGGTCGGCAGGCGGAAAAACTCCATCGCGCTTTCGGCGTTGCGGAGCATCCAGGCGAACAGCTTCTCGCGCCAGATCATCATCCCGGGCCGCGCCGAGGGCAACAGGGTCTGCCGCGCAAGGAAGAAGCTGGTGTCCATCATCCGGAACTGCGCGCCGCACTGATGCACCTTGGCCAGCGCCGCGGGCACGTCGGGCTCCTCGATGAAGCCGTAGCGCAGGATCATGCGGTGAAAGCCGTGGTCGAGATCCTCGAGCACGAAGCGGCCCGCCTCGGGCAGATAGGGCTCGTCCATGATCTTCACGGTCAGCAGGATGATCCGCTCGTGCAGCACCTTGTTGTGCTTGAGGTTGTGGAGCAGCGCATGCGGCACGCCCTCGGGCGACGAGGTCATGAACACCGCGGTGCCGGGCACGCGCGTCGCCGAGGTGGCAGCGGACTGGATGAATACCTTGATCGGCATCGCCGCCTCGCGCATCCGGTCGATCATCAGCTGCCGCCCCTTCGACCAGGTCGTCAGGAAGGTGAAGATGATCAACCCGACCAGAAGCGGGAACCAGCCGCCCGATGGTACCTTGGTCAGATTCGCCGCGAAATAAGCCCCGTCGACCAGGAAGAAGAGCGCGAGCAGCGGGATCGCGTAATATTTGGGCCAGTGCCACAGCCGGAACAGCACCACCGAGAGCAGGCAGGTGTCGATCAGCATCGCCCCCGTCACCGCGATGCCGTAAGCCGAGGTCAGGTTGGACGAGGTGCGGAAGAACATCACCAGCAAGAGCACCATCACCAGCAGCGCCCAGTTGACCAGCGGGATGTAGATCTGCCCCGCGGTCGCGGCATTGGTGTGCTCGATGCGGAGGCGCGGCATGAAGCCGAGCTGGATCGCCTGCTGCGTCACCGAGAAGGCGCCCGAGATCACCGCCTGGCTGGCGATTACCGCGGCCATCGTCGCCAGCGCGACGAGCGGGAGCTGCAGGCTATCGGGTGCCAGCATGTAGAAGGGACTGCGCAGCGCCACCGCACCGTCACGGTACAATAATGCCCCCTGCCCCATATAGTTCATCATCAGCGCCGGCAGCACGAAGAACAGCCAGGAAACCCGGATCGGGTTGCGCCCAAAATGCCCCATATCGGCGTAGAGCGCCTCGGCGCCCGTCACCGCCAGCACGACCGAGCCGAGCGCCAGGAAGGCGCGCAACGGGTCCATCAGGAAGAACTCGACCGCATAATGCGGCGAAAAGGCCCAGAGAATCTCGGGCGTCTGCACGATGCTGATCACGCCCAATGTCGCGATCACCGCGAAATAGGTCAGCATGATCGGCCCGAAGAACAGGCCGACCCGCGACGTGCCACCGCGCTGGATGAGGAACAGCGCAATGATGATCACCACCGCGATGGGGATCACGAGCCCGCCGAACGCGGGTGCGGCGACCGCGAGGCCCTCGACTGCCGACAGCACCGAAACCGCCGGGGTGATCATGCTGTCGCCGTAGAACAAGGCGGTCGCGAACACGCCGAGCAGGATGATCCCGTTCGACCAGCGCCGGGTCTTGGTGCGGCCGGAGATGAGCGCGAGCAACGCGAGGCTGCCACCCTCCCCCTTGTTGTCCGCGCGCATGATGACGGAGACATATTTGAACGTCACCACGACCATCATCGACCAGAACATCAGGCTGACGACGCCCATGATGTGCGCTGGATCGAGCGCGAGCTTGTGGTGCCCGGCGAAGGTTTCGCGGAAGGCGTAGAGCGGGCTGGTGCCGATATCGCCGAACACGACGCCGATCGCGCCGATCGCGAGCTTGGCGAGGCCATCCTTGTGATGGCCATGGCCGCCCATAGCGGCGGGCTCGCCATCCACCGTGGCGGCATTTTGTGCTTCGTTTGTCACTGAAGGAGCAATCTTGCCCGATTTTCAATAGGATAGGTCATATAGAGATCAAGTCGATCCCCGTGCCCCAAGGATGCGGCGCGATAGCATGCGCGATTGGCTGCTGCAACGCCGCAAAGAAGAGGCCGACGCCGCATCTATTCTTCCGTCGCGAGCGTGCGAATGGTGAACTGGGTCACAAGTCGATGAACGCCGGGCAGGGCCGACAATACCTCGCGATGGATGCGTTCATAGCTGTCATTTTCATGCACCAGTACTTTGAGCAGATAATCGGATTCGCCGCTCATCAGATGGGCCTCGGTCACCTGCGCGGTGCGCGCCAGCGCCTGTTCGAACGCCATCATCGTCGCCTGGCGTTGATCGGTGAGGGTCACCGAGACGAAGACGGTGGAGGGATTACCCCGCGCTTCTCGTGACAACCGCGCCCGATAGCCAAGAATCAGGCCCTGCTGTTCGAGCGTCTTGACCCGCCGGTGCGCGGCCGACGGGGACAGGCCCACACGCCCCCCTAGCTCCTCGCTGGTGAGACCCGAATCCTGCCCGAGCTGCGCGATGATCTTGCCGTCGATGCTATCCATGCGGGATTGCATTGCGCCATGGTGCGCACTGACGCAATCCTGTCGCGATTCAGGCGCTCGCCACCGCGACATTGCAAGCACTTCCCGCCCGCCTTGCTGTACAATCAGGTGAAACCAAGGAGAGCTTAAATGCGCATCGGCGTTCCCCGGGAAATCAAGAACCACGAATATCGTGTCGGCCTCACCCCGTCTTCGGTCGCCGAGCTGGTCGCGGCCGGACAAGAGGTGTTCGTGGAAACCCGGGCCGGGCTCGGCATCGATTTCGAAGACGCGGACTATGTTGCGGCCGGCGCGACGATTCTTCCCGATGCGGCCAGCGTGTTCGCACAGAGCGACATGATCGTGAAGGTCAAGGAGCCGCAGGCGGGCGAGGTTGCGATGTTGGAGCCGCGCCATCTGCTGTTCACCTATCTCCATCTCGCCGCGGACAAGCCCCAGGCGGAGGGCCTGATGAAGTCCGGCGCCACCTGCATCGCTTATGAAACGGTGACGGCGAACGACCGTTCCCTGCCGCTGCTCAAGCCGATGTCCGAAGTGGCTGGCCGCATGTCGATCCAGGTCGGCGCGCATTATCTCGAAAAGGAGCAGGGCGGCCGCGGCGTGCTGCTCGGTGGCGTGCCCGGCGTGGCGCCGGCGCGGGTCGCGATCCTCGGCGGCGGCGTCTCGGGCGTCAACGCAGCGCAGATGGCGGTCGGCATGCGTGCCGATGTCACCATCTACGATATCTCGAACGCGCGGCTGGCCGAACTTGACATGTTCTTCGGCAGCCAGATCAAGACGGCCTATGCGTCAAAGGCAGCGATCGCGGCTGCGGTGAAGAACGCGCATCTCGTGATCGGCGCAGTGCTCGTGCCCGGCGCGGCGGCGCCCAAGCTGGTCACGCGCGAGATGCTCAAGACGATGAAACGCGGCAGCGTGCTGGTCGATATCGCGATCGACCAGGGCGGGTGTTTCGAAACCAGCCATGCGACCACGCACGAGGACCCGGTGTTCGAGGTCGATGGCG
>NZ_JAQGLC010000078.1 GCF_028293085.1 Sphingomonas bacterium
CACGATGCGGTGGCGTTACGCCGGCACCTTGTCCTTGTTGTAGATCGCCGCGGCGGCGCGGAGGATGTCGAGGATCTTCTCCTGCGCGGCCGGCTCGTCGATCTGCTCCATCGCGGCGAGTTCGCGCGCGAGGCGGCTGGTCGCCGCTTCGAAGATCTGACGCTCCGAATAGCTCTGCTCGGGCTGATCGTCGGCGCGGAACAGATCGCGGACCACTTCGGCGATCGACACAAGGTCGCCCGAATTGATCTTCGCCTCATATTCCTGGGCGCGGCGCGACCACATCGTCCGCTTGACGCGCGGCTTGCCGGTCAGCGTGTCGAGTGCCTCACGCAGCGTCTTGTCCGACGACAGCTTGCGCATGCCGACGCTTTCCGCCTTGTTGGTGGGCACGCGGAGCGTCATGCGCTCCTTCTCGAAGCGCAGCACATAAAGCTCGAGTTGCATGCCGGCGATTTCCTGCCGCTGCAGCTCGATGACACGGCCGACGCCGTGCTTGGGGTAAACGACATAATCGCCGACGTCGAAGGACAGCGCCTTGGCAGCCATTCCGTTGAGCCTTTCCGTGGACTGGGTCCCCTGAGGGTGCGCGTCGGCAGCGGAGCTGCGTGCGCGCGATAAGGGGGTGTTGATTTAAACGTCTCCAGCCGGAGGACGCGAATCCGCGCCTCCGTCCTAACCCATGTAGCAGAGTCGTAATAAAATTACCAGCCGCACGACGCCCAAAGCGGGCCATTCGGGCAGAAAATGGTACGAAAACGACGAAAAAAGCGCCGAATCAGTCGCCCTTGCCCGGTTCCGGGGAGAAGAACTTGTCGTATTTGCCGGTCTCGCCCTTGTGCGCATCGGCATCTTCGGGGGTCTGATCGTTCTTGCGCGTGACGTTCGGCCACTCGGCGGAGAAACTATTGTTGAGTTCGAGCCATTGCTCGAGACCGCTTTCGGTATCCGGCAGGATCGCCTCGGCCGGGCATTCGGGCTCGCACACGCCGCAATCGATGCATTCGCTGGGATTGATCACCAGCATGTTCTCGCCTTCGTAGAAACAGTCGACGGGACAGACCTCGACGCAGTCCATGTACTTGCACTTGATGCAGGCATCGGTGACGACGTAGGTCATTACATACTCCCCATTCGGCGGAAACGCTGGTTCCGGCGACGAAACGCCCGTCTGCTATGCCCCGTCATCGCCGCCGTCAATCGTCCGGCGCCTGATGCGAGGCATTCTCAATCACCAGATCGGTGTAACAGGCCCGCGCCTCGGGCGCGGGACCGCGCCGCGCCGGCAGTGCCTCGACCCGGATCGCGCGTACTTGCGCGCCCTGCACAAAGGCCAGCACGCTGCCGATCCGGACGCCGACATGCGCGCGATCGACCGCGCGGCCGTCGACCCGGAGCCGGCCGTCCCGGGCGATCGCCTGGGCGGCACTGCGTGTTTTCGCGAGCCGCGCGAACCAGAGGAAACGGTCGAGCCGCATCGTCTGACTCTCAGCCATGGGTCGTGCGGAGTCCTGCCAGTGCCGCAAAGGCGTTGTCGCGCGGTGGCGGCGCGGCCTTGGCGCGCACCACGCCGCGCCACACCCAGCGCGGCGCGCCGTCCTGGGCGGGCGCGGTGCGGAATCCCAGCGCCGCCATCAGCCGCTGCAGCGTCTCGGGCATCACTCCGATCGAGGTGGCGAGCGCCGGATCGGGGGCGAAGGGTTTCCGGCCGGCGCGCGCATCGTGCGCTGCCCGGGCGATCCGATCGACCAGGTCGACCCGCACCGCTTGCGCGCCAAGAGGTCGGAAACCGTCGGTAAGCCGGGCGCCCGGCGCGTTGTGATCGAGCACCGCCGCTCCGTCGGGCGGTCCCGCGCCCGGCGCCTCGCCGGCCCGCGCCGCGATCAGCATGCGGCGCCAGCGTGCCGGGCCGGGCTTGAGCAGCCGCGCATCGAACAGGTCGAGCGCACCGATCGTCACGCCGATCGCGCGAAGCTGCTTGCGGGCAGGCGGATCCAGCGTATCGACCGCGGCGGCGACGCCGGCGCGTGGGATGATGCCGCCCCCGCCGACCAGTGCCGCGGCGACTGCGCGCAACGAGGACGTCGCGTCCGGTGCGCGCTGCGTCTCGTCCAGCGCGACCAGCCCCGGCACGCGCCGCACAAGCTGGTCGGCAAGCCAGGTCTCCAGCCGCGTCCGGACCTTCGCCTGCAGGGCACGATCGAGGCAATCCAGCGCACGATCGAGCGTCACCCTGGGGCGAACCAGCGTCGGCCCCGGCCTCAGCTCGGCGACCCGCAACCCTTCCCACAGGATCGCGGGCCGATCGCTGTCGTCGAGCGCCAGCGCCGCCTCGGCGGCACCCGCCAGTGCCTCCCCCCGTCGCGCCCGCTCGTCGCCGAGGCGGCGCTCGGCGGCGGCGAGCAACAGCCTCTTGTCGCTGTGGCGGGCATCGGCCGCAACGGTGAAGCGGAAGCCGTCGAGCCGGCCGATCGGATGATCCTCGACCATCACCTCGCCTTCAGGGCCGATGACCACCGGCAATGCCCCGCGATCATTGCCGATCTGACGCAGCAACATGGTCGTGCGCTTGTCGACGAAGCGCTGGGTCAGGCCGAGATGGAGCGCGTCGGACAGCCGTTCCTCGATCGCGCGCGTGCGCTCGGCCCAATGCGCCGGGTCGGCCAGCCAGTCGGGCCGGTTGGCGATATAGGCCCAGCTCCGCGCTGACGCGATCCGGCCGGCGAGCGTCTCGACGTCGCCCGCGACATTGTCGAGCCGGGCGATCTCCTCGGCGAACCAGCTGTGGGGGACATGGCCGTGCCCCTCGCTGAGATGGCCGAACAGCCGCCCGACGAAACGGGCATGCGGATCGACTCCGAGCTTGCGGAAATCGGGCAGCCCTGCCGCCGCCCAGAGCCGCGCGACCATCGCCGGCGAGCGGACGCGGTCGCGCACCCAATCCTCCTGCGCCAGCCGCTTGAGCACCGCCAGGTCGATCGATTGCGGCGCGGCGCGCAGCACGCGCTCGGCGGGCCGCGCCTCGAGGCTCTCGACCAGCGCGTCGATGCTCGACATGTCGGGGGCGCCATCGCGCCAATACAGGAAATCGAGCCGCGGGAAGCGATGTTCCTCGATCGCCAGCACCTCTTCCGGGGTGAAGGCGCCGGGACCTTGCTCGACCAGCGCGCCGAAGGTGCCGTCGCGCTGATGGCGGCCGGCGCGCCCGGCGATCTGCGCCATCTCGGCGACGGTCAGGCGGCGCTGGCGATGGCCGTCGAACTTGTCGAGGCTGGCAAAGGCGACATGCGCCACGTCCATGTTGAGGCCCATGCCGATCGCGTCGGTGGCGACGAGATAATCGACCTCGCCGGCCTGGAACATCGCGACCTGGGCGTTGCGCGTGCGCGGGGAGAGCGCGCCCATCACCACCGCCGCGCCGCCGCGCAGGCGCCGGAGCATTTCGGCCACCGCATAGACCTCCTCGGCGGAGAAGGCGACGATCGCCGAGCGCTTGGGCAGGCGCGAGATCTTCCGCGCGCCGGCATAGCTCAAGGTCGAGAAGCGCGGCCGGTTGAGGATGTCGATCCCGGGCACCAAAGCCTTGAGCATCGGCCGCAGCGCCTCGGAGCCGAGGATCATCGTCTCCTCGCGGCCCCGGGCACGCAGGATGCGATCGGTGAAGACATGGCCGCGCTCCGGGTCGGCACCGAGTTGCGCTTCGTCGACGGCGACGAAGGCGAGGTCCCGATCCAGCGGCATCGATTCCGCCGTGCACAGGAACCAGCGCGCGTCCTTCGGGACGATCTTCTCCTCGCCGGTGATCAGGGCGACCTGGTTGGCGCCCTTGATCCTGACCACCCGATCATAGACTTCGCGGGCCAGCAGCCGCAGCGGGAAGCCGATCATGCCGCTCGAATGGCCGCAGAGCCGTTCGACCGCCAGGTGGGTCTTGCCGGTATTGGTCGGGCCCAGCACCGCGGTGACCGGGCGTTCGGTGTCGCGACTCATCGTAATTGACTACATCGCGTGCCGATGCCGCGGGCGCAACAGGCGATCGCGAAAATCCTCGCTAACCATATCGAATGCTTAGCGCTTTTGGTGAATCGATCCCTTTGCCGCAGGGCCACCACGCTTCGCCGCACGAGTCCCGACACGGAACATTCCTTAATTTGACTTTAGGAGAATCTCGCCACAGTCATTCCACCTCGCGCCGGGGGGTGTTTTTTCAGTCGGCGCCGTGATCTTTTTGGGGGCGGACAGCCTTTGTTTTTGCGCAGCGATCATGGATCGGATCAGGCGGGCGGCACCGCCACCTTGTCGTTCGGCCGCGCGATCATGCCGTTGGCCGAACCGCGCACGATCGACAGATTGCGCGATGCGATCGCCCGGATCGATTGGGCGCCGGATCTCGGATCGCAGATCGGCTCGCTCGACTGGTGGCGCGGCGCCGCGACCTGCGCCGCGCTCTGCACCGCCACCTGGATGCTCGCGCCGGGCTTCGACACCAGCATCATGGGCGGTGTGCCCGCCGCACTCGACGGCACCGCCTGGGATGAGGCGCGCGCACAATCGATCGCGCCGCTCGCCTGGGGCGCCGACACCGGCCATCACATGGCGGCGAACGATCTGGTCGTGCCGCTGGCCGAAAGGCCCGAGCGCCCGATCATCGAGCTTGCCGCGACGCTCGGCCAGGGCGACAATTTCACCCGCGTGGTGCAGCGCGCCGGCGTTTCCGAAGGCGATGCATCGACCGCCGCGAAGCTGATTCAGGGCGCGGTCGTGCTCGGTGACATCAAGCCCGGCACGCAGATCGACATGACCCTCGGGCGCCGCGCCAATCGCAACGTCGCCCGCCCGCTTGAGGCCCTGTCCTTCCGCGCCCGCTTCGATCTCAACCTGACCTTGTCGCGTGCCGGCGGTACCCTGAAGCTACTCCGCCAGCCGATCGCGATCGATCATACGCCCGCCCGCTTCCAGGGCTTGGCCGGCCGCAGCCTTTACCGCTCGGCGCGCGCCGCCGGCGTGCCCGCCAAGATCGTCGAAGCCTATATCAAGGCGATGGCGACCAGACTCTCGGTCGGCCGCGACGTCGGCGCCGGCGACACCTTCGACATCGTCATGGAGCAGGCCCGCGCCGCGACCGGCGAGGTCCAGCTCGGCTCGCTCATGTTCGCCGGGCTCGATCAGGGCCGCAAGAAGGTCCAGCTCGTCAAATGGGAAGACGGGCAATGGTATGAGGCGTCGGGCCAGACCGAGCGCAAGGGCATGATGGGCCTGCCCGTCGCCGGCCACATCACCTCGACCTTCGGCCTGCGCCGGCACCCGATTCTCGGCTTCACCCGCATGCACAAGGGGCTCGACATCGGCGCACCCTGGGGTTCGCCGATCCATGCCGCGATGGCCGGTATCGTCCAGTTTGCGGGCCGCAGCTCGGGCTATGGCAATTTCGTCAAGCTCGCGCATGGCGGCGGGATCGGCACGGGCTACGGCCATATGAGCCGCATCGCGGTGCGCCCGGGCACGCGCGTCGCGGCGGGCCAGATCATCGGCTATGTCGGCTCGACCGGCATGTCGACCGGACCGCATCTCCATTGGGAGGTCTGGAAGAATGGCGTCGCGGTCAATCCGCGCTCGATGTCCTTCTCGAGCATGGCACAGCTGTCGGGCCAGGCGCTGCGCGCCTTCAAGGCACGGGTCGCGACGCTCTTGGCGGTAAAGCCCGGCGCGCACTGACGGCGTAAAGCCGCCGCTTCGTCCAACGATGTGAAGAGCCGGAGTCGAGCGCCTGTCTATGGCGACGTCGCACCATGTTGAATCACGGGCGCCCGCGCTGGCATCGGCAGAATGTCATGCACTTTGCTGACATTTTAGCCGGAATTCTAGTTTTTCATTATTTTACAAGGACATGCCAGGGTTGCCAGCCAGGTGATCGCTGACATCTGTACAGAAATCTGTACAGATGTCAGCGCAGGCGGGAACAGGATTTACCTGCCCTGCGACCGCCAGCGCTTGATCGTCCGCGCGATGATCTGGTCCTCATGGCCGACTTCACGCCACAGAGTGGAGAAGATCGGATCGTCCGAGGCCGGCCGCTTATTCTCTTCGAGATCGTCGAAGGCGACTCGGATCGGGATAGCGACGCCTTCGCCGCAGATGATGCATTCGCGGTTGCGCAGCGCCGGGATCGAATCGAGAAAGCCGCGCGCGCCCTCGGGCATCGCCGCGCGGACATAGGCCTGGTCGCGTTCATTGTTGAGGCGCATCGCGATGATCGTGCCGAGCTGTGACAGCACGCCTTCCGCCAGATCCGACGGGCGCTGCGTGATCAGGCCGAGCGAGATGCCGTATTTGCGGCCTTCCTTGGCGATCCGGCTGAGGATGCGGCCGACGGACGAATTGTCCGCGTTGCGCTCGTTGGGCACATAGCGATGGGCTTCCTCGCACACGAGCAGGATCGGCCGCTGCGCCTCGCCGCGCGACCAGATCGCATAGTCGAACACCATCCGGCTCAGCACCGCGACGACGACCGACGTGATCTCGGACGGCACGCCCGAGACGTCGATGATCGAGATCGGCTTGCCACCGCCGGGCAGGCGGAAGATGCGTTCGATGAAACCCGGCATCGTATCGGCGACGAGCATGCCCGAGAACATGAAGCTGTAGCGCGGATCGGCCTTGATCTCGTCGATCTTGGTCTTGAGCCGGAGATAGGGCGCGGTGTCGCCGGCGCGGTCCATCTTGCCCATTTCGAGCTGGATCAAATTGGTCAGGTCGCTCAGCAGATAGGGGATCGGCGCGTCGACGGTCAGCTTGCTGATCTCCTGCCCCAGGCGCCCCTTGGCGCGCGCCATCAACAGGCATTTGGCCAGGATGTCGGCATCGATCTGATGCTCGGAGCCGTTCGAGGTGATGAACACCTCGCAATGCTCCTCGAAGTTCATCAGCCAATAAGGCATCTGCAGGTTCGAGACGTCGAAGATCGCGCCATTGTCCTTGAACGCGGCGCCATATTCGCCGTGCGGATCGACCATCACGATATGGCCCTGCGGCGCGAGCTCGCAGATCCGGTGGAGGATCAGCGCAGCGGCGGTCGACTTGCCGGTGCCGGTCGATCCGAGCAGCGCGAAATGCTTGCCGAGCATCGCGTCCACATACATGGCGGCGCGGATGTCCTTGGTCGGATAGACAGTGCCGATCTCGATATTGGCGCGGTCGTCGGCGGCGTAGATCTGCTTGAGATCCGCGGTGGTCACGGGGAAAATCCTGCACCCCGGAGTCGGGTAGCGCGTCACGCCGCGGCGGAATTTGTAGAGCTTGCCGGTCAGCTTCTCCTCGTCGCCTTCGCCGAGGAAATCGACCTGCGCCGAAATCTTGTCGCTCGATCCGTCGGCGAGCTTGAGCGAGCGGATATTGGCGATCAGCCAGGCATTGCCGACACGCATCTTGATCTGGCTGCCGACCTGGCCGGCGCTTGCCGCCACGGGGTCGCTGCTCTGCGCGGCGATGTCGAGCGCGCGTGCGTCGAGCATCACCTGGCTGCTGGAGCCGGCAATCTCGAACACGACGCCGATGCCCTGTCCCGCCGCGTCGGGCAGGGTGGTGCCGGCGGTCGCGGGAACAGCCCTGTCGAATGCGTGGCTGCCCAACATTTCTGTCATTCCTCGGTTCCCCCGGTGTCAACCGTCCGAGCTATGGCGAAGACAGGTAAATATTGGGTGTTGAGAGGCTGTGGTTGAGAGGCGGTGCCGGCCCGCTCCCCCACCCCGCCTCCCATTCAGGATACGCTGTGGGAGGCGGGGTGGGGGAGCGGGCTGGCACCGCGACAATCAGAACCGCGACAATCAAAAACGTCGCGCGATCCAGCCGGCACCCCAGCCGAACAGCACCGACAATGCCACGGCGGTCAGGCCGTAGGTGAAGGACCAGCGATCGGCCGAGCGGGCGACGAAACGCTCGAAGCCCGATTTGCGGATATCGATGTCGCGCGTCGCGGCGGCGAGCACGCGGCCGTCGCGGATCAGGAAGGTCTCGGCGGTGAAGCGCCCGACCGGCACGCGGGCCGGAATGGTGACGCGCGCGCGGTAGAGCACGCCGTCCGTGATCTCGACTGCGCCGGGCGCCTCGAAATAGAGGCCGGAGCGGCGCTTGAGATCGACCAGCCCGCGCGCGAACCGGTCCTGCTCGGCGGTCGGCGCGCTGCTCGCGGGCGACAGCTGGAGGCTGTCGAGCCCGAGTTCGTAGATCGCCTGGGTCCGGCCATCGATCAGCTTGCCGATCGGTCGCGACGAGGCGATCGCGTAGAAGCTCGGGGCCGAACGGTAGCGCAGCCGCGCGGCATTGACCCAGATGCCGGCGACCTTCTCCTTCTCGCGGACCAGGATCGACTGGACCGGACCCTTCACCACCACGACGATGTCGGTCGGCTTGTTGTCCTCCGGGAGGCGCCCGCCGGGATAAAGAATCGCGCCGAACAGCAACAGGTCCGCGCCGGTGAAGCTATAGGCGATCTCGATATCGCGCTGCGACACATCGGGGACGAGGACGGGCTTGGATTGGCCCATCAGCAGCGGCACGAGGAACAAGAAGAGCCATTTCCTCATGACAGCTCGACCGAATAGATCTCGTCCGGCCGCCAGCCCAGGCCGAGGCCGATGCGGAAGGCGACGAGCAGCACGATGATCGCGAGCGCGAGGCGGAGATATTCGGGCTTCACCCTGGCGGCGAAGCGCGCGCCGACCTGCGCACCGGCGACCGACCCGAGCAGCAGCAATGCGGCGAGCACGATATCGACCGCCTTGGTCGTCGTCGCATGGACCATCGTCGCCATCGCGGTGACGAACAGGGTCTGGAACAGCGAAGTGCCGACCACGACCTGGGTAGTCATCCCGAGCAGATAGAGCATCGCCGGCACCAGGATGAAGCCACCGCCGATACCGAGCAGGATGGTCAGGATGCCGACGAAAAAGCCGAGCAGCAGCGGCGCGAGCGGCGAGATATAGAGGCCCGAACGGTAGAAGCGGGTCCTGAGCGGCAAGGCGGCGACCAAGGGATGGTGGCGGCGCTTGCGCGGCCTGGGCGGTGCGCCCGAGCGGGTGGCGTGGATCGTCGTCCACGCCTCGCGCGCCATCAGGCTGCCGATCGAACCGAGCATCAGGACGTAGACGATCGCGATCACCGTATCGATCTGGCCGCTCGCCTGGAGCAGCCGGAACAGCCAGCCGCCGAAGATCGAGCCGAGCAGCCCGCCCGCGACGAGCACCCCGCCCATCTTGGTATCGACCCCGCCGCGCCGGAAATGCGCGAACACCCCCGAGACGCTGGCGCCGGTCACCTGGCTGGCGGCCGAGGCCGCGGCGACGGTCGGCGGGATGCCGTAGACGATCAGCAACGGCGTGGTCAGGAACCCGCCGCCGACGCCGAACATACCCGACAACAGCCCGACCCCGCCGCCGAGCAGGACGATGACGATCGCGTTCACCGAGAGATTGGCGATGGGCAGATAGATGTCCATTGCCCAAGGCGGATATCCTGTTCGGGCGCCTTCGGAAAGCGGAACGCGGCGAATATCGGCAGCGGACGGAAGAAGTCGGCGATTGCCGGCAAACATCGGCAAATATGTCCGCCACGACGTCGTCACTTCCAACTGGACTCGACCCTGTATCGGGCCCTAGCGTGCGATGGATAATGGGGGAGAGTTCGATGAAGCTCGCATTCCGTCTGGCACTCCTCGTCCTGGCGATCGCGCCGGTTGCCGCACTCGGCGACAACAGCCCACAAGTGGTCATGGCCGCGCCCGGCATCGGCACGAGCGGCTCGATCCAGACCTTCACCGCGCGCTTCAGCCAGCCGATGGTGCCGCTCGGCGATCCGCGTGCGCCCTCGCCCTTCGGGGTGACCTGCGCGGTCTCCGGCGAAGGGCGCTGGGTCGATCCGCAGACCTATGTCTATGAATTCGGCAGCGGGCTGCCTGGCGGCACCTCGTGCAGCTTCGCGGTGCGCAGCGGGCTGAAGAGCGTCTCCGGCTATGCCGTCACCGGCCAGCAGGAATTCAAGGTCGACGCCGGCGGCCCGGTCGCGCGCGCGGTGCTCCCCGCCCAATATGACGGCGAGATCGAGGAGGATCAGGTCTTCCTCGTCGCCGCCAACATGCCGGCGACTACGGCCTCGGTCGCGGCCAACGCCTATTGCGCGGTCGACGGCGTCGGCGAGAAGATCCCGGTCGACGTCCTCGCCGCCGACCTGCCGGGCAAGCTGCTCGGCGAGATGGGCACCGAGAATTGGAATGTCCGCAGCTTCCTGGAAAATGCCGGACTGCCGGCGACGATTCCGGCGAGTGCCGCGGACCGCCAGACCATGTTCCAGGGCGTGACCGCGCTCAAATGCCGCCGGCCCTTGCCGCCCGGGCATGACATGGCGCTGCTCTGGGGCGCGAACATCGCGGGTGCCGGCGGCAAGCTTGCGGGCGCCGACCAGCGCTTCGACTATACCGTGCGCAAGCCCTTCACCGCGCGCTTCGAATGTTCGCGCGTCAACGCCCAGGCCGGCTGCAACCCGGTCGAAAAGGCCTATGTCCGCTTCACCGCGCCGATCGCGATGAGCGCGGCGCAACAGATCCGCATCACCACCGCCGACGGCAAGGCGATCTCGCCGGTGTTCGACGATGACGAGAAGAAAAAGGCGACGATCAGCGACATCAGCTTCGCCGCGCCGCTGCCGCCGGCGACCGCGGCCAAATTGACGATCCCCGCCGGGATCAAGGACGAGAGCGGCCGCGTGCTCGCCAATGCCGAGCGCTTCCCGCTCGACGTCCGGTTCGACGAAGCGCCGCCGCTGGTGAAGTTCGCCGCGCCCTTCGGCATCCTCGAACTGGGCGAGCAGGGCGTGCTGCCGGTCACCGTCCGCAATGTCGAGGCGTCGCTCCAGGGCATCAGCCTGCCGATCGACGGCCAGTCGCTGCGGGTCGAGGGCTCGGACGGCAAGATCGCCGAATGGCTGCGCACCGTCGACGATGCGGACGATTATGAGAGCCATGAGGTCAAGCAGGGCAAGGAGACGGTCACCGTCAACGACACCGGCTCGAGATCGATTCTCGCCAGCGCCGGGGGCGCGGCGCTGCAGATCGGCCTGCCCGGCAAGGGCAAGGACTTCGAGGTCGTCGGCATCCCGCTCAAAAAGCCCGGATTCTATGTCGTCGAGCTGGCCAGCCCGGTGCTCGGTCAGGCGCTGCTCGGGCGCAAGGCACCGCGCTATGTCGCGTCGGCGGCGCTCGTCACCAATATGGCGGTGCATTTCAAATGGGGCCGCGAGCGCAGCCTTGCCTGGGTGACCCAGCTCGACAGCGGCAAGCCGGTCGCCGGGGCGGCGGTGCGCATCACCGACAGCTGCACCGGCGGCACGCTCGCGCGCGGCACCACCGATGCCAGCGGCGGCGTCTTCGTGCCGCCCGGCCTGCCCGATCCGGAAACCTATGGCAGCTGTGAGTCCGGCAGCGCGCACCCGCTGATGATCTCGGCACGATCCGGCGAGGATTTCAGCTTCACCCTCACCGCCTGGGGCGAGGGCATCCGGCCCTATGATTTCGACCTCCCTTATGGCTATCAGGCCAAGGACGACATCCTCCATACCGTGTTCGATCGCGCGCTCGTCCGCCAGGGCGAGACGATCCACATGAAGCACATCCTGCGCACCTCGGTCGGCGCGGGCTTCGGCATGGCGCCGGCGATGACCGGCACGCTGCGCCTGTCGCACCGCGGTTCGGATACCCAGTTCGATCTGCCGCTGACGATCGACGCGAACGGCATCGGCGAAAGCGAATGGACCGCGCCCAAGGGCGCGCCGATGGGCGATTACGATCTGCAGGTGATCGTCGGCGACAAGACGATCTATACCGAGCAGAGCTTCAAGGTCGACGAATACAAGCTGCCGACGATGCGCGCCGCGGTGACCGGGCCGAAGGACGCCGCGGTCAGGCCCAAGACGCTGCCGCTCGACCTGTTCGTCGGCTATCTCTCGGGCGGCGGTGCCTCGAACCTGCCGGTCGACCTGCGCGTCGGCTATTTCGGGCGCAGCGCGACGCCCGACGGCTATGACGGCTATACCTTTGGCGGCAACGCCATCCAGGAGGGCACAAAGCCGCTCGACGGCGATGGGGAGGAGGAACAGACCCCGCTCCCGCCGACCCAGACCCTGCCCGCGACGCTCGGCGGCGACGGCACGGCGAAATCGACGATCGAGGTGCCGCAGGGCCTCGACAACGCGACCGACATGCTGGTCGAGATGGATTATCAGGACGCGAATGGCGAGGTCCTGACCGCCTCGCGCACCATTCCGCTCTTCCCCTCGGCGGTGCAGCTCGGCGTCAAGACCGATGGCTGGCTGATGAAGCAGGACGATCTGCGCCTGCGCTTCGTCGCGCTCGACACCTCGGGCAAGCCGATCGCCAACCAGAAGGTCTCGGTTGCGCTCTACAGCCGCAAGATCCTGACCGCCCGGCGGCGGCTGATCGGCGGCTTCTACGCGTACGACAACCAGATGAAGACCGAAAAGCTCGCCGGATCGTGCACCGCGACGACCGACGCGCAAGGGCTGGCGCAATGCCAGGCCGATCCCGGCGTCTCCGGTGAGGTTTACGCCGTCGCGACGACGGCCGATGCGAACGGCAATGTCGCGCGGGCGACGCGTTCGGTCTGGCTCGCCGGCGATGACGATTGGTGGTTCGGCGGCGACAATGGCGACCGGATGGACGTCGTGCCGGAAAAGACCGCGTACAAGGCGGGCGAGACCGCGCGCTTCCAGGTGCGCATGCCGTTCCGCGAGGCGACCGCGCTGGTCACGGTCGAGCGCGAGGGCGTGCTTGCCAGCTATGTGACCAAGCTCTCGGGGACCGATCCCGTTATCGAGGTGAAGATGCCGGGCAGCTATGCGCCTGATGTGTTCGTCTCGGTGATGGTCGTGCGCGGCCGGGTCGAAGGCGGCTTCTGGAGCTGGATGCACGGCATCGCGCAAAGCCTGGGCCTTGCCAGC
>NZ_JAQGLC010000124.1 GCF_028293085.1 Sphingomonas bacterium
GCGCCGCCGCTGTCGGTGATATAGACGCAGTGCGCCCCGTAGCCTTCCATCAACTTTGCCTGCTGCGCGAGCGCGGCGGGCTCGCTCATGTGGCTCATCATCAGAAAGCCCGATACGTCCATGCCCAGGTCGCGCGCGGCGGCGATATGCTGTTTCGAGATGTCCGCCTCGGTGCAATGCGTCGCGATGCGCACCGAACGGACGCCGATCTTGAAGGCATGGCGCAGTTGCTCGATCGTGCCGATGCCCGGGATCAGCAAGGTGGTCAGCCGGGCATGCTTGACCACGTCGGCGGCCGCCTCGATCCATTCCCAGTCGGTATGCGCGCCGAAGCCGTAGTTGAAGCTCGAGCCGTTGAGGCCGTCGCCATGCGCCACCTCGATCGCGTCGACCCCGGCGGCGTCGAGCGCGCCGGCGATCGCGCGGACATGGTCGACGCCGTAGCGATGGCGGATCGCGTGCATGCCGTCGCGCAGCGTCACGTCCTGGATGTAGAGCTTGGTGCGGGTGGGATCCAGGTCGCTCATGCCACTGCCCTCGCTAGCTGGCGGCGCGCGATCTTCTCCGCCGTGCGCAGGGCCGCCGAGGTCATGATGTCGAGATTGCCGGCATAGGCCGGCAGGTAATGCGCCGCGCCCTCGACCTCGAGGAACACGCTGGTCTTGATCCCTTCGATCCGGCCGTAACCGGGAATGACCACCGGGTTGTTCGAACCGAAGCGCTCGAACTGCACCCGCTGCTTGAGCCGGTAGCCGGGCACATAGGCCTGGACGCTGGCGACCATCGCCTCGATCGCTGCCTCGATCTCCTCCTCGGTCGCCCCGCTGGAAAGGGTGAAGACGGTGTCGCGCATGATCATCGGCGGCTCGGCCGGGTTGAGGATGATGATCGCCTTGCCCCTGGCCGCGCCGCCGACCTGCTCGATGCCGCGCGCCGTCGTCTCGGTGAACTCGTCGATATTGGCGCGCGTGCCGGGGCCTGCGCTCTTGGACGCAATCGAGGCGACGATCTCGGCATA
Organism: Sphingomonas bacterium; assembly: GCF_028293085.1. Taxonomy (GTDB): domain Bacteria; phylum Pseudomonadota; class Alphaproteobacteria; order Sphingomonadales; family Sphingomonadaceae; genus Sphingomonas. Next base: position 1,019 of record NZ_JAQGLC010000124.1, read on the forward strand.
ATGCACCGTCGCGACCGAGGAGACCGCGGCGACGATCGGGATGGTCGCCTGGCCGCCGCACGTCACCATGTTGACGTTGCGCGACTCGAGGTGATCGTCGCCATTGACGACGGGAATGACATAGGGGCCGATCGCGGCGGGGGTGAGATCGATCATCACCTTGCCGGCCGCCGCGGCAACCCGGTCATGCTCGAGATGGGCACCCGCCGAGGTCGCGTCGAAGATGATCCCGATCTCGGGCCAGACTTCGAGCTCCTGCAGGCCCTGGATTCCGCGAAAGGTCGTCTCGACGCCGAAGGAGGCGGCGCGGGCGAGCCCGTCCGAGGCCGCATCGATGCCGACCATCGCCGCCATCTCCAGCACGTCGGAGGTGCGCAGGATCTTGATCATCAGATCGGTGCCGATATTGCCCGATCCGATGATCGCGGCCTTCATCCGCGGTCCGGATGCGCCTGCCGTCCCATCTGTCGTCAGCGTGTTCAGCACCATCCGGCTCCGATCGCGCCGTGGTCCGGCTGCGTCTGTCGCCCGTCGGGCCCCGGCCATAATCGGCTCGTCTTCATCATCATCCCCCGGAAGTGGCGTCGTGATTTCGGCGCCACCGATTTGCCTGAAACTCCGCGTCCGACCGCTCCACTGTCAAACCAGGGGTCGGACATCCTCTCACCAAGTGAGCGCTTGTGAGGCGTCGGCGAGAGCGCCCGACGGGGTGGTGACGCGGCCGATGCGGGCGAATCCCGCCAATCGCGGGCAGCGGAATCGGGAAAGGCGTCGGCGGACCGATCCGGCCGCGCGGGGTCGTTGCTCTCATATAGTGAAAGCCTTTGTGGAGGTCGCTTTGACATCAAAACGGATTGGGCGGAGATTTATGGTCGATCCTCTGGTCAGAGTCCTGACAAGAAACGTCTCGACCAGGGAAATAAACCGAAAGACGAAACGCGCGTCAAGCGTGGGTTTGCTCTGGGGAGGGAGTATATCATGAAGCATGCGCGCTACACGAGCACCATATGTTCGGCCATTACCTTGGCGATGTTGTTCGTCTCGTCCTCGGCATTTGCCCAGGATGCGCCAAAACTCCCTTCCACTCCCCCAGATCAGGCCGATAGCGCCGCGACGCCGCAAGACGACGAGTCGGTCGGTGCGGATATCGTCGTGACCGGCACCAGCATCCGCGGCCAGGCACCGGTCGGCTCCAACCTCGTCACCGTCGGGCGCGACGAGATCGATCGCACCGCCGCGCAAACGGTGCAGCAGATCCTGAAGTCGGTGCCCTCGCTGTCGAACCTCGGCCAGACCTCGCAGGGCGGCGGCAACACCACCCCGGCGATCCACAATCTCGGCGCGGTCTCGAGCTATTCGACCCTGGTGCTGATCGACGGCCACCGCTTCTCGCTCGGCCGCCAGCAACAGCCCTTGCCCGATCCCGGCATCCTGCCGCCCTCGGCGATCGAGCGGGTCGAGGTACTCGCTGACGGCGCATCCTCGGTCTATGGGTCGGATGCGGTCGCGGGCGTGATCAACTTCGTCACGCGCAAGGATTACAAGGGTTTCCAGGTCTCGGGCCAGTATGGCTTCGGCGACGATTACAACACCTACAGCGCCAATGCGATCTGGGGCACGCGCTGGGATACCGGCGGCGTGATGGTCACCGGCGCCTATTCCTTCCGCAGCGTGCTGTGGGCGCGCGACCGGGATTTCCTCAACCCCAATCACATCGCGCAGGGCGGCACCAATTTCGGCAATTACAATTGCGGGCCGGCGGTGCTCCAGCCGGGCGGGGCGGGCAATTTCTACCTCTCGGCGACGGCGACGACATCGACCCCCAATGTCGCCGCCAACGCCCCGTGCAGCACCTATCAATATTCGTCCGCGCTGCCCGAGGACAAGCGCATCAACGCGATGGTCAAGCTCCACCAGGAGGTGATCGAGAACCTGACCTTCAGCCTGGACGGCGTCTATTCGGACCGGCGCAGCAATGCGCCCCAGGCGCGCGGCAACATTCAGGTGACGACGTTCGGCGCGGGCGCGCAGGCCAACCCCTTCTATATCAGCCCGCCCGGCTATACCGGCGCGGCGACGTCGCAGGTGGTGCGCTGGAACGCCGACGACCTGCTCGGGCCGGGCGCGTACAGCACCGACAATTCGATCAACTATTATGTCAGTTCTACGCTCGATTATCAGATCATGCCGAAATGGCATATGACGGCGCTGGCGCTCTACGGCCATGAGGACAGCATTACGGCGAGCTACGGCACGGTGTGCGGCAGCTGCGCCAACCTGGCGCTCAACGGCACGACCAACTCGACCGGCAATGTGACTCAGCCTTCGGTGCCGGGCAGTTCGACGATCATCCTGCAATTGCCGCTGACCGCAGCCAACGCGCTCGACGTGTGGAATCCGACCGCGACCAACCGCACCTCGGCGGCGGTGCGCGCCGCGCTGATGGACAATACGACGGTGTCCAACTGGTATTATGGGACCAAGCAGTTCCGGCTCGGCACCGACGCAACCCTGTTCACCCTTCCGGGCGGCGACCTGAACGTCGCGGCGGGCATTGAATCGGTCCATTATACGCTCGACATCAACCGCACGAGCCCGAGCAATACGGGGCCGTCATCGAGCAACTCGCAATATCTCCACATCCCGCTGGCGCGCACGGTGCGCTCGGTGTTCGGCGAGATCTTCGTGCCGATCTTCGGGCCGGGCAATGCGATGCCCTTCTTCCAGAAGCTCGCGCTCAACGCCTCGATCCGCTACGACGATTACAGCGATGTCGGGCCGACGACGAACCCCAAGGTCGGGGTCGACTGGGAGCCGGTGAACGGAATCAAGCTCCGCGCCAACTGGGCCAGCTCGTTCGTGGCGCCGCAATTGTCGAGCGTCGGCGACATCTCGCGCGGCGGCCTGACCAGCTTCACCTGTTACGGCTCGTCCTGCCCGGGCATCACGCTCACGCAATTCTCGATCAACACCGCCGATTTCCCGGGGGCGATCGGCCTGCCGGGCTGCACCGCCGGCATGGTCACCTGCGTGATCCCGACCACGGTCGGCGGCGTCGTCTATAATAGCGGCCCGGCCAATCCCAAGCCGTCAAAGGGGCGGAGCTGGTCGGTCGGTTTCGACGTGACGCCCTCGCTCGTCCCCGGGCTGCGGCTCAGCGGCACGCTGTTCAACGTCAAATATATCGATTTCATCACCGGCACGAGCCTGTCCAACGCGATCACCACGCCCTCGCTCGACCTGATCCACTTCTTCCCGGCGGGGGCGACCCCGGCGCAGATCGCGGCGACGGTGCCGCCCTTCGCCCAGCTGCAGGGGACCTTGCCGACGACGGTCTATTATCTGGTCTCGGCGCGGCAGGGCAATTTCAACAATCTCGACGTGCGCGGCATCGACGCCTCGTTCAACTACAGCCTGCCGACCGGTTCGGCCGGAACGTTCAACCTGGGCGCCACCTGGACTCACTTCCTGAAGTTCAACCAGAAGCTGAAGGGCGGCCAGCAATATTCCATCCTCAACACGACGGGCATCAACTCGACCTTCGGCGCGGTGCAGGATCAGGGGCGGCTCAATCTCGGCTGGGAAATGGGCGGCTTCGGGCTCGACGCCTATGGCACCGTCATCGGCAGCTACAAGAACTGGTCGTCGGGCGCGGTCAATCCGGTGACGACGGCGGGCGGCATCCCGACCGGGGGCGGCGACGAGGTTAAGGCCAGCCTGCTGATCGATCTCAACCTGCGCTACACCCTGCCCGATGGCGGGCTGCTCGGCGGCAGCACCTTGTTCGTGGATACTGTCAATCTGTTCAACAAGGACCCGGCTTTTTACAACAGCGCCAATGGCTATGACAGCTACACCGGCAACCCGACCGGCCGTGTCGTGACCGTGGGTGTGCGCGCCAAATTCTAGGCCGATACGTGGGGAGGAATGCGTGGGAATGAACCGGACGATCGGCCGCTGGGCGATCCCGCTCGCGGTGCTGGCGAGCAACGCTGGGCTGGCCGCAGCGGCGGCGGAGGAGCAGTACGAGACCCGTCTCGCATCGCTGCCGATGGACATGATCACGCGCGATTCCGTCGCGGGTTGGGGCAAGGCCAGCGCGGTGCTTTCGGGCAAGACGCTGAAGGTCTCGGCAACCTTCGAAGGGCTTTCGTCCAACGCGACCGCCGCGCATCTGCGTGACGGCATTGCGCGCGGCGCGCGGGGGCCGGTGATCGCGCCGCTGACGGTCTCCGGCGCCACCAGCGGGACGGTGAGCGGGACGGTAACGCTCAAGCCCGCCCAGCTGGCGTCGCTGCGCGCCGGCCGCCTCTACGTCCAGATCGACAGCGCCAAGGCGGCGGACGGCAACCTTTGGGGCTGGCTCCACGCCACGGCCATTTCGGAATGATCGGGTTGATGATGAGCAACGGCAAGACGAGCGGGGAGCATCCGATGCGGGTTTCGAAATGGGGGCTTCTGGCGGCTGCGGCCGGCGTCGCGCTGGCCGGGGCGGCGATCGGGCAAAGCGGCGCGCCCGCCATCACCAGGGGGCAGGTGGCATCCGGCCACGCCGCGTACGACGCGAATTGCTCCGGCTGCCATCAGAGCGATCTTTCCGGCATGAACGAGGCGCTGCCGCTGAAGGGCAGCAGCTTCACCGGAACCTGGGGCAAGCGCAGCCCGGCCGAACTGTTCGCCTTCATCCGCGATGCCATGCCCAAGGGCGCACCGCACAGCCTGAGCGATGGGGACTATGCGGCGATCACCGCCTATCTGCTCGACGCCAATGGCCTGAAGCTGGCTGACGGCGCGGCGGCGGCGCCGCAGGCTGCGGCGGCTCCAGCCAAACCGCGCGCCGATCGCGATCCGGTTGGCATCCCCGGCATCACCACCGCGCCGCCCCAGGCCGGCAAGGGCCTGACCGTCGCGGGCGAGCTGAAAAGCTACGTCCCCGTCACCGACGAGATGCTGCGCAACCCCGCGCCCGGCGACTGGCTGATGTACCGCCGCAACTATCAGGGCTGGAGCTCGAGCGCGCTCGACCAGGTCAACAAGGACAATGTCGGCCAGCTCCAGCTCAAATGGTCCTGGGCGATGAACGAGGGCGGGGCGAGCGAAGTCACCCCGATCGTTCATGACGGCATCATCTTCCTGTCCAACACCAGCAACACGGTGCAGGCGCTCGATGGGCGCAATGGCGAGCTGATCTGGGAGAACCGGATCGGTCCGGTCGCCACCTCGGCCTATGGCGGCACGCGCAGCCTCGCGGTCTACAAGGACAAGGTGTACGTCGCGACGACCGATGCGAAGGTCTATGCGCTCGACGCGAAGACCGGCAAGATCGCGTGGCAGACCGATCTCGGCGCCCCCGGCACCCGGCACAGCAACACCGGCGGCATCATGGTGATGCATGGCAAGGTGGTGGTCGGGCTCACCGGCTGCGGCGGCTACAACAAGGACGGCTGCTATATCTCCGGGCTCGACGCCGACACCGGCAAATCGGTCTGGCGCTTCTACACCACGGCCCGCAAAGGCACGCCCGGCGGCGATACCTGGAACGATCTCGATGACGTGCTGCGCGCCGGCGGCGAGACGTGGATTGCGGGCACGTACGATCCCGATCTCAACCTCACTTATTGGGGCGTGGCGCAGGCCAAGCCCTGGCTGCGCGCGAGCCGCGGCACGGGAGCCGGGGCGGCGCTCTACACCAGCTCGACCGTCGCGCTGAACCCCGACACCGGCGAGCTCAAATGGCATCACTCGCATGCGCCCGGCGAATCCTTCGATCTCGACGAGGTGTTCGAACGCGTGCTGATCGACGAGGGCGCGAACAAGAATCTGTTCACGGTCGGCAAGGTCGGCATCCTGTGGAAGCTGGATCGCACCAACGGCAAATATCTCGGCTCGAAGGAGACGGTGTTCCAGAACGTCTTCAGCAAGATCGATCCGAAGACGGGCGAGCCGACCTATCGCCAGGACATCATCAACCAGAAGACCAACGAGTGGATCAACGTCTGCCCGAGCCAGGAAGGCGGGCATGACTGGCAGGCGATGAGTTACAACCAGCCGGCCGACCTGCTGATCATTCCGCTCAGCCAGAGCTGCTCCGAGGTGATGGGGCGCGACGTCGACAAGGTCGAGGGCGGCGGCGGTGTTGCCGCGACGATGCGGCCCTACGAGATGACAGGATCGAACGGCAATAAGGGCAAGCTCGCGGCCTTCGACACGAAGACGATGAAGGAAGTCTGGGCAGTGCAGCAGCGCGCGCCGTTCCTGACCTCGGTGCTGTCGACCAAGGGCGGCGTCGCGTTCGTCGGCGATTTCGATCGGCGTTTCCAGGCGGTCGACGTCGCGACGGGCAGGAAATTGTGGGAGACGCGGCTCGGCACCACGGTGCAGGGCTATCCCGTCACCTACAGCATCGACGGCAAGCAATATATCGCGGTCACCACCGGCCTCGGCGGCGGCAGCCCGCAGAATATGCCGATCACGATGCTGACCGAGGTCCACCGCCCGAACAATGGCCAGGCGCTCTATGTGTTCGCCCTGCCAGACGCCAAATAGGCCCGGAGAAGAACGATGATGCACAAAAGGGAGTTTCTCACCGCCGGGCTGGGCCTGACCGCCGGGCTGATCGCGGCACCGGGCCTCGCGGCCGGTATCCAGGCCGCGCCGGCGGCGAAGCCGGTAGTGCCGCAGCGCCGCATCCGCTCGACCGTGCTGTACAAGAGCCCCGAGGGTTTCCCCAACGCGCTCGCCGCCTCGCCCGAGGGGCTGTGGATCGGCGAGCAGAAGGGGCCCGATGCGGTCGACAAGTCCGAAAAGGCGATGCTGGTCGACTGGAAGACCGGCAAGCTGCTGCGCACCGTCGTCACCCAGTCGCGCAACACCAGCGGCATGGCCTATGGCGGCGGCTATATCTGGATGGGTGCCAACACGTCGGACGTGGAGGGCATCTTCCAGACCGACATGAATTCGAAGCTGGTCGCCCAGCGCCAGATCCCGCTCGGCCCGCCGGGCAATGGCGGCGGCACACACGGTGCGAAATGGCACCAGGACAAGTTATGGATCGTCGCCAACCGCATGCGCGGGATCCTGCGCGTCGACCCGAAGACCTGGGAGCCGGAATTCTTCTTCCCCTTCAGCTTCACCCGCTGGCACGACATCGCCTTTGACGGCAACGCGATCTGGATGGTGACGGGCACCTCGCAATCGATCCCGGACAATCAGGCGGGCCTTGCCAAGTTCGATGCGGCGACGGGCAAGTTGCTCGAAACCGCTGTATTCGAGCCGGGGGCCTGCGATCCGCACGGTCTCGAGATCGTCGATGGCGTCTTCTACACGTGCGACGCCGGCATCGCTCCGGGCTTCATCGACTCGAAGAGCCCGACGAGCCGGACGATCAACCGTCTCGACTTCGTCTGAGCAAAGGAACCACCGCTCCGGGACTCGCATCCCCCGGATCAGGACATCCGGCGCGAGCCGGACGGGCCTGAACCCCCCCTGTATCCGCCCGCGCCCTGATCTGGGGGCGGGCGGACCTTTTCATGTCGGGCGCGGCGGGCAATGATGTGGCAGTGAAGAAGGGACGCGTAGTGTCCCGGAAAAAATGGAGTGGATTGCATGCGTAACCGTAACTGGAAGACCGTGTCGGCGTTGATGGCGGGGGCGATGATGGCATCGCCGGCGCTGGCGAAGACCGAGGCGCTGACGCATTTCACGCTGATCGACGGCACGG
>NZ_JAQGLC010000201.1 GCF_028293085.1 Sphingomonas bacterium
GCCGCAAAAGCTCGGGTAGCGAACGTCCCGGTCATCGGCGATATCGAACTCTTTGCGCAGGCCCGCGCCGCGCTGCCGCCGCACAAGGTGGTCGGCATCACCGGCACCAACGGCAAATCGACGACGACCGCGCTGATCCATCATATCCTGGAGACGGCTGGCATTCAGGCGCGGCTCGGTGGCAATATCGGCAAGCCGATCCTGGGCGAAGAGCCGCTTCCGGCCGGTGGCGTGTATGTGCTCGAACTGTCGAGCTACCAGATCGACCTGACCGTATCGCTCGATTGCGAGGTCGCGATCCTGCTCAACGTCACGCCCGACCATCTCGATCGCTATGATGGGTTCGCGAGCTATGCGGCGTCGAAGGCGCGGCTGTTCGCGATGCAGTCGCCGGACCATGACGCGATCATCGGGATCGGCGACGCGGCGTCGGCCGAGATCGCACGGTCGCTGTCGGCGCGGGGCGAGCATCTGACGAAGATCGCACCGGGCGTGTGCATGGATCAGTCGCGCTGGCCCTCGCTCCAGGGGCCGCACAATGCGCAGAATGCACTCGCTGCGATCGCCGCGTGCAAGGCGCTCGGGGTATCCGACGCCGCGATCGATCACGGGCTTGAGAGCTTCAAGGGGCTGCCGCACCGGATGGAGCGGGTCGCGACGCGGAACGGCGTGGCGTTCGTCAACGACAGCAAGGCGACCAACCCCGAATCCACCGCGCCGGCGCTGGCCGCGTTCGAGCGGATCCACTGGATCCTGGGCGGCCAGGCGAAGACCGACGATCTCGACGCCTGCGCTCCGTATCTCGGGCATGTCGCGCGCGCCTATATCATAGGGGAAGCAGGGCCGCGCTTTGCGGCGATCCTGGCGCCGCTGATGGCGGTGGAGCAAAGCGGCACGCTGGACGCAGCGGTGACCAGCGCGGCGGCGCGGGCCCAGGCGGGCGAGACGGTATTGCTGTCGCCGGCCTGCGCCTCGTTCGACCAGTTTCGCGATTTCGAGGACCGTGGGGACCAGTTCCGCGCGGCGGTCGAGGCGTCGGCATGAACGGCCGCACCAAGACCCTGACCTTGTGGAACCGCATGAAGACCGGTGGCGGGCGCGGCGACCGCTCGGCGCTCGGCATGTGGTTCTGGGATCTCGACCGCGTGCTGCTGCTGCTTGCGCTGCTGCTGATCGCGGTCGGGCTGGTCGCGGTCGGTGCCGCCTCGCCGGCGGCGGCAACGCGTTATTCGGACGAGAAGCATCATATCCCGCCGCTCTTCTATCTCTGGTGGCAGCTTGCCTGGGTCGGCGTCTCGCTGCCGGTGATGTTCGCCGTTTCGATGCTGCCGGTCGCCTTCGCGCGGCGGATGGCGCTGATCGGCACGGTCGCCTGCCTCGTCCTGCTGATCGCGGTGCCCTTTTTCGGGGTCGAGAAGAACGGCGCGACGCGATGGCTCAATTTCGGCGTGTCGCTGATCCAGCCATCCGAATTCCTGAAGCCTTTCTTCATCGTCACCGTTGCCTGGCTGCTGTCGATGCGCGCGAAGGACGAGGCATTCCCGGTCGTGCTGATCACGGGGGGCATGACGGTGCTGGTCGGCGTGCTGCTGATGCTCCAGCCCGATTTCGGCCAGACCATGGTGTTCGCCGCGGTATGGCTGGCGCTGCTGATGATCGCCGGCACTTCGCCCAAGGTGATGGCGGCGCTGATCGGCTGCGTGCCGGCGGGCGTGATCGCGGCCTATATCTTCTACGGCACCGCACGGACGCGGATCGACGCCTATCTGTTTCCCAACAGCGACGGTGTCGGCGCGTCGGACCATTTCCAGACCAATGCCGCGCACGACACGATCACCGCGGGCGGCTGGCGCGGCACCGGCCCGGGGGGCGGATCAATGAAGTTCCGTCTGCCCGAGGGGCATACCGATTACATCTTTTCGGTGATCGGCGAGGAGTTCGGCCTGATCGCCTGCATGATCATCGCGGCTCTGTTCCTCGCCATCGTGGTGCGGGTGTTCGTCAAGCTGCTCGACGAACAGGACGAGTTCCGCCTGTTCGCCGCCGCCGGGCTCGCCACCCAGTTCGGGGTGCAGGCGCTGATCAGCATGGCGGTCAACACGGGACTCGCGCCGTCAAAAGGCATGACATTGCCCTTTATCAGCTATGGTGGATCGTCGATGATCGCGCTCTCGATCGGCATGGGCTTGTTGCTGGCTTTCACCCGGCGCAATCCGTTCGTATCGCGGTCACCTTATATCGCACGATGGAGCGGCGAATGAACCAGCCACGGCATTTCGTCCTCGCCGCAGGCGGCACGGGCGGCCATATGGTCCCGGCAGCGGCGCTTGCCGCCGAGCTGACGAAGCGCGGCCATCACGTCGCGCTGATCAGCGACGAGCGCGGCGTGCGCTTCCCCGGCCTGTTCGAGGATGTCCAGACGCATGTGCTGCCCGCCGGGCGGCTGTCGGGTGGCCCGATCGGCTGGGCGCGCGCGGCCTCGGCCATGATCAAGGGCCGGGCGATGGCGATCGAGCTGTATCGCGGCTTCCGCCCCGCCGCGGTGATCGGCTTTGGCGGCTATCCCGCGCTGCCGGCGTTGCTCGCCGCCTTCCACCAGAAGATCCCGACCGCGGTGCACGAGCAGAATGCGGTGCTCGGCCGGGTCAACCGGCTGGTCGCGGGCCGGGTGAGCGCGATCGCGACCTCCTATGCCAATGTCGAGCGGCTCGCGCCCAAATATCACGGCAAGACGCATCTGGTCGGCAATCCGGTCCGCGATTCGGTGCTGGCGCTGCGCGCCAAGCCCTATCCGTTGCTCGAAGAGGACGGCATTTTCCGCGTGCTCGTGACGGGCGGCAGCCAGGGTGCGAGCGTGCTGAGCCAGGTGGTGCCCGACGGCCTGTCGCTGCTGCCGGTCAGCTTCCGCCGCCGCCTGCAGGTGACGCATCAGGCGCGGATCGAGGATATCGAGGCGGCGCGCGCCAAATATGCCGAACTGTCGATCGCGGCCGATCTGGCCACCTATCTGCCCGATCTGCCCGAGCAGCTCGCCTGGGCGCATCTCGTGATCGCCCGCGCCGGCGCGTCCACGCTGGCCGAGCTGACCGTTGCCGGGCGGCCCGCGATCCTGGTGCCGCTGCCGAGCGCCACCGACGACCACCAGACCGCCAATGCGCGCGAGATGACCGCGGCGGGCGGCGCGCGGACGATCGAGCAGCGTGCCTTCACGCCGGTCGAGCTCGCCAAGCAGATGCAGAAGCTCGGGCTCGACCCGTCGGCGTTGCAGAATGCCGCGGGCCGCGCGCGGAGCTGCGGACGGCCCGATGCGGCGCGCGATCTCGCCGATCTGGTCGAGAGCCTGGACGACACGCCCGGCGACATGCCGATCGGCGAAGCGCGCCCGCTCAACTTCGGCGACAAGGCGGCCTTTGCATGAAGGGCGTCGCGACCGATATCGGCACGATCCATTTCGTCGGCATCGGCGGCATCGGCATGTCGGGGATCGCCGAGGTGATGCACAATCTCGGCTACAAGGTGCAGGGTTCGGACGTGGCCGAGGGCTATGTCGTGCAGGGCCTGCGCGACAAGGGCATCCTGGTCCATATCGGGCAGAAGGCCGAGAATCTCGGCGACGCGGCGGTGATCGTCACCTCGACCGCGATCAAGCGCGGTAATCCCGAGGTCGAGGCGGCGCTGGAGCGGCGCGTGCCGGTGGTGCGCCGCGCCGAGATGCTGGCCGAGCTGATGCGGCTGAAATCGACCGTCGCGGTCGCGGGCACGCATGGCAAGACGACGACGACCTCGATGATCGCGGCCTTGCTCGACGCGGGCGGGGTCGATCCGACCGTGATCAATGGCGGGATCATTAACAGCTACGGATCCAACGCGCGGCTCGGCGCGAGCGACTGGATGGTGGTCGAGGCGGACGAGAGCGACGGCAGCTTCCTGCGGCTCGACGGGACGATCGCGGTCGTCACCAATATCGATCCCGAGCATCTCGATCACTACGGCTCGTTCGACGCGGTGAAGGATGCGTTCGTCGAGTTCGTCGAGAATGTGCCCTTTTACGGCGCGGCGTTGCTCTGCCTCGATCATCCCGAGGTTCAGGGGATCATCCCGCGCCTGCGCGATCGGCGCATCGTGACCTATGGCTTTTCCGCCCAGGCCGATGTGCGCGGCATCAACGTGACGCCGATCCCAGGCGGCAACCGTTTCGAGGCGGTGGTACGCAGCCGCGACGGGACAACGCGCTCGATCGAGGGGATCGAGATGCCGATGCCCGGGCGCCACAATGTGCAGAACGCGCTCGCCGCGATCGGTGTGGCGCTGGAGCTCGGCATCGAGGATGCGACGATCCAGCAGGGCTTCGCCAAGTTCGGCGGCGTGAAAAGGCGTTTCACCAAGGTCGGGGAGACGGGTGGCGTCACGATCATCGACGATTACGGCCACCATCCGGTCGAGATCCGCGCGGTGCTGTCGGCGGCGCGCGAGGGCGTGGAGAACCGCGTGATCGCGGTCGTCCAGCCACACCGCTATTCGCGGCTCGGCGACCTGATGGAGGAGTTTCAGCAGGCCTTCAATGACGCCGACATGGTGTTCGTGACACCGGTCTATGCCGCCGGCGAAGCGCCCGTCGAAGGCGTCGATGCCGAGGCGCTCGCGAACGGGCTGAAGATGCGCGGGCATCGGTCGGCGGCGGTCGTCGCCGATGCGGCGTCGCTCGCGACGACGCTGGCCGGCATCGTCCAGCCGGGCGACATGGTCGTTTGCCTCGGCGCCGGGGATATTACGAAATGGGCGGCGGGCCTCGCCGATGCCATCGAGGCCGCGCGATGAGCAATGTCTGTCACGCCTTGCCGCCCTTGCGGGGCACCGCCCGGCACGAGGGCAGCCTGGCCGACTTCATCTGGTTCCGCACCGGCGGGCCCGCGGAGTGGCTGGTGCGGCCGCAGGACGTGCAGGACCTGTCCGTTTTCCTCGCCGGGCTCGATCCGGAGACGCCGGTGCTCCCGGTGGGGGTGGGATCGAACCTGATCGTCCGCGATGGCGGCGTGCCCGGCGTGGTGGTGCGCCTGCCCAAGGCGATGGCGAAGATTTCGGTCGAGCCGGGCACCAAGGGTCTTTGGAGGGTTCGGGCCGGCGGCGCGGCGATGGGGATCAGCGTGGCGAGCGCGGCGCGCGATGCGGGGATTGCGGGGCTCGAGTTCCTGCGCGGCATTCCCGGCACCGTGGGTGGCGCGGTGAAGATGAATGCCGGCGCTTATGGGCGCGACACGTCGGACATATTGATCGAGGCGACGGTCGTCACGCGTTCGGGCGATGTCGAGATCTGGCCGGCCGCGAGATTCAATTATGTCTATCGGCATTCCGATCTGCCGGCCGGGGCGGTCGTGGTCGAGGCGGTGTTCGAGGGCGTGCCCGGCGATCCCGTGACGATCGGTGCGGAGATGGACCGCATCGCGGCCGAGCGCGAGGCATCGCAGCCGCTGCGCTCGCGCACCGGGGGATCGACCTTCAAGAATCCCGAAGGCCACAAGGCCTGGGCGCTGATCGACGAGGCCGGTTGCCGCGGACTGACCCGGGGCGATGCACAGGTCAGCGAAAAGCACTGCAATTTCCTGCTCAACCTCGGCAGCGCGACCAGCGCGGAGATCGAGGCGCTGGGCGAGGAAGTCCGTGAAAAGGTGAGGGCGACGTCGGGCGTCGAGCTGGAATGGGAAATACAGCGAGTGGGGATCGGGAAGTGAGCAAGCTCCACGTCGCGGTGCTGATGGGCGGCTGGTCGGCCGAGCGCGAGGTCTCGCTGATGTCGGGCACCGGCGTTGCCGAGGCGCTCGAAAGCCTCGGCCACCGGGTCACCCGGATCGACATGGGGCGCGACGTCGCGGCGAAGCTCGTCGAGGCGTCGCCCGATATCGTCTTCAACGCGCTGCACGGGACTCCGGGGGAAGACGGTTCGGTGCAGGGGATGCTCGATCTGATGGGGCTGAAATATACCCATTCGGGCCTCGTCACCTCGGTGATCGCGATCGACAAGCAGCTGACCAAGCAGGCGCTGGTGCCGCACGGCATCCCGATGCCGGGCGGGCGGATCGTCAGGAGCGAGACGCTGTTCGAGGGCGATCCGTTGCCGCGGCCCTATGTGCTGAAGCCGGTCAATGAAGGATCGTCGGTCGGTGTCGCGATCGTCACCGACGAGGGCAATTACGGCAACCCGATCGCGCGTGGCGTGAGCGGACCGTGGGGCGAATTCGAGGAGCTGCTCGCCGAACCCTATATCCGCGGGCGCGAGCTGACCACCGCGGTGCTGGGCGGCGCGGCGCTGGGCGTGACCGAGTTGAAGCCCAAGAGCGGCTGGTATGATTATGACGCCAAATATACCGACGGGATGACCGAGCATGTCTGCCCGGCCGAGATCCCCGACGAGATCGCCGATGCGTGCAAGCGCATCGCGCTCGACGCGCATCGGCTGCTCGGCTGCGAGGGCGCGTCGCGCTCCGATTTCCGCTGGGACGACAGCCAGGGCGTGGACGGGCTGTTCCTGCTCGAGGTCAACACCCAGCCCGGCATGACCCCGCTCAGCCTCGTCCCCGAGCAGGCGCGCCATGTCGGGATGAGCTATGCCGAGCTCGTCCAGAAGATCGTGGAGGAAGCGCTATGAGCCGCACGATCAAGCGCGGATCGCCGCCGCGGCGCCCGGTCCAGAACAAGCGCCGCCAGCAGCCCAAGGTGTCGACCCTCGACAAGATCATCGAGGCGTTGCCGGTCAGCCACGAGACGCTGCGCCGGATCGCGACCTGGTCGATCGTCGGCGCGGTCGGCGCGGTGGCGCTGGCGGGGGCGACCTGGCTGGGCATTCCGAGCGCGATCGGCGTAGCCATTGCCGAGGGGATCGGCCGCGCGGGCTTCCGCGTCGAGCAGGTCGAGGTGACCGGGCTCAGCCGGATGGACCGGATGACGGTCTATGCCGTCGCGCTCGACCAGCGCTCGCGGGCGATGCCGCTGGTCGATCTGGAGGATGTTCGCCAGAAATTGCTGTCCTATGGCTGGATCGCCGACGCCCATGTGTCGCGGCGCCTGCCCGACACGCTGCTCGTCCATATCGTCGAGCGGAAGCCGACGGCGGTGTGGCAGGACCATGGAAAGCTCTCGCTGATCGCCGAGAATGGTATCTGGCTGGAGCCGGTCAAGGCCGAGGCGATGCCCGATCTGCCGCTCGTCATCGGCCCCGGCGCGAACGAGCAGGAAGCGGCCTATCAGAAGCTGCTCGATGCGGCGCCGGCGCTGCGGCCTTTGGTCAAGGCGGCGACCTGGGTCGGCAATCGGCGCTGGAACCTGTTGTTCGAATCCGGCGAGACGCTGGCGCTGCCCGAGGGCGATGCCGATGCGGCCAAGGCGCTGGTCAAGTTCGCGCAGCTCGACGGCGTGCGGCCCTTGCTCGGCAAGGGCTGGATCCGCTTCGACATGCGCGATCCGTCGAAGCTGGTCGCGCGCAGGCCCGGACAGGAGACCAATCGGACGATTACCGATCCGGAAGACGAGACAAAGCCGCAGCGACCCGCCATGATCGAGGCGAAGCGCACGGCGTTCACTGTGGTACAGGGGTAAGGCGTATGGCGAAGACAGCACCCGAGGGTCTGATCACGGCGCTCGATATCGGATCGTCCAAGGTTTCGGCGATGATCGCGCAGAAGGGCGATGGCGGCGAACTGATCGTGCTCGGCACCGGTCAGCGCGAGAGCCGGGGCGTCAAGCGCGGCTATATCGCCGATGCGGCGGCGACCGAGGTCGCGGTGCGCGAGGCGGTCGAGCAAGCCGAGCGGATCGCCGGGACCAATATCGAGAATGTGTGGGTCAGCTTCTCGGCGGGCGGGCTGGTCTCCGACGTCGCCTCGATCGAGCTCGAGCTGGGCGGGCACCGGGTCGAGCAGTCGGATATCGATGCGCTGCTCCAGGCGGGGCGTGAATCGATCGATCCGGCGGGGCGGATGGTGCTGCATGCGCAGCCGGCGCTCTACACGCTCGACGGGCTGACCGGCGTGAAGCGGCCGCTCGGGCTGCACGCCGACCGGCTCGGCGTTCATATCCATGTCGTTGCCGCCGACGGTTCGCCGGTGCGCAATCTCGGCCTGTGCGTCGCCAATGCGCATCTCGAGGTGAAGGCGATCATCGCCTCGCCGGTCGCGACCGGCATGGCGTGCCTGTCGGAAGAGGAGCGCGAGCTGGGCGTCGCGCTGGTCGAGATGGGTGCGGGCATCACCAACGTCTCGCTGTTCGCGGGCGGGATGCTGGTCGGCCTGACCTCGATTCCGATCGGCGCGGCCGACATCACCGACGATATCGCCTCGGCCTTCGGCACGCGCCGGGCGCAGGCGGAGCGGATGAAGTGCTTCTACGGTTCGGCCAATGCGAGCCCGCGCGACAATCACGACATGATCGACGTCGCGCCGATCTCGGCCGAGGACGGCGCGGGCGAGGGCACGCGGATCACGCGGGCGCAGCTGATCTCGGTGATCCGCCAGCGGCTCGATCACCTGATGGGCGAAGTGCAGAAGGCGCTGGTCGAGCTGAAGTTCGAGGGTCCGGTCGGCCGCCAGGTCGTGCTGACCGGCGGTGGCGCGGAGATGAAGGGCATCGCCGATTATGCGCAGCAGGCGCTCGGCCGCTCGGTCCGGATCGGCCGTCCGCGCGGGCTGACGGCATTGCCCGAGGCGCATGGCGGACCCGCTTTCGCGACGCTCGCGGGGCTTGCTTTCTATGCCGCAGCCGATCCGATCGACCTGCGCGCCTTATCCCCGAGCAACCAGCTGGTGCACCGGCCCAAGGGGCTCGCGATCTTCAAGCGGTTGATCGCGACCGCCAAGGCGAATTATTAAAGAAATACGACAAGATTTAGCTGTTCGTGCTGGAGTCACCGCAAGGGATGGTGCACAACGGCCAACAACATCATTGAGTGCCCCGATGTTTTGGGGATGTGCGGAGACAGGGCGATGAGCATCGAATTTCTTCCTCCCGAGGTTGACGAGCTGACACCGCGTATCGCGGTGATCGGTGTCGGCGGCGCCGGCGGCAACGCGATCGCGAACATGATGCGTGCCGAGGTCCAGGGGGTGGACTTCCTCGTCGCCAACACGGATTCGCAGGCGCTGAAGCAGTCGAGCGCGGCGCACAAGATCCAGCTCGGCGCGAAGATCACGCAAGGGTTGGGCGCGGGCTCGCGGCCCGAGATCGGCCGTGCGGCGGCGGAAGAGACGCTCGAGCAGGTCACCAAGATGCTCGAAGGCGCGCATATGTGCTTCATCGCCGCCGGCATGGGCGGCGGCACCGGCACGGGCGCGGCCCCGGTCATCGCCAAGGCGGCGCGTGACATGGGCATCCTGACCGTCGGCGTCGTGACCAAGCCGTTCGCCTTCGAGGGCAACCGCCGCGCGAAAGCCGCGGAAGCGGGCATCGAGGAGCTGCAGAAGTACGTCGATACGCTGATCGTCATCCCGAACCAGAATCTGTTCCTGGTCGCCAATGCGAACACCACCTTCAAGGAGGCGTTCCAGATGGCGGACGAGGTGCTGCAGCAGGGCGTGCGCGGCATCACCGACCTGATGGTCATGCCGGGCCTCATCAACCTCGATTTCGCCGACGTCCGCTCGGTGATGCAGGAGATGGGCAAGGCGATGATGGGCACCGGCGAAGCGTCGGGCGACAATCGTGCGATCGAGGCGGCGTCCAAGGCGATCGCCAACCCGCTGCTCGACGGCGTCAGCATGAAGGGCGCCAAGGGCGTGATCGTCTCGATCACCGGCGGCGACGACATGCGTCTGCTCGAAGTCGACGAAGCCGCGAACCATATCCGCGAGCTGGTCGACGAGGACGCCAACATCATCTGGGGTTCGGCGTTCAACCCCGAGCTCGAGGGCAAGATCCGCGTGTCGGTCGTCGCGACCGGCATCGAGGCGGAATCGCGTCCGACCGCCGCGGCGGCGCCAATCTCGCGCGCGTTTACCTTCTCCGCACCGAAAAAAGCCGAGGAAGCGCCCGCGCCCGTCGTGGCGCCAGAGCCGGAGCCTGCTCCCGCGGCATTCGAGCCGGAAGCCGAGGCGCCGATCGCCGAGGCCGAAGCGCCCGAGAGTGACAGCGACGAGCTGGTGCTCGGCAGCGAAACCCAGGTATCGGACGTGCCGGTGTTCGGCGACGAGCCCGAGGCCGAGACGGCTGCCGAGCCCGACGCGGCGCCGGAACCCGATGTCGCGGTGCGCCGCCGCTGGCTGTCGCCCGGCGCGTCCGCTGCCGACGAAACGCCCGCCGAGCCGAGCGAGCCGACCCCCGCCGCGCCGCGGGTGAAGCTGGGCGGCACCTTGTTCGAGCGCATGTCGAGCGTGTCGCGCGGCGCCGCGCGCGAGGATGAGCCGACCGACAAGGACGCGCTCGATATCCCGCGCTTCCTGCATCGCCAGAACAATCAATGACGTGACGCCAGTGCGCGCGCCCGGTTCATCGCCGGCGCGCGTCGCTCTGGCGCGCCCTGCCGGAACCGGACATTGCCGGTTCAGCCCGAGGCTCTAGGCTGAGTCCGCATGCGCGTTTTCCGCCTCTCCCGATTTGTCCTGACTGCCCTCGCGCTGCCGTTTTCGGCCGTGGGTGCGTCCGCACAGATGCAGATGGTCCAGCCGCTCAACCCGCTGGCGGACGATCTCGCCGCCGAGATGCGGCTGCTGGCGGTCAATCCGATGGACATCAACGCGCTGGTCCGCGCCGGCGAGCTGGCGCTGAAGCTCGACGACGGAACCGCGGCCGCGACCTTTTTCGCGCGGGCCGAGCGGCTCGATCCGCGCAATCCCCGGATCAAGGCGGGGATGGGCAGCCTGCTCGTCCAGGCCGAACGGCCCGGCGAGGCGCTGCGGCGGTTCGGCGAGGCGCAGGCGCTCGGGCTCGATCCGAGCAACTTCGCGGCCGATCGCGGGCTGGCCTATGACCTGATCGGCCAGCAGGAGCGCGCGCAACGCGATTACCGGCTGGCGCTGAAGAGCGGCGGCAATGACGAGACGGTGCGACGTTACGCCCTGTCGCTCGGCATTTCGGGCAAGCGCGACTTGGCGCTGCAGCAACTCGATCCCTTGGTGCGCAAGAGCGACCGCGGCGCGTGGCGTGCGCGCGCCTTCATCCTGGCGATGACCGGCGACGACAGTGGTGCCGAGCGGATCGCGACCAACATGATGCCGCCGGGGCTCGCCCAGGGCCTGCAGCCCTTTTTCGAGCGCCTGCCGGGCCTCGGGCCGACGGACCGGGCGTTCGCGGTCCATTTCGGCGAGCTGCGTGCGACGCCCGAGCGGATCGCCGATGCACGCCTGACGCCGGTGCTTGCGCCGCTCGGGCCGGAACCCGGCATGCCGATCGCGGTTGCCGCCGTGGCACCGGCCGCGCCGGCCAAGGTCGACAGCCGCGACGATCGCCGCAACCGCAAGAAAAAGCGCGGGCAGCAGGACCAGATCCAGGTCGCGACCGTGGCGCCGCCGGTGCCGCAGCCCCCGCCGCTGCCGCAGCCGCCGGTCTATGTCGCGAGCGTCGATGCCGTCGCCCAGTCGCTCTATCCCCAGCCGCAGACCCGTGCGCCGGAAACCGCGCGGCAGAGCATGACGCTCGCACCGGTTACGCGGAGCCCGAGCGCTGGTTCGACCGTCGTCGCGTCGTCGCCGACGACGACGCGGCTGACTCAGGTGCGCCCACGACCCGCGGCCGAGACCGACACGCGGATTCCCGAGGACGCCGCGGAGGACGATAGCGAGTCGCCGACGACGGTCGTGCGGACCGCGCCGACAATCGTCGCGTCGTCAGCCCCGGTCGCGCAGCCGGTCGAACGGGCGCCCGTCACGATTTTTGCCCCTGCGGCCGTCGCGCCAGCCACTGTTGCGCCCGTCACCATTGCCCCTGCCACCGTCGAGGCGCCGCCCGAGCGCGCGCCGGTGCAGGTCGCTGCGGCAGCCCCGCCGCCGCGGGCCGCTCCCGCGCCGACGCCGATGCGGAGCGAGGATTCGATCCTGGCCAGTATCATCGCCAATATCGCGGTGCCCGGCTCCGAGCTGGACGTCGCGCCGGCGGACTCGCCGCCGGCCCAGGCGGTTGCCATTGCTGCTCCGGCGCCGGTCGAGCCCAAGGTCGATACGGCGGCCGTGGAGAAGGCCGCCGCCGACAAGGCGGCGGCGGACCGCAAGGCGATCGCGGACAGGAAGGCCGTGACCGACAAGAAGGCGGCCGATGACAAGAAGGCCGCGGACGCCAGGAAGCTCGCCGATGCGAAGAAGCTGGCCGACGCCAAAAAGGCGGCGGAGCTGAAAAAGAAGAACGATCCCAAGATCCTCGAGCCCTCGCGCATCTGGGTGCAGGTGGCGGGTGGCGCCAATGAGGGGACGCTGCCCAAGGAATGGGCCAAGGTCCGCGCCAAGGCGCCGGTGGTGTTCAAGGGGAAATCGGGCTGGACCACCCCGTTGCGCGCGACCAATCGGGTGCTCGCCGGCCCGTTCAAGACCGATGACGAGGCGCGCGCCTTCGTCAACGCGCTCGCCAAGGAGGGCCTTTCGGCCTTCACCTTCACCAGCGATGCCGGCCAGAAGGTCACGAAACTGGCCGCCAAGTGAGCGCGAACCAGCGGCTCGCCCCCTGGGCGTCGGACCCGGACAAGAGCCGCGGGCGGTTGCATGACGAGCAGCGCGAGGCGGTACGTGGCCCGCGTAATGTCTTCCAGCGCGACCGCGACCGGATCATCCACTCGATCAGCTTCCGCCGGCTGCGCCACCACCAGCTGCGGCAACGGCGACAGGCGCCGCTGCAGTTACGCCGAACTTCTCTTCGAACGCCTTGACGAACTCAGAAAGCTCAAGGACGGTCATGTTACCAATTGCGTCGAGCAGCTCGTCACGAGAAAGCGTGGTC
>NZ_JAQGLC010000253.1 GCF_028293085.1 Sphingomonas bacterium
CGCAGGAGCGGAAAAGCCGCCGGAAAGACCGGCACCGGCGAAACGATCGCGCGGGGGATGGAGCGCCGCAAGAGCAGCTCTCCCCCGCTAGTTTACGGTATTTCCCAGGATCCGCGCCGCCACATCACGACGCCTCCCGCCGCTCCGATCGCGCTGTTCCTGCCGCCCAGGCCCCCCTGGGTTACGATCGCGCAACGTTATTGCCGTCAGGTCGCATTAGGACCAGACTGGTCCTAATAACAGGGAGAGACTCGCATGCGCATCCGTCACCTGCTCGCCGCCGGCTTCGCAGTCGCGGCCGCCGGGTTCGCCGCCGCACCCGCCGCTGCGCAGGCGACGCGAACCTGGGTTTCGGGCGTCGGCGACGATGTGAACCCCTGCAGCCGCACCGCGCCGTGCAAGACCTTCGCTGGCGCGATCTCGAAGACGGCGGCGGGTGGTGAGATCAACTGCCTCGATCCCGGCGGGTACGGCGCGGTCACCATCACCAAATCGCTGACGATCGATTGCGAGGGAACGCTCGGCTCCGCGATGGCGTCGGGTACGACCGGCTTCATCATCAACGGCGCCGACATCGTCGTCACCCTGCGGCATCTGTCGGTCAACGGCGGCGGCAGCCCCTCGATGGCCGGCGTCAACGGCATCCGCTTTCTGCAGGGCGCGGTCCTCAACGTCGAGCGGCTGCGACTCTCCAATTTCAACGCGGGCGACCCGAACGGCAACGGCATCCTGATCGCGCCCGCGGCGGGCACCGTGATCGTCAACATCAGCGGCAGCAGCCTGATCGGCAACGGCACGGGCACTACCGGCGCCGGGATATCGGTGGCGCCCACCGCCACCGCCGTCGTCAAGCTGAACATCCGGGGGACCGAGCTGACCGGCAATCCCACGGGCGTCAAGATCGACACGACCGGCAGCACCGGCGCGGGCACCAGCGTCGTGATCGCGGATAGCCGGATCGGCGGCGGGGAGAACGGCCTCGTCGTCTCGGCCGGTGCCGCGCCCGCCGACGTGACGCTGGGCGGCTCGACGGTCGCGCACAACCGCGGCGCCGGGATTCTCGCGAGCGGCGCGGGCGCATCGGTGTGGATCGCCGACAGCGTCGTCACTGACAACAAGCTCGGCCTGAGCAGCGCAGCCGGGGCCAGCGTCAACAGCTATGGGGACAACCGGCTCCACCGGAACGGGGCGAACGGCGCGTTCACGCGGAAGGCGCCGGCGCAATGACCGGCCGGGCAGGGAAGACCGTAGGGCTTGCCGCGCGAGCGGCGCGACAGCTCGCGCCGGTCGTCCTTGCTGGCACGGTGCTGCCCGCGGCGCCGGCGGCTGGGCAGGTCCTGCCCAACCCGGTCCTCTACCAGGTCGGCCAGGAATATTATTCTGCCGGCGGCAAGGCATTTGTGCGGTACCGCTATGACATACTCAACAAGACGGACTACCCGGCGGAGCTGTTCGCCGCGGCACCGGCGCTGCCGCCCTGCGGCGCCAACACGAATTCGTCGCGCACCTGGGTCGATTTCTACGACGCGAGCGGGCATCGCCTGTACGGCTTCTGCGCGCTCGGCAAGCCGCAGGATCTCGGCAGCCTCTGGTTCGCGGTGGAGCAGGGCGTAGTGCCGCCAAGCTGGGTCTATATCGAGATGATCGATCGCCAGACGAACACCAGATACAAATCCAACCTTGCCGAAACCGCGCCCTGAACCGCGTATCGGGATAGTCGGCGATTCGGCCTCGATTCAACATACCGTCCAATCGGGGCATGGCGTCTGCTCACCCCGGAGCAGACCATGGCCGACGCCGATCCCATCCACCGCATTTTCCATCCCGTGACAGCGCAGCAGGCGGGCTATCCCGCCTGGACGGCCGATCCGGCGATCCCCATCCTGTTCGCGGCGCTCCGCGATCTGAATGCGGTCGCCGCGCGGCTGGAGGCGCTCCACTATGATAGGCCGGATCTCGGCGCGGATCGCGTGCGCGGCGAGGTGGGCGAGGTCGCCAGCTTCCTCGATCGCTGCCCCGGCCGGTTGTTCGACTATGGCTGGCGCACCCGGGCCAATGGCGGCGCCTGTGCCGGGCTTTGGGAGTTGCTCGGCTGCCGCCGCAAGGAATGGATCGATGCCCGGCTCGAGGTGGAGGGTTTCCCGGCGTCCACGCCGTCCGGGGCCAGGCACGTCCGGGCGGACGAGCTTGATCGCAAGGCGGCTACCGTCGAGGCAGCGTGGGAGCGTACGCCAGCTTGCTCTCGCCCATGCTCGCCGGAGAGAAGCGGGACTTGAGAGTGGCGATCCAGTCGCAGCGATCAGGGTCTCCTTTCGGGCGATTGAAGGAGGAAAGAAGACCCCATCCGATCAATCGTCCAGCGCGTTCGCCATATCGAGATGCTTCTGCACCACCGGCGCGATCTTGCCCGCCACCGCCTTCAGCGTGGGTACGTCGCCATGGTCGGCATAGTCCTTCATCAGCGACAGCGCGTCGCTATGGGCGTCGACCTGGCCGGCGATATAGGCTTTGTCGAAATCCGCGCCCTTCAGCTTGCCGAGATCGGCCAGCTTGTCGTTCTGCTCGCCGGTCAGCGTCGGATCGGGGGTGATCGCCGGGCTGGCTTCCGCCGCGGCGGCCTTGATGCTGGTCGTGGACTCGGTGTGCGCCTTGATCATCGCGTCGGCGAAGGCTTTGACCTTGGCCGAGGCTGCATTGGTCGATGCCAGCTTTGCCGCGGCGATCTCGAACGCGTCGCTCCGGGCCGCCGTATTGGCGAAGACCTGGCCGGAAGGCGCCGGGTTGAGCGCGTCCCCGGCAGCGTCGATCGCGTTGGAGGCGGCGTTGCCGACATTCTCCGCCACCGCGCTCGTATCGTTGGCGGCGGTATCGACCGCCTTGTCGGTCTTCGGCCCGCACGCCGAGAGGCTGAGGGCGATGGCGGCGGCCGCCAGGGGCGAGACAAATGCTTTCATGGCCGGGCGATCCTCTGTTCCAGGTTGAGCCGCCCGAACGCGCGGGGCTCGCCCGCGTTCCCCGGATCCGGACGCTATGGCCGATAGAGGCCGTCGCTCCAGGCGGGAAAGATATCCGCGGCCGCAACCGGGCGGCCGAACAGATAGCCCTGGCCCACCGCGCAGCCGCGTTCGCGCAAATGGTCGGCCTGGGCCTGGGTCTCGACGCCCTCGGCGACGATCGTGATCCCCAGGTTGCGGCCGAGATCGATCACCGCGTCGGCGATCGCCGCGTCGTCGGGGCTGTTCTCCAGATTGCTGACGAAGCTCCGGTCGATCTTCAATATATCGACCGGATATTGCTTCAAATGGCTGAGCGAGGCGTAGCCCGTGCCGAAATCGTCGAGCGCGATCCGGATCCCGGCGGCGCTCAGCATGCGCAGCGCCCGGTCGACATATTGCGCGCCGCGGCCGAGGAACACCGTCTCGGTCACCTCGATCTCCAGCCGGTGCGCGGGCAGGCGCCGCGCGGCGAGGCTTGCCAGCACGCGCTCGGCGAAATCGTCGTAGCGGAAATCGTTCGCCGACGTGTTCACCGCCACGCAGATCGGATCGAAGCCGCGATCCAGCCAGCGCCGGAGGTCGGCCGTCACCCGGTCGAGCATCCGGTCGGTGATCTCGATCGCCAGATCGGGGTCGTCGAACGCAGCGCGGATCTCGGCGGGCAGATGCGCGCCGCCCCGCGCGTCGCCCCAGCGCAGCAGCGCCTCGAAGCCGACGAGCCGGTGGCTGACAAGGTCGATCTTGGGCTGGTAAAAGGCATCGATCCGCTGGTTGGCCAGCGCGTCCTTCGCCAGGTTGATCATCGAGAATTGCCGCTGCAGGTCCGATCGCATCGCCGACCGGAACATCACGGTGCGGCCGCGCCCGGACGTCTTCGCGGCATAGAGGGCGAGGTCGGCCGATTTCAGCAACTCGGTGGGATTGGTGCCGTGCGCGGGATAGATCGAGGTGCCGATGCTCGCGCCGAAATCCAGCGCGCGGCCGTTGAACGAGAAGGGCGCGCGCAGGCTTTCGATCAGGGCGGCGGCGCACTGCTCGGCATCCGCCTCGCCGCTCACCGCCGGGATCACGATCGCGAATTCGTCGCCGCCGAGCCGACCGACCGTGGCCCTGTCCGGCGCGACCTCGGCAAGCCGGTGGGCAAAGGTGCGCAGCAGCGCGTCGCCGGCATCATGGCCGAGCGTGTCGTTGATGCGCTTCAGATTGTCGACATCGAGCAGTAGCAGCGCGACCCGCTCCCCCGCCGGGCCGGCCAGCGCGACCGCGCTTTCCAGCTCTTCCTGGAGCGCAAGGCGGTTCGGCAGCTGGGTCAGCGGGTCGTGCGCCGCCGCCCAGCGGATCCGCTCCTCGGCGTCGCGTTCCTCGGTCACGTCCTGGAAGGTGACGATCAGGCGGCTCATCTGGCCCGAGCCGGCGCCCCCCGATCCCGATACCGTCGTCCAGCCGGTCGATTTCAGCCAGCGCAGCGCGCCGTCGCGCGCGCGGCGGATGCGCAGCGCCACTTCGAAACCGATCGGGGCCATGCCGTCCGCCGCCTTCGCGACGATCGACTGGAATTTCTGGCGGTCGTCGGGATGGACGATCTCCAGTGCGGCCGCCATGCTCGGCGTGGCGTCCGCCGGCAGGCCGAGCATGTCGAGCAGTTCTTCAGACCATCGCCGCTCGCCGGTGACGGTATCATAGTCCCAGATGCCCAGCCGCGCCGCCTGCACGGCAAGGCGAAACCGTTCCTCGCTTTCCGCCAGCGCCCCTTGCGCCATCCGGCGGTCGTGGATGTCCTCGAGCGTGCCGTACCAGCGGATGATCGCCCCGTCCGCGGCGCAGCGCGGTGCCGCACGGGAGCGCATCCAGCGATAGCCGTCGGCGCAGCGCAGCCGGTATTCGATGTCGACCGGTTCGCGCAGCCGGATCGCCCGCTGCCACAATTCGATCGTGGGGGCGACATCGTCGCGGTGGAGCGCCGCGATCCAGCCGTCGCCGCGCGCCCGCTCGGCGCTGCCGCCGGTCAGCGAGGTCCATAGCGGCCCGACCTCCTCGATCGAGCCGTCGGGCTTCGCCGTCCATTGCAGCTGCGGGTTGAGCTCGACCGAATGGCGATGATGCTCCCGGCTTTCGCGGAGCGCCTGCTCCGCCTTGCGGCGGCGTGTCGTATCCTGCGAGACGGTGACGATCGACTGGATCGCGCCCTGCTCGTCGCGCACGAACGAGACATGCGCCGCGCACCAGATCTCCGATCCGTTCGGCCGGACGTAGCGAAGCTCGATCTGGTACGGCGCGCCCGCCCGCAACTGCGTGCGGAACCGTTCCTCGACGCGCGGCACGTCATCGGGATGCATGACGGCATAAGCGGGCAGGCGGTCGAGCTCGGCCGCGCTGCGCCCGACCAGCTCGCAAAAGCGGTCGTTCGCCATCAGCACGCGGCCGTCCAGGTCGCGGTGCAGGATACCGACCATCGCCTGGTTGAAGACGGTGTCCAGCCGCGCCTCGCGGGCGCGCAACGCCTGGTCGGCGCCGGGGCGGGACCGTGCGCGCTCGGCGCCGGCAAGCCTGGCCAGCCCCGTCAGCATCCGCATCACGCGGTCGTCGGGGGGTTCGTGCCGCGCCCCGATGTCGAGCACGCAAAGCCTGCCCGTTTCGCCCTCGCGCGGGTCGGGGATCGGGACGATGACGACGGAGCACGCCCCCAGCATCTCGGCGGCGGGAACCATGCCCCGCCACTCGGGCGCGTCCAGATCGGCGATGATGGAGATGTCGGTGCTGCCGAGCAGGCTTGCCGGCAGGAGCGCGTCCGCGGGCCGCAACGGGCCGTCGATGCCGGTCTGGGCGCGGATGATCTGGCGGCCGGATGCGGGGTAGCTGACAAAGGCCATCGGCGAATCGAGCGCCTGTGCGGCGAGCGCGACGATGCCCTGCAAACTCGACTCGCCATCCGCAATCGATGAGGCCGGGGTCGGGGTGGTGCGGTCGCCAGCGATCGAGTCGGGTCCGCCATCCGCTTCGCCCGGCACGGCCCCGTCCGCATTTCCGCCAGTGTCGAATGGGCGTGCGCCCGTGCGATTCACGCGTTCCCTCCCGGCCGCCCCCTGTTTCGGCGCGGTCGCTTTCTAACTATGTTGGAAACACTAACAAATCATTGGGGTTTGGCGCGGGCGCGCCGTCCCGCAACGGGTCGGGTGCGGGGCGTGTTGACCCATGTTGTGGACAGGCGGCCGCGTCGGGCGAACCATGGTCGCTGTGAGCAGGGAGGGGTGACGATGAGTCGCGACGACCGGGCATATTATCAAGGCCGGGCCGAGGCCGAGCTGAAGCGCGCAGAGGCGTCGAACGATCCCGCGGCGGTGCGGCTGCACTACCAGCTCGCGGAGCTCCACCTCGAACGTGTCGGGCAATGCCCGCCCTGCGATGAAGATACCGCACATGATCTGGCCGGCACCGCCGCGCCGCGATAGCGCGATGCGGCGTCGCGTCCGCTTCAACCTTCGGCCGGCAATTCCTGGTCGAGGTGGAGATACAGCGCGCTGAAATCGGCCGCCGCCCTCAGGCTCTTCAGGTCGTCGAAGCGGACATGGCGCCTGTCGCGCCGGATCAGCCCCTGTTCGGCCAGCACCCGAAGCGTGCGGTTGACGTGCACGCTGGTCAGCCCGACCGCGTCGCCAAGCTGCTCCTGGGTCAGCGGCAGCTCGTAACCGGTGCCGTCGGTCAGCCCCGCCGCCTCCATCCGGATCGAGACCTCGCACAACAGATGGGCGACCCGCGCCTTGGCATCGCGGCGCCCGACATTCAGGATCCATTCGCGGAAGATCGAGGCGTCGATCAGCGTATCGACCCACATCGCCCGGCCGATCGCGGGATGGCGCAGCACCAGGTCCTGCAGCGCGACGCGATCGATCTCCGCGGTCTCGAGCCGGCTCAGCGCCTGAACGCTATGGTCGGCGCGGTTGAGGAACAGATGTTGCACGTCGAGGAAATCGCCCGCCATGTGGATCGACACGATCTGCCGCGCCCCGGTCGCTGCCAGCTTCTGGCGGAAGGCGAGGCCCGACAGCACGAAGTTGCACTGCTTGCGCGGCGGCTCGCCCTCGCGCAGGACATAGGCTGGCGCCTCATAGGTGCGATGGGCATAAGGCAGCGCCATGATCGCCGCGCGATCGCCAGGGTCCAGACGCGCGCGGCTTTCCAGCTTTCGCACTATCTTCAATAGAATCGGGTCGTCGGACGACATGCTGGCTCTCCGTGGGGCGGGAGCTCACGCATCTCTCAGTCGCCGGAACCCGGCTTAACCTGCCGGCGATAGCCATGCCTTAACATAAGCCGCGCACATTCCATAACAAATGTTCTGAAATATCGCGGACTTATCTCAAGTCGCATTGTCGGGCGGCCTCGGGGGTGCTAGTGCTTTGTAATCGCCGGACTGAAGCTTCGGGCTGCGGTGACTGAGAGACCTTGCGCTCCCGCCTGTGGAGCGCGCCCATGTCCTTACTCTATTTCCATTTGCGTGACGGCATCGACACGCTCCTCGACGAGGACGGCATCGAGATGCTGCCGGAGAACGTCGCCGGCCGCGCGCTGACCGAGGCCCGTGCGATCATCGCCGACGAGGCACTGAACGGCCGGATCGACCTGTGCCAGCGGATCGACGTGGAGGATCAGGAGGGCAGCATCCTGCACAGCCTGTCCTTCTGCGACGCCGTGGAGATCATTTCGCCGGTGTGAGGCTGTGGGGCACCGCTCGGGCTGAGCGAAAGGTCTATTCCGCAGGCCGGTCAGCGACGGAAAGCCTGCCCAGGATCGCCTGGGTCCGCGCCTCGATCTCGGCCGCGCGCTTGCGGTTGGCCCCTTCGTCGAATTCAGCGACCGTCGCTTCGCAATCGCGGGCAAGCGCATCGAGCGCCGCTCCCTCGGACGCGCCCGCGCCGCGCGCGAGCTCGGCGCAGCGTTGCGACAACAGGCGCAATTCGGCGGTGTCGCGCTCGGTGACGTCGCGGTGATCGGCGATCAGCCGCTCGACCTCGTCATCGGCAAGCGGCACGGCAAAGCGCACGCCGGCAAAACGGTCATGCGCCCAGACGACATGGCAATAAAGCGGGTCGAGCCCGGCCATTTTCAGCCACAACGACATGCCCGCCGCCAACCGCATCGGGGCGAGGATCCGGCAGCCCCCGGCGGAGAGGTCGACCAGCCGTGCGGGCGAGCGCCGCTGCCCCGGCAAGCGCACCGACACCGCCAGCTTCAGGGCGAAGCGGACACGATCGCGGCGATCCGGGGGATCGGAAAGCATCGGACTGGTGGCGGCAGACGTCTTCATTTTCCCCCGTCAACTGCCGCGTGGCGGGTTAAGAAACGGTGACCGCCCGCCCCGGGAAAATCCCGTTTGCGAACGGCTTGCGCATCCAAATCCCGAAATGTTCGTTGCCCGCCCAGTCAAGAAGGAGGCCGGCATATCGAACCGCAGCATCCGCCCCCGGGCGCGGCCCCGATTCCGGTAACGGGATCGAGCGTAACGGGATCGAGCGCCAACGCCCACACCGCCCGCTGGCCCGCACGGCTCTGGATCGTCCGCCACGGGCAGAGCGCGGGCAATGTCGCGCGCGATGCGGCGCATGAGGCGATGCTCGACCGGATCGCGCTGACCAGTCGCGATGTCGATGTGCCGCTCAGCGATCTCGGCGAGGAGCAGTCGCGCGCGCTCGGCCGCTGGTTTGCGGCAATGCCGCATGCCGAACGGCCCGAGGCGGTGCTGGTCTCGCCCTTCGCCCGCGCTCGACGTACCGCCGAACTGATCCGGGAATCGGGCGGGGTCGATCCGGACGAACCCTTGTGCGGCGACGAGCGGCTGCGCGAAAAGGAATTCGGCATCCTCGACGGGCTGACCGTATCGGGTGTCGCCAGCCATTTCCCCGACCAGGCCGAGTTCCGCCGCATCCTCGGCAAATTCTATCACCGCCCGCCCGGCGGGGAGAGCTGGTGCGACGTCATCGCCCGGCTGCGCTCGCTGCTCGACACCGTCTCGCTCCATTATCCCGGGCAGCGCGTGCTGATCGTCGCGCACCAGGTGGTGGTGCTGTGCCTGCGCTATGTCATCGAGCATCTCGACGAGGCGGCGATCCTCGCGATCGACCGCGAAGGCGATGTCGCCAATTGCGGCGTCACCGAATATCGCTTCGATCCGCAGGCGGGCAAAGCCGGTGGGCTGGTCCTCGAACATTATAATTACACGGTGCCCGTGGAAGACGCGGCCGTCCCGGTGACCAGCGCCAAGGATCCGCCGGGCGCGGTGCGCGGATGAGTGCCGCCGGCACGATCGACGCCGCCTGGCGCGCCGCGCATCCGCTGCCCGGGATCGGCGACGGCCAGGACAAGGAGGAGCGCGGGCGTGCCCTGGTCGTCGGCGGATCGGCTTTCGTGCCGGGCGCCCTGCGGCTTACCGGCGAGGCGCTGCTGCGCGCAGGCGCCGGCAAGGTCCAGCTCGCGACGATCGAAGCGGCGGCGATGCCGCTCGGCGTGCTCTTTCCGGAGGCGGCGATGATCGCGCTGCCCGCCGACGACAAGGGGGAGATCGCCGGTGCGGCGTTGGTCCGGCTCGAAGCGGCGGCGAAGGCGTGCGGCGCGCTGATCCTCGGCCCCGGCATGCAGTGCCGACCGCACACTGCCGCGCTGGTCGAGGCGCTGCTCGACGCGATCGGCAACGATAGCCCGGTCCTGCTCGACGCCGGCGCGATGACCGCGATGGCTGGTCGCGAGGCGGTGCTGCGCCGGCATGGCGGCCGCATCGTCATGACCCCGCATCACGGTGAGCTCGCCGCGCTGACCGGCGCGAGCAAGGAGGATATCGCGCGCGATCCGCAGGCGGCGGCGGTGGATGCAGCCATGCGCTTCGGCAGCATCGTCGTCCTCAAATCGGCCGAGACCTGGATCGCGAACGGCGCCGTGCCGCAGCGCTACGCAAGCAAGGCGCCGGGCCTCGGCACTGCGGGATCGGGCGACGTGCTTGCCGGCGTGATCGGCGGCCTGCTCGCGCGCGGGATGGATCCGGTCGCCGCCGCCGGCTGGGGCGTGTGGCTCCACGGGGAGGCAGGGCAGGCGGCAAGCGCCGCGATCGGCCCGACCGGCTATCTCGCCCGTGACCTGTTGTCGCACATCCCCGGTCTCATGGACGCGTGCTAGGCCTCAGGCAGGTCGATCCGCCAGAAGCGCGTCGGCACGCCGTCCACGCCGAAATCATTGTCGTTGACCAGCAACAGGCTGTCGGGCGCGAGCAGCGCGACCCCTTCCAGGTCCGCGTCGATCGCGGGATGGTCGTCGGTCGAGAAGACCAGGGTCTTGGCGAGCGCGGGCAGGGGGTCGCCGGTCGCGCTCAGCTCCTCGATCGTCGGCCGCGTCGCGACGTCGAGATGCTCCGCACCGATCGCCTGTGCCGCATCCGGCTCAACCCGGTAGAGCTTGGTCGTGGCCGATCCGCGCTCGAGCACCAGCAGCCTAGAGCCGACGACCGCGAGATCGCACAGTTTGAGATCGCCCCGGTGCACCGCACCCAGCGCCGCGTCGCGCCGGAAGCTGTCGGGCGGATCCAACGGATAGAGATATTGCGCGGCCACGGCCTTCGCGGCGAGATCGATCTCCCACAGCCGGACATGCCGGGCATGGGCATAAGCCTGCTCGTCGGGATGAGCGAGAGGGCTCTGAAAGGCGAGCCAGAGGCGCGTCCCGTCCGCCGACAAGGCCAGCCCCTCGAACCCGCGATTGAGCTGTCGCCGCACCGCGATCGCCGGCAGTGCCTCGACGATCGGATAGTCCGCGCCCGCAAACCAGGGCGCCGATCCTTCCGGAACCCAGCGCTCGATCACGGTCCCTTGCGCATCCGCATGGAGCAGCGAGGGACCATATTCCTCGGCGATCCAGAAACTGCCGTCCGCCGCCGCCGCGATGCCCTCGGTGTCGGCGCCCGAGGGATCCGGCGCGAGCCGTTTGCCGGCCAGGTCGAAGCCGGGCTCGCTGAACGGTCCGGGTACCGGCATCCCCGATAGCGGTCGGCCGCTGCGATCGCGCAAGGGCAGGCTGCGCAGGCAGATGACATGGTCGCCCTCGATCTGCAGTTCGGAGATCGCCGGGCCGATGCCCGGAAAGGGCATGATCTTCGCCCCCGCCAGCCCGGCCACGGCATCGAATCCCGCCACGCCGTAGCGCTCGATCGCGAAGGGCAGTTTCAGGTTCGGCCCGCGGTCGCCGATCGCCCAGATCCGTCCCGGCGGGTCGCCCGCCCGGCGCGACAGCCCCGAACCCGGCCCGCGCGTGATCCGCAGCACGCCCTTGGGCAGCACGACCTCGCCGAGAATCTCCTCGGCAAAGGCGAGCGGCGTGGCGCGGAACGGCCCGGTCATCCGCCGGCGGGCGCCGTGGCGATCAGCTGGATCGTGAACAACAGGGTCGCGCCGCCCGGGATCGGCCCCTTGGCCTCGGGCCCGTAGGCCAGGTTCTGCGGGATCGCGAATTCGAACGTATCGCCCACCGCCATCAGCGGCACGCCTTCCTGCCAGCCCCGGATCAGCCGCGGCAGCGGGAAGGTCGCCGGCACGCCGCGCGCGATCGAGCTGTCGAATTCGGTGCCGTCGATCAGGCTGCCGGCATAGTGGATCGTCACCACATCGGTCGGTGCGGCGTGCGGCGCGCCGGCCGGCCCCGCCTTGACCCGGCGATAGCGCAACCCGCTCGCGGTATAGCGCCAGCCGTCTGCGGCCTTGAGATCGAGCAGGTAGAGCATCTGTTTGTTGTGCCAGCCCGCATCCTGGCTGTTCACCGCAGGCGGCGGCTCATCCTGGGCCAGGGCGGCGGGTGCACCCGCGACCATCATCGTCAACACCATCGCCAGCCGCATCCCCGAACCCATTATCGTCTCCGTCTCGAATCTGTGCCGCTTTCTATAGCGGGATGTTCGGGCAGTGGAATTGGTCGCATCATCGGAACGATCTGGCTTGGGCTGCATCATCCTCATCACCGGAGGCACTGCCGCAACTTCATTGCCCCCGTTCCGTACTCGACAACACAGAGTTGCATACACCAGCCCTTTCGCGGCAGGATGCGATGACTGACACCAGAGCGCGGCCAGTCGAAGCCGTTCGAAAACCGGGGGAGATTCGATGCGCTGTCGGCCATGGCCAGATCCGGGTCCACCTGTGCGCCGTCGGGCGCCCGGCCGATGACGCCCCCCGCCGAATCCCGCATGCCGCCCCGTGTGCTGCTCCGCGCGTTGTTCGACGCGGGCGTCGACGCGGTCAGGGCCGAACGCGCCATCCCGCCCGCCATGACCCGAGAGACGACCGCCGGCCGCACCCTGATCGTCGCGATCGGCAAGGCCGCCGCGGCGATGGCCTCGATCGCGGCGAAGCATGTCAGCGGCCCGCTCTCCGGCCTCGTCATTACCCGCCAGGGCCATGCCGGCCCGCCGCATGTCCTTCCGGCGGATTTCGAGGTGATCGAGGCGGGCCATCCCGTGCCCGATGGCGAGAGCATCGCCGCCGCCACCCGCGCGCTCGAGCTGGTCCGCGCGCTCGGCGCCAAGGACCGGCTGCTCACCCTTGTCTCGGGCGGCGGTTCGGCCTTGTTCGCCATGCCGGTGCCGGGCGTCTCGCTCGAGGACAAGCAGGTGATGACCCAGGCGCTGCTCCGCTCGGGCGCGACGATCGCCGAGATCAACAGCGTGCGCAAACACCTCTCGCTGGTGAAGGGCGGGCGGCTCGCGGTGGCGGCGGCGCCCGCGCACGTCACGACTTTGATCATCTCCGACGTGCCCGGCGACGATCCCTCCTTCGTCGCGAGCGGCCCGACCGTGGCCGATCACACCACGCTGGAAATGGCGCGCGAGATCCTCGAACGCTACGGCATCGCGGCGCCCGCCAACGTCATGGCCGCGTTGAACAGCAACGATAACGAGACGCCCCCATCGGACGCGCTCGGCCTGGCCGGTGGCGACGTGCGCAACATCGCCTGCGCCCAATGCGCGCTCACCGCGGCACGGACGCTGGCGGAGGAGCAGGGCTACAAGGTCACCGATCTCGGCGATCATCTCCAGGCCGAGGCGAAGCATCTCGGCGCCGGCCATGCCGCGCTCGCCCGGCGGCTCGCGGCGGACGGGGTGGCCCGCGTGATTCTGTCCGGCGGTGAGACGACGGTGCGCGTCACCAATCCGGACGGGCGCGGCGGACGCAACCTCGAATATCTGCTCGGCCTCGCCCTCGCGCTCGACGGCGCGCCGCGCATCCATGCCATCGCCTGCGATACCGACGGCATCGACGGGACCGAGGACAATGCCGGTGCGATCGTCACGCCCGACACGCTGGCACGCGCGCGCGATCTCGGGCTCGATGCGCGCGCGATGCTGTGCGCGAACCGCGCTTATGATTTCTTCCAGGCGCTCGGCGATCTCGTTGTCACGGGACCGACACGAACCAACGTCAATGACCTTCGCGCGATCCTGATCGAGCCGGAGGAAGTTTGATGGACTGGTTTACACGTCGAGAATTGCTGGGTGGCGCGGCCCTCGCGGGTGGCGCGCTGCTGATCGGGGCGGAGGCGCGCGCCGCGATCCTGGGGAAATACCCCTTCTCCCTCGGCGTCGCCTCGGGCGATCCAGCGCCCGACGGCATGGTGCTGTGGACTCGCCTCGCGATCGATCCGATGGCGCCCGATGGTGGCATGCCGCCCCGCGCGGTCCCGGTGCGCTGGGAGATTTCGGAGAACGAGCATTTCGCGGGAGCCCGATCCGGCACTGCGCTGGCCGAGCCCCTTTGGGGCCATTCGGTCCATGTCGAGGTGACCGGGCTCAAACCCGGCCGGCCTTATTGGTACCGCTTCATCATGGGCGGCGAGACGAGTCCGGTCGGCCGCACCCGCACCGCGCCCGCGCACGGCCTCATGGCCGACCGGCTCCGACTCTGCTTCAGTTCGTGCCAGAAATATGAAGCCGGCTATTACGCAGCCTGGCGACATATGGTCGCGGAGGATCCCGATCTGATCGTCTTCCTCGGCGACTATATCTATGAAGGCGATCCGTCCAACGCCGGCGTGCGCAAGCACAAAAATCCCAAGCCGGCCGATCTCGGCGGCTACCGCGTGCGCTACGCGAGCTACAAGCTCGATCCCCTGCTGCAGGCCGCGCACCATGCCGCGCCCTGGATCAGCACCTGGGACGATCATGAGGTCGAGAATAATTACACCGGCGATCTCGGAGAGAAGAATGGCGATCCCGCCGCCTTCCTGAAGCTCCGCGCGGCGGCCTATCATGCCTATTACGAACATATGCCGCTTCGTCGCAGCGCCCGGCCCGCGGGTGCGTCCGCTTCGCTCTACCGTACGATCGACTGGGGCGGGCTCGCCCAGTTTCAGGTGATCGACGATCGGCAATATCGCACGTCGCCGCCCTGCCAAATGCCCGGCGCCGTCGCCAACCATATCCCGACCGTCTCGCTCGAGCCCGATTGCGCCGAACGCGACGATCCCGCCCGCTCGATGCTCGGCGGCAGGCAGGAGGCCTGGCTGGCCAATCGGCTCGACAAGACGCGCGCGCGCTGGAACCTGCTCTCGCAGCAGACGCTGATGATGCCGTTCGAACGGACCGATCCCGACCACAAGGATCGCGGCCCGAACGTCTACGACACCGACGAATGGGAGGGCTTCCCCGCGACGCGCGACCGGATCGTGCGGCGCTGGCGCGACGCGAAGACGCCCAATCCGATCGTCCTGAGCGGCGACATCCACAGCTTCGCCGCGGGCGATTTCAGCGATCCCGACGATGCGAAGCGGCTGATTGCCTCGGAATTCGTCGGCGGCTCGATCACCTCGCTCAACCATAGCGATACCTTCAAGCCCGATGCCGCCCGCGATCCGCACTTCCATTATGCGGAGAATGAGGTGCGCGGCTATGGTCGGGTCGATCTGACCCCGGGTCGCTGCGATGTCGTGTTCCGCGGTCTTGCCGACGCGCTCGATCAGAACTCGACGATACGAGACCTGGCACGGTTCACGGTCGAGAATGGCCGGCCCGGAATACAGAGCGGATGATCTAGGAGGGGAAAGCTATGACGTGGTCGCAGGACTATCACCCGCTCGGGGGCTGGCTGTCGGTCGTCCTTGCGGCCGCCCCGCTCGTAGTGCTGCTCGGCTGTATCGGCCTGCTCCGCCTCCGCGCCCATGTCGCCGCCCTGCTCGGCCTTGCCGCCGCGTTGCTGATCGCGACCATGGCCTTCGGCATGCCGGTCGGCCTGGCCGCGCGCGCCGCCGGCTTCGGCGCGGCGTACGGCCTGCTGCCGATCGGCTGGATCGTGCTCAACATCATCTTCCTCTACCAGCTCACCAACGAGCAGGGGCAGTTCCAGATCCTGCGCGATTCGATCGCCCTGGTGACGGAGGACAGCCGGCTCCAGCTCCTCCTCATCGCCTTCTGCCTCGGCGCATTCTTCGAGGGGGCGGCCGGCTTCGGCACCCCCGTCGCGGTGACGGGCGCGATGCTGATCGGGCTCGGCTTCACCCGGCTCCAGGCCTCGGGCCTCTCGCTGATCGCCAACACCGCGCCGGTCGCGTTCGGCGCGCTGGGCACGCCGCTCGTCACGCTCGCCGGCGTCACCGGCCTGCCGCTCTCCGAGCTGTCGGCGATCGTCGGGCGGGAGATGCTGCCCTTTTGCGTGATCGTGCCCTTCTGGCTGCTGATCGCCTATTGCGGCTGGCGCCGCACGCTAGCGATCTGGCCGGCGGTTTTGCTGGTCGGGGTGATCTTCGGCGGCGCGCAGCTCGCCATCTCCAATTTGCATGGTCCCTGGCTCGCGGCGATCGGCCCCGCGCTGATCACCCTCGTCGCGCTCGTCGCCTTTCTGCGCTTCTGGAAACCGGCCGAGATCATGCACGTCAACGAGGCGCCTTTGGCCAAAGGCGACGAGCGGGTTCCGACCACCGACGCCGCGCATGTGACGGAGCATGAGGACGCCGTCGTCGCCGACACCGCGCCCGGCCGCACCAGCGCCGCGGCGATGCGCAAGGCGTGGATGCCCTGGCTGACCCTGACCGTGATCGTGTTCCTTTGGGGCATTCCCGCGGTGAAGGCGGTGCTCGACGGCATCTTCAAGCTTGCCATCCACTTTCCGGGGCTCGACCTGATGATCCTGCGCGTGCCGCCGGTCGTCGCGGTCGCGACCGCGGAGCCCGCGATCTACACCTTCAACCCGCTCTCCGCGACCGGCTCGGCGATCCTCCTCGCGGGCGTGGCGAGCGGCTTCCTGCTCGGGCTGAACCCAGTCGGCATCGCGAAAAGCTACGCCCGCGCCTTCGTCACCGTGATCCCCTCGCTGCTGACGATCGCCGCGATGCTCGCCCTCGGCAACGTCACCCGCTTCTCGGGGCTCGACGCCACGATGGGTCTGGCCTTCGCGGCGACCGGCGTGATGTATCCGTTCTTCGGCACCATGCTCGGCTGGCTCGGCGTCGCGGTGACGGGATCGGATACGGCGTCCAACGTGCTGTTCGGCGGCCTGCAGAAGGTCACCTCGGAACAGCTCCATCTGCCGCCGGTGCTGATGGCCGGCGCGAACAGCGCGGGCGGGGTGATGGGCAAGATGATCGACGCCCAGAGCATCGTCGTCGCCTCCACGGCGACGCAGTGGTTCGGCCAGGAAAGCCGCATCCTGCGCTATGTCTTCCTGCACAGCATCGTGCTGGCGTCCTTGGTCGGGCTGGTGGTGATGCTGATGGCGTACGTGCCGCCCTTCACCTTGCTGGTGGGGTAGGCGCGGGGCCCTTCCCGAACGGCCAGCGCACCACCCCGCCCGCGAACAGTGCCCACCAGATGATCACCGGCTGAAACGCCAGCCGCGGCCCGTGATACCACCAGCCGAGATGGCCGGGGCCGGCGCCTGCAGTCAGATCGTCGATCGCATGCTTCACATTGGCCGGATAGACGCACACCGCATAGGCGGCGAGCATGATCCCGGCCAGCCGTCGGAACCGTGCCGTCATCAGCGCGATCGCGCCGGCGATCTCGCACGCACCGGTCAGCAGCACGGTTTCGCGCGGGAAGGGCACCCAGCCCGGCATGATCCGCAGGAACGCGCCCGGCGATCGAAGATGGATGATCCCGACCAGCAGATAGGCCGCCGCCAGCGCCCAGCGGCTGATCGTCCGGCCGCGGTCGGTGGGGGTCATGGCAGTGATCCTTGCTGGGCCGGTCACGGCATGATCTCCGAAGATGCGCTACGGTCGAACGAAGCGGATGCGCGATGGAGCCATGCCCATTACAGAATGATCCGATCCCCGCTGATATCGGCCGTGAACCCCAGCCGCGCGCTCAACGCGCCGACATGTCGCAGAATCTCGCCGCCCTCCCGGCCCCGCGCGATGGCGGGAATGCCCCGGGTATATTCAGCGTCGGGCGTCGCCCGGGAGGAATCGAGCTGTACCGGGATCACCCGCCCGCTCGCAAAGGCGCCGTCGCGGAAGCGCGCGTCGACGATCAGCGATTGCCACGCCTCCGGACCATAGCTCGTCCCGGTCTTGCGCGTCTGGAAGATCAGGCTGCCCAGCCCGTGCAGCAGCGGCGCGCCCTTGTAGCGCTCGATCCCCTGGAGCAGCGGCGGCCCGTGCGCGATGAAGATCGCCGCGCCGGCGTCGACACAGGCCCGGGCATAAATGCGTTGCCATTCCGGCGTCGCCGCCGGGTCGGTCTCCCAATAATGATTGTGCAGATAGGCGATCACGATGTTGCCCGCCCGGCGCGCGGCCCGGATCGCGTCGAGCGTGCGCGCGACATCGTCCCCGTTCAGCGCGCCATCGGCATTCCGGCGCAGCTCGTTCACCCCCGGCCGGATCGGCGTGGCTGCCGCCCCTTCGCGGATCGCGCCGGCCGCCGCCGCGACCAGCGCGACCGCGCCGTGCGGTGTCGATTGCACTGCCGCCGCGGTGGCGGAGGCCAGGTCCGCGCCGCTGCCGGCGTGATGGATCCGCCGCCGGTCGAGCTCGGCAAGGATGGCCAAGATGCCCGGCGTGCCGAGATCCCAGCCATGGTTGTTCGACGTCGCGACCAGCGACACGCCGAGTTCCTTCAGGCAATCGATCACCGCCGGCGGCGCTGCGTGGAGCACCTCGCCGACGCGCGTCGGCGCGCCCGCCGCGGGGTTCGCAATCGCCGTCTCGAGATCGGTGAACACCACGTCCGCATTTTTGAGCAGCGCTGCGATGCCGGCCCGTCCGGGCCAGGCCGCCGCGCGGAGATCCTGCTGGATCAGCGCCTGGCCGAGCAGCATGACGCGCAAGGCCGGCGCGGGCCGCGCGGCGAGCGCGCCGTATAGCGGCAGCAGGGCGCCTCCGGCCAGGATGCTGCGGCGGTCGAACATCGTATAAGCCATGGGTCGGGTCCCCTCTTCGGCCAAGGCATACGCTAGTCGACCGAGACACTGAAACTTCATACCATTTTTGGCATGGCCGGATGATTTATGGCCATCAGGTTTCGGCGAGGCGCAGGGGTGCCTAGGCTCAATCCGAATCGGATCATTTGGGGGATCACGCAATGCAGCAGCGTCGCGCCGTGCAGGCAAAATATCGAATCGGCTTCCAGGGAGCGAGCCTGTTGGCCCTCGCCATCGCGACGCCCGCTTTTGCCCAGCAGGCCAGCCCGGTGGTCGATAGCGCCGCACCGGCGGCGCAGGATCCGGCCGTGGCCGAGCCCGAGGCCGCGGAGATCACCGTCACCGGATCGCGCATCCGGCGCAAGGATGCCGACGCGGTCGGTCCGCTGCTGACGATCACCAGCGACGACATCGCGAAATCCGGCGCGACCTCGGTCGGCGACGTGCTGCAGAAGCTCCCCGTCGCGGGTGTCAGCCTCAATTCGAACGGCACGCAAGGCACTTCCTACGGCGCCAGCTCGATCAACCTGCGCTATCTCGGCGGCGCGGAGGGCAGCGGCAATCGCGTGCTGGTGCTGGTCGACGGCCATCGCTGGGTCGATGCGGTCGGGCAGCGCGGTTTCCGCGATTTCGTCGATCTCAACACCATCCCGGCCGGCATGATCGACGGCATCGAGATCCTCAAGGACGGCGCCTCGGCGATCTACGGTGCGGATGCGATCGCGGGCGTGGTCAACATCAAGACGGTGCAGGCGTTCGACGGCTTCCGCGCCAGCGCCAAGATCGGCACCACCGACAAGGGCGACGGCGCCGAATACAGCGCGATCGCCACGGTCGGAAAGCATTTCGGGCGCGCCTCGATCGTCCTGTCGGGCAGCTATTACAAATCCGAACCGATCCTGACGTCGGACCGCGCGCTGACCGCTGTCACGCTCGTGCCGGTGACGGCACCGGGCACCAGCCCCGCCGGCCTGTTCATCCTGCCGGGTCTGTCGAACAATGCCTATTTCGGCACCGCCACGGGCTTTGCCAGCACGGCCAGCCCGGTCGCCTTCAATGGCGGCACGCTCGGCGCCGGTTCGCTTGCCGACAACAGCTTCCACACTGCGGCCCTGCCGGGCGATGCCTACAATACCCAGGCGCAGGGCATTTACAGCGCCGGCCCGTCGGAGCGCTACGGCGTCTATGGCCGGTTCGGCTACGAGCTGACCGACAGCATCAACCTGCACATCGAGGGAACCTATAACCGGCGCAAGTCGGATCAGCTCTTCTCGCCGGTGCTGCTCGATATCGGCGGCACCGCGGGCACGGTGCGCGGCTTCGCCATCCCCAACAACCAGGCGTTCAACCCGTTCGGCACCGCCAATGGCGTCCCGGCAGCCAATGCCGTCGCCTTCTCCGCCACCTCGGCCTGGCGCATCCGCAAGGCGCTCACCGATCTCGGCAATCGCGACAATATCCAGGACGTGCAGACCTGGCGCATCGCCGGCGGGCTCGACGGCAAGTTCCAGCTGTTCGGCAATGACTGGAGCTGGGACGTCTATGGCGCCTATTCGAAGAACCGCATCGACACGGTCGCGCTGAACGGCGTCAATTACGACAATCTGTTCCTCGGCCTCGGCTCGCCCGCCACCTGCGCCGCGACCACCGGCTGCGTGCCGATCAACCTGTTCGGGCCGATGACGGCGCAACAGGCCGATTATATTCGCTTCACCGCGCGCGAATCCAATTACACCGAGCTCTACAACGCCACCGCCAACGCGACCGGCACGCTGTTCCAGCTTCCGGCCGGCTCGGTCGATCTAGCGGTCGGGTACGAATATCGCCGCAACAAGGGCGTCGACAATCCCGATCCCATTGCCAACGCTGCCTCG
The DNA here is from genome assembly GCF_028293085.1 of Sphingomonas bacterium. Taxonomy (GTDB): domain Bacteria; phylum Pseudomonadota; class Alphaproteobacteria; order Sphingomonadales; family Sphingomonadaceae; genus Sphingomonas. The sequence continues at coordinate 20,254 of NZ_JAQGLC010000253.1, forward strand.
ACCTATCTCAGCTCGGCCTATACCAAGACGACGGTGCAGACCCGCACGCCGACCTCGGGCAGCTATGATCTGCACGAAGTCTACGGCGAGCTGTCGGTCCCGATCTTCAAGGATCAGAGCTTCGCCAAGAGCCTCGATGTCGATCTCGCCGCGCGCTATTCGCGTTATTCCACGGTCGGCGGCAAGCTGACCTTCAAGGCGGGCGCGGGCTATCGCCCGTTCGAGGGGCTGCTGTTCCGCGGCACCTGGGCGCAGGGCTTCCGCGCTCCCTCGATCCTGGAACTCTATCAGGGCGCGCGCCAGACCAGCTTCCAGGGCACCGATCCGTGCAACGGCGGCGCCGCCGCCAATGCCAGCCTCCCGGGCTGCGCCGGCGTGCCCGCCGGCTACAACCAGGCCAATTACAATCTCAACGGCCTGATCCCGGGCGTGATCAGCGGCAATCGCGATCTGAAGCCGGAAACCTCGGACAGCATCAGCGCCGGCATCGCCATCTCGCCGGTACAGGTCCCGGGCCTGACGCTGACGGTCGATTATTTCAAGATCGTCGTCCATGACGCGATCGCGTCGCAATCGGCAACGCAGATCCTGCAGCTCTGCGCGGCGCGGGGCGGCGTGTTCTGCGATCTGGTGACGCGCGACAGCGGCACCGGCGCGATCACCCAGCTGCTCCAGGGCGCGCAGAACCTCGCCTCGATCAGCACCGACGGCATCGATGCCACGCTCCGCTACGATTTCCGCACCGGCATCGGCCGCTTCGGCGCCGTGGTGGATGCGAGCTATCTCGGCTCGTTCCGCACCGTCTCGCCCAATCCGGCGGGCGGCGCGCCGATCGTCGACGATCGCGCCGGCAAGGGCGATCAGCCGCGCGCGACCTATCCGCGCTGGAAGGGCCAGGCCTCGCTCGACTGGCGGCTCGATCCGGTCGATGCGGTCGTCCGCGCCCGCTATATCGGCCCGAGCACCGACATCGCGAACCCGGTCAAGGACAGCCGCACCGCCTCGATCATCTACACCGATGCGGAAATCGGCGTGGCGGTGAACCACGATCAGGCGCGCCTCACCTTGGGCATGAACAATGTGTTCGATGTGATGCCGCCGCTTTCCTATGCCAACGCGCCGATCAACTACGACATCTACACCTATGACGCGCGCGGCCGCTATCTGTACGTCCGCTTCTCGGTCAAGATGTGAGCGCCTCCCCCTCCATGCAGGAGGGGGCCGCACGCGTCGGGGGAATCATGGCTGAAACGGAAACCATCGAAGCCCCGTCGGGCGAGCAGCGCCATCGCGGCGCGCTCGATCCGGTGATGATGATGCTCGCGGCGATGATGCTGGCGATCGCGCTGACCTGGATCATCCCGTCGGGCCGGCACGATCGCACCTCCGACAAGGAGAATGCCCCGGTCATCGCCGGCACCTACAAGCAACTGCCCAAGCCGATCGGGCTCGACGCGCTCGTGCCCCACGCGCCGCAGCCCGGGGTGGCGCGCCCGGTCAGCCCGGTCGCGCTGGTCACGGCGATCCCCGAGGGGCTGAAGCGCTCGGCCCCGCTGATCTTCATGATCCTGATGCTCGGCGGCATGTTCGGCATCCTGCGCTCCAGCGGCGCGCTCGATGCCGGCATCCAGCGGCTGATCGGCATCAGCCGCGGCGATGTGCGCATTCTCGTGCCGGTGCTGATGCTCGCCTTTTCGGCCGGGAGCACCTTTCTCGGCATGATCTCCGAATATCTGCTGCTGATCCCGGTGATGATCGCGCTGGCGGACCGGATGGGGCGCAGCCGCATGTTCGGCTTCGCTCTGGTCACGCTGGCGGCGAAGATCGGCTATCTCGCCTCGGTCACCAGCCCGGTCGCGCTGCTCATCGCCCAGCCGATCGTCGGCGTGCCGGTCTTTTCGGGTCTCGGCTTCCGCCTCGCCATCTGGCTGCTGTTCCTCGGCATCGCGGTGCTGGTCGTGCTGCGCGCCGGCCGCGTCACCCATCCGCCGGAGCCGGTCACGGTCGAGCGTCTCTCGCCGCGCCATCTCGGCATCCTGCTCATCGCCGGCGCCGCGGTCAGCGCGCTCGTCTATGGCTCGATCGCGCTGGGCTGGGACGACGGCGAATTCTCGGCGTTGTTCATCCTCGCCGCGGGCGGCATGGCGGCGGTCGCGGGGATGCGCCCGGCCCATGCCGCGCATCTGTTCGTCGGCGGCATGAAGATGATGATGCTCGCCGCGCTCCTCGTCGGCATGGGTCGCGCGGTCGAGGTGATCCTGCGCGAGGGCCAGATCCTCGATACGATCATCGAGGCGGTATCGGTCCAGATCCACGGCCTGCCGCCGGTGATCGTCGCGCCGATCGTGATGGCGGTGGAAATGGTGCTGACGCTCCTGATCCCCTCCACCTCGGCCAAGGCCGCGCTCAGCATCCCGGTGCTCGGCCCGATCGCCGCGTCGGCCGGGGTGTCGGGGCAGACGACCGTGCTCGCCTTCCTGCTCGGCAACGGCCTGGTCAACATGCTCGCGCCGACCTCGGGCATGCTGCTCGCCTATCTCGCGGCGGCCGGCATTCCCTATAACCAATGGTTCCGTTTCGCCTTCCCGATCTTCCTCCTGCTCACCGCCTTGTCGGTCGCGGCGATGATGATCGCGGTCGTCATCGGATATTGAAAACGGTGGCGACGATCGAACAGACACTGCTGACCTTCATGGTGCCGATGCGCGACGGCGTCCGCCTCGCGACCGACATCTATCTGCCCGCCGGTCACGCGCCGGGGCAAAAATTGCCGGTGCTGCTCGAACGCACCCCCTATGACAGGCGCGGCACCAATCACGGCGACTTCACGCTCGCCGATCCGGAGCCGCGCTCCAAGCCGGAGCTCGCGCGTGCCTTCGCCGCGGCGGGCTATGCCTGTGTCCTGCAGGATTGCCGCGGCCGCTATGGCTCGGAAGGGGTCTTCACCAAATATCTGAACGAGGCGGAGGACGGCGCCGACACGCTCGCCTGGCTGCTCGAACAGCCCTGGTGCGACGGCCGGGTCGGCACGCTCGGCCTCTCCTATGGCGCGCATGTGCAGAGCGCGCTCGCCTGTCTCGATCCGCCGGGGCTGAAGGCGATGTTCCTCGATTCCGGTGGCTTCTCCAGCGCCTATCATGGCGGCGCGCGGCAGGGCGGGGCGTTCGAGCTGAAGCAGCTCACCTGGGCGCGCAAGCACGCCTTGCTCGCGCCCGAGACCGAGGCCGATCCGCTGCGCAAGGCGGCGCTCGAGGCCGAGGACATCCAGGCCTGGATCGGCCGCCGCTGGGCGCGCGGCAATTCGCCGCTCGCGGCCGCCCCCGAATATGAGGATTACATCCTCGAACAATGGGACAATGACAGCTTCTCGCCCTTCTGGCGGCGGCTCGGCATCTATGCGCGCGGCTGGTATGATCGCTATGCCGATGTGCCGATGGTGCACATGTCGAGCTGGTACGATCCCTATTCGCAGACCGCGATCGACAATTTCACCGGCCTCGCCCCGATCAAGCGCGGCCCGGTCAAGCTGGTGCTCGGCCCCTGGACGCACGGGCAGCGCTCGGCCTCCTTTGCCGGCGATGTCGATTTCGGCCCCGCGGCCCCGCTCGACGGCAATCTCGCGCCCGATTACGTGACGCTGCGGCGCGACTGGTTCGATCGCCATCTGCGCGGCCTCGGCGCGCCCGAGCATCTGCCGGCGCCGGTGCGGATCTTCGTGATGGGCGGCGGCAGCGGCCGGCGCAACGCGGACGGGCGGCTCGATCATGGCGGCCGCTGGCGCAACGAGCAGGCATGGCCGCTGCCCGGCACGGTGCCGACCATATTGTATCTGACGGCGGATCGTACCCTCTCCGAAACGCCGCCCTGCAGCGCGGCCGCGCCGCTGGCCTATGATGTCGATCCCGCCGATCCCGTGCCCACTCTGGGCGGTGCGATCACCTCGGGCGCGCCGGTCATGTATGCCGGCGCCTATGACCAGAGCGAGACGGCGGCGCGTGCCGACGTGCTGGTCTTCGAAACCGCGCCGCTCCCCGAGGATCTCGAATTGACCGGATCGGTCGTGGCGTGCCTCTATGTCAGCTCCTCGGCGGTCGACACCGATTTCACGATCAAGCTGATCGATCTCTATCCGCCGAGCGAGGATTACCCGCAGGGCTTTGCGATGAACCTCGCCCATGGCATCCTGCGCACCCGGTTCCGTCATTCGTTCGAGAACCCCGAGCCGATGGAGCCAGGCGCGATTCATGACCTTGCCGTGCCGACCTTCCCGACGAGCAACCTGTTCGGCCGCGGCCACCGCATCCGCATCGAGATATCGAGCAGCAACTTCCCGCATTTCGACGTCAATCCCAATGTCGACTGGCGGGTGCCCGGCGCCGCGCCGCAGGTCGCGCGCAACAGCGTCCATGTCGATCGCGATCATGCCTCTTATGTCATGCTGCCCGTCATCCCGCCGACGCGCTGAGCGCCGGCGATGAGCCAGGTGGCCAGGCTCGCCGGCGACGCGATCGGCCTGCGCGCGCTGCGCAGCTTTGCCGAGATCATCCGCACCGGATCGGCGACCGCGGCGGGCCGCAATCTCGGCATGACCCAGCCCGCGGTCAGCCGGATCATCGCCCAGCTCGAAAGCGCGGTCGGGTTCGAGCTCTTCTACCGCGATCGGGGGCGGCTGGTGCCGACCAAGGATGCGCTGCTGCTCGCCGAAGAGGTCGAGCTGGCGCTGGCGGGCCTGCAGCGCGTCAGCAGCCTGGTGCGCGACATCGCCGCCTCGGCCACCGGCGAGCTCCGCGTCGTCTCGCCGCCGAGCTTTTCGGAAGGGCTGCTGCCCGACATGGTCGCGCGTTTCGTCGCGCGGAACCCCGGCGTGCGCTTCAACCTGGATTCGCGCAGCGTCGACACCACCAAGGCGATGATCGCGACCCGGGTTGCCGATTGCGGCTTCATGAAGCTGCCGATCGACGAACCCGATCTGGAGGCGGAGACCCTGGTCGCCAGCGGATCGGTCTGCGTCCTGCCCGAAACCCACAAGCTGGCGGCGCGCGCCGCGCTCACCCCGATGGATCTGCACGGCGAGCCATTGGTGCTGCTCGGGTCGGGCCGCCAATGGCGCGCCCAGGTCGATCATGCCTTCGCGCAATATCGATTGCGCCCCACCGTCGCGATCGAGACGCACACCCATGGTTCGGCCTGCGCGCTCGCGGCGCGCGGCATCGGTATCGCGATCGTCAACGCGCTGCTCGCCCGCAGCTACATCCGCGCGCCGCTGGTGGCGCGCCCGTTCGAGCCGCCGATCACCCACGAATATGCCTTCGTCACCTCGGCCTTGTCCCGCCCCTCGCGCCTGACCATCGAGTTCCGCGAGGAAGCGCGGCGCTATTTCGCGGCGATGATGCCCTGAAGCGGCCGCGTTCCCGTCAAGCCTGCGCGACGAGCCCCGCCGCAAAGGCGATGCGCAGCGCCTCCGCCAGGCTCCTCACCCCGAGTTTTTCCATCATGTTGGCGCGGTAGATTTCGACCGTGCGGGGGCTGATGCCGAGCGCATGGGCGATCGCCTTGTTCGCCTGGCCCGCGATCAGCCCGTCCAGCACGTCGCGCTCGCGCGGCGCAAGGCGGTCGATCCTGGCCTTGGCGGCGTCGCCCGCCGCCGGTCGCCTGCTCGTCGAGCTCGGTACGGCCGAGCACGGGCAGGATATAAGTCGTCCTGCCGGTGAGCAGATGCGTGCGGTTG
>NZ_JAQGLC010000257.1 GCF_028293085.1 Sphingomonas bacterium
GCGCCCGGCGGCGGCGCGACGGGCGTCGGCCTGGGCGCCACACTGGCGCTCAGATCGGTTTCCAGCTTCCGGATCGCCTCGAAGGCGGGCAGGCCGAAGAAGAAACTCTGCACCGCCGTCTGGATCACCATTGCCGGGCCGCTCATCCGCGCGAAGATCAGCACCAGCGTGATCAGGATCGCGGGCGGGATCGCCGCGATATAGCCGGCCAGCACCACGGCCGCGCCCATCAGCGCCGATCCGATCGCGAACAGCCGGCGGCCGCGTGCCTGGCGCTGCATGAAATCGACCTGGCGGCCGCGGACGTTGCGCTGGATCGCGGCGAACTCGTCGACGAACCCGGCCTGCGCATTCTGCGCGGTCGCGGCCTTCAACCCGCCGAGAAAGCCGGTCGCGCTGCCCATCATCCGGTGACTGGCCTCGACCAGGCCGGTGCCGAGGTCCCGGATCCGCCCCTGCGCGAGCAGGATCGCGCCGCCGCCGACCGCGAAGATCGCGACGATGGTGAGCGCGAGGCCCGGCGCCAGGGCGAAGGCGAGCGCGCCCTGCACGAGCAGCATCATCAGCGCGACGCTGCCCTGGATCAGGAATTGCGCGCTTGCGCCGATGCGGTTGACCTCGACGCTGATCAGGCTGGTGACGCGGGCATGGCTCAGCGTGGCGATCCGGCTCCACGGTGCGGCGGCGAGCGTCCCCATGATCCGGTTGCGTTCATGCTCGGCGAAATCGCCCTGGAGCAGCGCCAGGCGCATGTCGCGGGTATATTGCATCGCCGCGCGGAGCAGCGACACGCCCACGAACGCCGCGAGCAGCACGGCGAGCCGCCCGAGCGAGGAGTGGACGCCGATGCCGTCAAGCAGGGCACGTGTCTGGAAATGGCCTGCATCGGGGCTGACCACCGCCTCGACGATCGGGATGAGCAGGACGATGCCGGCCCCATCGAGGATCGCCGCGAAACCGACCAGCCCCCCGGCGATCCAGCCACGCACGCCGGCGAAACGCGCGAAGGTGCCGAGAAAGCCGATGGCCGGACGCCAGAGCGCGGTTATCGAAGCGAGATTCATCCTCGCCCCTTTCCCACGCGCGCGCACCGCCGTCGAGCGGGTGTGTGCGGCGGGTGCGATCGGGACTGTGTCATTCCCGGCAACATATTGTAAGCGGACCACCCTTTCGCAGGAGCATCCGATGATCGTCCGTCCACGTCGCAGTGCGTTGTTCATGCCCGCCTCCAATGTCCGTGCGGTCGAGAAGGCGCGGAGCCTCGATTGCGATGTGGTGATCCTCGATCTCGAGGATTCGGTTGCGCCGGACCTGAAAGAGGCCGCGCGCGATCAGGCGATCGCCGCGGCGTCGGCCGGTGGGTTCGGGCACCGTGAGTTGCTTGTCCGGGTCAATGCGCTCGACACGCCATGGGGGGCGGACGATTGCCGCGCAGTGGCGGATGCGGGCTTTGCGGCGGTGGTGTTGCCCAAGGTGTCGCACCCTGCCGATCTCGCGGCTGCCCGGACCTTGCTCGGCTCGGTGCCGCTCTGGGCGATGATCGAGACTTGCGCCGGCATGCTCGATCTGCCGGCGATCGTGGCGTCGGCCTCCGCCAATCGCCTCGAATGCCTGCTCGCCGGCACCAACGATCTCGCCAAGGAGATGCGGTGCGCACCGGGCGCCGATCGCGCGCCATTGCTCTCGCATCTCGCGATGATCGTCACCGCCGCGCGCGCCGCCGGGCTGACCGCGCTCGACGGTGTCTGCAACGTGATCGAGGATGGCGAGATACTCGCCGCCGAATGCGCGCAAGGCACGCGGTTCGGCTTCGACGGCAAGTCGCTGATCCACCCCGCGCAGATTGCTGCCGCCAACCGCGCTTATGGCCCGACCACGGAAGCGATCGCCTGGGCCGATCGCATCATCGCCGCCTTCGCGCTGCCCGAAAATGCAGACAAGGGCGTGATCAAGGTCGATGGTGAGATGGTCGAACTGCTCCACCTCGAACAGGCGCAGCGGATCGCCGCGATGGCGGGTGCGATCAGAGGAAGCTGAACAGCAACGTCGCGTTGAGCCCGATCACCGCCGCCGTGATCGCCCAGGCGGCGACCCTCAGCCAGAGTGGATTGACCAGCGCGCCCATCTGGCGCCGGTCGCTGGTGAAGCTGACCAGCGGCACCACCGCGAAGGGCAGTTGCAGGCTCAGCACGACCTGGCTCAGCACCAGCAATTTCGTCGCGCCCGTGTCGCCGGCGATGCCGACGACGATCACGGCGGGGACGATCGCGAGCAGGCGCGTCACCATCCGCCGCAGCCAGATCGGCAGCTTGAGATCGAGAAATCCTTCGGCGACGATCTGCCCCGCAAGCGTGCCGGTGACCGTCGAATTCTGCCCCGAGGCGAGCAACGCCACCGCGAACAGCACGCTGGCCGCGCCCGCGCCCAGCATCGGCGAGAGCAGCTTATAGGCCTCGCCGATCTCCGCCACGTCGGTGCGGCCGGCGGTGTGGAAGGTCGCGGCGGCGAGGATCAGGATCGAGGCGTTGATGAACAATGCCAGGGTCAGCGCGACCGTGCTGTCGATCGTCGCATGCTTCACCGCGTCGCGCTTGCCGCCTTCGTCCTGCGCGAAGCGGCGCGTCTGGACGATCGAGCTGTGGAGATAGAGATTATGCGGCATCACCGTGGCGCCGAGAATGCCGATCGCGATGTAGAGCATCGCCGGGTTGGTGACGATCTGGGTCGAGGGGATGAGGCCGCCCATGATTGCGGCGATGCTCGGCTGGGCGATCGCCAGCTCATAGGCGAAGCAGCCGGCGATCACGACCAGCAGGGTGACGATGAACGCCTCGAGCTTGCGGAAGCCGAAGCGCTGCAGCGCGAGGATCAGCAGCACGTCGAATGCCGTCAGGCACACGCCCGCGACGAGCGGCAGCCCGAACAGCAATTGCAGCGCGATCGCAGTGCCGAGCACCTCGGCCAGGTCGCAGGCGATGATCGCCAGCTCGCACAGCACCCATAAAGAGAAATTGACCACCGGCCCGTAATTGGCGCGGCACGCCTGGGCGAGATCGCGCCCGGTGACGATGCCGAGCCGCGCCGAGAGCGACTGGAGCACCATCGCCATGATGTTCGACAGCAGGATGACCGAGAGCAACGTGTAGCCGAACGCAGACCCACCCGCGAGATCGGTCGCCCAATTGCCCGGATCCATATAGCCGACCGCGACCATGTAACCGGGGCCGGCAAAGGCGGCGGTCTTGCGCCAGAAGCCGCCCTTGCCGAGCGGCACCGCGACGGTGCGATAGCTTTCGGACAGAGAAGGGCGATGCGGCGCGGAGTCGCTCATGCCGTCGAATCCGGGCGATGCGGTCGTGGCGGATGGCGGTGGCGACATGCCCAACCCTCTCGCAAGCACAGTCCGCCGTCAATCGCCTCGCACCGCATCTGGTTGCGATGCCTAGCCGAGAACGCGCCCGGCAACCGCATCGAGCTTCGCCAGCATCACCGGGTCGCGCGCATCGGGCGCCGTGATCAGCGCGTGATCGAGCACGGTGTCGAGTGGGGAGGGGGTGCGCTCGGCCGGCAGCGCGGCGACGAATGCCTGCACCGCCTTGCGCGCGATGGTGCCGTTGGCCGACATCTGCTTGATCACTTCGCTCACCTCGACGAACGCGGCTTCCTCGCGCCAGCAATCATAGTCGGTGACCATGCCGATCAGAGCGTAGGGAAGCTCCGCCTCGCGGGCGAGCTTGGCCTCGGGCATCGCGGTCATGCCGATCACATCGGCGCCCCATTGGCGGTAGAGCAGGCTTTCCGCGCGGCTGGAAAATTGCGGGCCCTCCATCGCGAGATAGGTCGCGCCCTTGGCGATCTTGCCGCCGGCGGCCGTCACCGCTTCGGCGGCGAAGGCCGACAGGCGCGGGCAGACCGGCTCGGCCATCGAGACATGGGCGACCATGCCGATGCCGAAGAAGCTCGATGTCCGCGCGACGGTGCGGTCGATGAACTGGTCGACGACGACGAAATGGCCCGGCGGCAATTCCTCGCGCAGCGATCCGATCGAGGAGATGGCGAGGATGTCGGTGCAGCCGCTGCGCTTCAGCGCATCGATGTTCGCGCGGAAGTTGAGCTCGGACGGCGGGATCCGGTGGCCGCGGCCATGGCGCGGCAGGAAGACGAGATCGACATCGCCGATCGAGCCGAACAGCAGATCGTCCGACGGGGCACCCCAGGGCGTGGTGACATTGCCCCATTCGGGGTTCTCCAGCGCATCGATCGCATACAGGCCCGAGCCGCCGATAATGCCGATCTTCCACTTGCCGCTCATTCCAGGCTCCCCGCTGCTTCCAGTCTGTCCAGCCATGCCTGTGCCTGTTTCGGCTCACCGACCGCATGGGCATTGACGGGGCCACGCGAGGCGAGGAATTCCTGATGAAGTTTGAACGGCTCGATCGACAATTGCTCTCGCATCCGGTCGATCTCCTCGCCCGCTTCCTCGATCTCGGCGACGATCGGCGGGACGTTGGCCAGCGACCAGCGATCCTGATGATGCCCGAACAATCCCCATTTGCCCCCGGCCGTTCGCCGGAGCGCGGCGACGAGCAGGGCATGATAGTCCGCTTCGAGAGCGACTCGTTGCTCGTCGAGGCGAGCGAGGCGATCGGCTTTGGCCATGGGGCCTCCCCTAGGTCGGATCGGAGGCGCGTCAACCGTCACGCGACGCCGGATATCGAATCCTCTGCGGGGTGCGCCGATTTTCCCTGTTCCGCGCCAATAACAGGGAATTTTTTTCTTCTTTACCCGTTTTCGGGCCGATTATTGGCAGAATTTCAATTCTATATCAAAGGCTTGACTGGAATTTCGCTGTTATCGAATAACAGGGAAATCGTCCGAGCATAACAGGGAAATCGTCTCCATTAACAGGGAAAATGCCACCCTTCCGGATGTTTGCGCGGCCATTGGAAAGAGCGGGAATCGGAGCGCGATAAACCTTCCGTCCGACACCAATCTGCGACATTCTTGCTCCCTGTTGAATCAAGCGCGTCAGATCACCTTCATGTCGGCGCCATAATGGTGCCAGGCGAAGATCGCCGCGGCGCCGCGGTGCGGGCGCCAGGCTTCCGCCAGCTGACGCGTCAGCTTCTCGCTCGGGCGCTCGTCATGGCCGAGGATGCGGCCGATCTCGATCTGCACCGCGAGGTCGCCCGCCGGCCAGATATCGGTGCGGCCTTCCGCGAACAGCAGATAGACTTCCGCCGACCAGCGGCCGATGCCCTTGATGCTGACAAGTGCGGCGATCGCCGCCTCGTCGTCTTCGGAAAGGTTGTCGAGATCGAGCCGGCCGCTCGTCACCTCCTCGGCAAGGCTGCGCGCATAACTCGCCTTTTGCCGCGACAGCCCTGCTTCGCGCAGCTGCTCGTCCGTCGCCCGCGCGATGTTGCCGGGATCGTCGAGGCTGCCGACGATCCCCTCCAGCTTGCGCCACACCGATTCGGCGGCCTTGGTGCTGACCTGCTGGCCGACGATCGTGCGCAGCAACGTGGCGTAACCGCGTTCGCGGATGCGGGGCGGGGGGTAGCCGGCCCGCCCGATCGCGGCGGCAAAGGCAGGTTCGGTGGTGGCGAGAGCGTCGAGCGCCGTGCGCAGTTGATCGGCGCTCAGGCCCATATCGACGTCCCTTGATTAGCGGCGCGAGGGGCGGCATGGCGACGCCGAACCCCCGAGGAGGAATTGATGCCCAAGCTTATCGTCGTGACCCGTGAAGGGGAAGAACGCGAGATCATGGGCGAGACCGGGCTTTCGGTGATGGAGGCGATCCGCGACGCCGGGATCGACGAGGTCCTGGCGCTGTGCGGCGGCTGCTGCAGCTGCGCCACCTGCCATGTCCATGTCGACCCGGAATTTGCGGCCAAACTGCCGAAGATGAGCGCGGACGAGGACGATCTGCTCGATTCGTCGAGTGATCGCGACGAGCGGTCGCGCTTGTCGTGCCAGATCGAGCTGACCGATGCGCTGGACGGGCTGAAGGTGACGATCGCGGCCGAGGATTGAGTTTATCGAGCCCCTCCCCTGAAGGGGAAGGGCTTATATTTTTACTTCGCCGCCAACTTCAGTACCGCCGTCGGGGCATCCTTGGTCAGCGGGGTCGCTTTCCATACAATGGTCTTGCGACCGCCCGTCGTCGTCGCGCCATCCTCATTGTTCTGGCTGACGATCTCGGCATCGGTGTCGAGCGTGAAGACGCCGTCGAGCTGGCTCGACGCCTTGTCCATGCCGGGCATGCCCATGCCGCTGCTCTTGCTGGTGTCGTTGGCGAAGGCGGGGGCCTTCATCCGTACCGTGTTGTTGGCGCGCAGCTCGATCGCGATGAAGGGAAAGACCAGCTCCGCATCGACATTGTACGGCCAAAGGAACGCGTGATCGAGCGTGCCAGAGATCGCATAATCCACGCTGAACTTGCCGTCGCCGAGATAGGCGACCTTGCGGTAGCCGGCTTCCTTCGACAGCGTCACGGCGATCTCGCGGTTCTTGGCGTCGGCCGCGGCCTTTTTCTTCGCGGCGTCCTTGGCATCGTCACCGGATGGCGCGTCCTTGCCGGCCTGGAAACCGATCTGCTGAAGCGTCGGGATGCCGTCGCCGTCGCCTTCGTCGCCCGCCGGGTTGGTCGCGCTGTCCGACGAAGTGTCGCCGAGCCCTTTCAGCATGTCGTCGCCGAGATCGAGCGCGATCACCTCGCCCACATAGGTGAAGGTGAAATGCCGATCGGCATCGATCCTGAGCGTCGAGACGAACTTGCCCGGCGCCAGCACGCAGCTCGCCAGCGCGAATGGCAACAGCAGCACGAGCCCCAGGCGCGAAAGACGTGCAATCATCGGAACCCCCGGGCTCAGCCCCGTGTCGTCACCGCGTAGAGCGCGATTGCCGCCGCGTTGGACACGTTCAGGCTCTCCACCTTAGGCGAGATCGGCAGGCGCGCAAGCTCGTCGCAGTGCGCGGCGGTGTTCTGCCGCATGCCCTCGCCCTCGGCGCCGAGCACCAGCGCGACGCGGGTTTCGCCCATCGCCTGGGCGAGCGTCTGGGTGGCTTCGCCGGTCAGGCCGACGCGCCAGAAGCCGGCTTCCGCGATCTCGTCGAGCGCGCGGGCGAGATTCACCACGCGGACCCAGGGCACGATCTCCAGCGCGCCCGAGGCAGAGCGCGCGATCGTGCCCGATTCGGGCGGCGCATGGCGATCGGGCGTGATGATGCCGAGCGCGTCGAACGCCGCCGCCGAGCGCAGGATCGCGCCGACATTGTGCGGATCGGTCACCTGATCGAGCACCACCAAGGGCCGGCGGTCGTCACGACCCTGTTCGAGCAGATCGCCGAGCCAGATATCCTCGAGCGGATCGACTTCGGCCACCAGCCCCTGATGCGGCGCATCGCCGGGCACGAGCCGGGCGAGATCGGCGACGTCGGCGAAGGTGATCGGAATCACCGGCGGAATGTCGAGCGACGCCAATGCCTCGCGTGTCGCCCAAAGCTTGCGGACGGTGCGCTCGGGATTGGCGAGCGCGGCCGTCACCGCATGCCGCCCCCAGAAACGGGGACGGCCGGCGGGCGCCTGGGACGGGCGGTGTCCTTTGCGGGCCATCAATCGTCGTCGTTGCTGTAGGCGAAGGGATCGGTGACGACCGGCTGGGTCGGCAGCGGCGGCCGCGGCAGCGCCTTGTCCGCATTGGCGGCGTTGGCGAGGAACGAGGCGAGGATGATCGAGGCCTGACGCATGTCGTCACCCTTCAGGTGATCGAAGGTGTCGATGCTGGTGTGGTGCACCCGGCTGCCATAATCGAGCGGATCCTGGATGAACTGGAAGCCGGGCGCCCCGACTGCCTGCATGAAGACATGATCGGTGCCGCCGGTCTTGCGGATCACCACGTCCTTCGCGCCCATCGCCCCGAACGGCGCGAGCCAGTCGCGGAAGATCGGGGCGACCGCCTGGTTGTTCTCGACATAGATGCCGCGGATCTTGCCTGAGCCGTTATCCAGGTTGAAATAGGCGGCGAGATCGCCCCAGCCGGCCTTGGGCGTGATCGGCCATTTGTTCGACCAGCTATAATAGCGCGTCAGCCCGGTATCGACGGGATCGCCGGGCTTGCCGCGCGTCGCGAGATGATCCTCGACATAGGCAAGGCTGCCGAGCAGCCCCTGCTCCTCGCCCGCCCAGAGCGCGAAGCGGATCGTGCGCTTCGGGCGGATGCCGGTCGCGGAGAGGATGCGTGCCGCCTCCATGATCATCGCGGTACCCGCGCCGTTATCGGCGGCGCCGTCGCCCGCGACCCATGAATCGAGATGCGCGCCGGCCATGACATAGCCCGCTTTGGGATCGGTGCCGGGGATCTCGGCGATGATGTTGTATGCCTTGCGGTCGCTGTCGTCGAAGCGGACGTCGCTGTTGATCTCGACGGTCGGCGCCGGGCCGACCTTGGCCAAGCGAGCGAGGCGACGATAATCCTCCGCCGCGATCTCGACGCCGGGTACCGCCTGGGTGTCGCCGGTGCCGAACAGATAGCCCTCGCCGTGCACGAGCTTGCCGTCGAGCCGCGACATCGTCGCATAGGCGACCGCGCCCTCGGCCTTGAGGAAGGCGTCGAGCTTCTTGGCATAATCGAGCCGCTTGAGGCGGCGATCGGCGGCCTCGGGATCGTAGCTCGGCTGCTGATATTGATCGAGCTTGCCGATATCCTCGCTCGTATAGCGCTTGAACGCGGGGTCGCCCGGCTCGCTGCCGGTGTTGGGCAAGGTGACCAAGACGATCTTGCCCCGGAGCTTGCCGCGCCATTTGTCGAAATCGCGCTCGCGCGTCATCGGGGCGACGAACACCGGCGCGCTGATCGTGCCGTTGGTGGAGGGCGTCCAGGCGATCGGGATCGCGGTGAGCTGGATCGGGCGCGGCGTGATCATGCGGACGCTCGAGCTGCTGATCCACCAGCCGCGGCCGAAATCGAAGCCTTCCTTGTGGACGTTCTTCAGCCCCCATCCGGCGAACTGCGACTGAGTCCAGCTCTCCGCCTGGCGCATGCCGGGCGAATTCGTCAGGCGCGGGCCGATCACATCGGCGAGATGCTCGGCGGTGACCATCACCTGGCTGCGAGTCGTGCCCTCGTCGATGATCCGGTTGACCTGGCCGCGATCGACCGCCTGCGGGAAGGCGGGCGTGGCAATGGCGATCAGGGCGGTGGCGAGCAAAAGCGAACGACGCATTGGAACCCCCAGGATGTTGAAAGATTGTTGCGAGGCCTATTCGTCGCCGCCGTCGCGCGCAAGGCCCGCCAGCCGTTGACAGCATGGCGTTCGGTCGGCATTGGACCGCCTCGCTTTTCAGAGCGGCCCAATGGACAGGTGGCCGAGTGGTTAAAGGCAGCAGACTGTAAATCTGCCCGTGCAAGCGTACGCTGGTTCGAATCCAGCCCTGTCCACCAAGGCTTCCCGCCGGGAGCTTCTCCTACCAGCCGATTCTTGCTGAAAACCTCGGTATCCCAAGGTTTTGGCGGACGCGGCTGTCCGCCTTCGTCTGCCGGCAGGGCAATCCACTTGGGGTATTGGCGAAGTCGGGGGTATCGATCCCCCCACGCCAGGCGGAACGATGCTGCCCGATATACAACTGAGGACCGGAAGTTCCGGCCTGAACCCGGCAACAACCACGACGTGTCGAGTTGGAGCATGGCAGCGGTCGTCGGCGCCGTAAGCGCCAGCTGGTTCGATCGGAGTTCCGTCGCAATACAGATTGCCGGTGGGGCCAGTCGTGGTTTGGTGAAAAAAGTGGTTTGGTCGATAAATATTCAACGGCGACGACGTCGCCCACGAATCCACGGGCGGAAGATCGGGTAGGGGGAGCGACGGCGCTGGCTCCCTGTGCCGCTGCGGAATGCTGCGCACTGGCAGGCGCGCGTTCATACAAGAAAGCCGTGATGCGTCGAGGATCTGGGCAATCGGACGCCGCTCTTTGGGAAGAGGGTCGCCGGGATCGGTCGCGAAGGAACTGGATCCGGTGATTTCGCCGGGAACATGGGCGGGGACGGTGAAGCCATTGCCGATGCCGACGATGCGCGCCTGGGCGAGGACGTTCCACCAGGTGACAGTTGCAGCGAGGAGCAGTGCTGGGCTCGGGGCTCCTTCCTCAAATGCCGATGAACTGTGCGGGTTCAATTCTGAGGCAGGTATCGTCTAGGCTCCTGACCAGCGCCAGCTGGCTCACGGTCCTGGGCAATTCATACCGGAAAAAATAACGGCAGGCGGCGATTTTTCCTTCATAGAAAGCCCTCTCGCCGACGCTTTCGCCCCCTTCTGACGCCAGGCCGCGCTGGGCGGCGATAGCCTGTCTGAGCCACATCCACGCGATCACGACATGGCCGAACGCATCCAGATACAGCGTGGCATTGGCAAGGCCGAGATCGATATCCTCGCACGCCAGAGCAGCATCGGTCGCGGTGCCCAGGGCTGCGCATGCCCTGCCGAGCGCACCGGCTTCGGTATCGAACAGTCCCGACGCGGCGTCGGTCGTCAGCGCGATCTCGGCGAACAGCGTGCGCATGGCCGCGCCGTTCTCGAGACGGACCTTGCGCCCGAGCAGGTCCAGTCCCTGGATGCCGAGCGCGCCCTCATGGATATGGTTGAGCCTGTTGTCCCGGTAGAAGCGTTCGACGGGATAGTCCCGTGTATAGCCGTAACCGCCCAGTATCTGAATCGCGAGCTTGTTCGCCTCGAGGCAATATTCCGACGGCCAGGATTTGGCGATCGGCGTAAGCAGGTCGAGCAGCAGGGCGAGCCGTTGCTCCTCGGCTGGGGTTTCCGCAATCTTCTGAAGGTCGAGCAGCAGGCCGCAGTAGAAGCTGAGCGCCAATGCTCCTTCAATAGCGGCCTTCTGCGCCATCAGCATCCGCTTTACGTCACTGTGGTGAATGATTGGAACCTGAGGCGATTCCGGGTCCTTGCCGCCGGGCAGGCGCCCCTGCAGCCGGCTGCGGGCATAGTCCAGCGAATAGAGGTAACCAGCGAGCCCCAGCATGACGGCGGCGTGGCCGACGCCGGTCCGCGCCTCGTTCATCATGCGGAACATGTATTTCAGGCCCATATTGGCCTCGCCGACCAGCTGGCCGATGCACGCGCCCCTCTCACCGAAGTTGAGTGCAGCGTTGGTGGTCCCGCGCTGACCCATCTTGTGGTTGAGGCTTGCCGCGACGACGTCGTTGCGCGCTCCCAGCGAGCCGTCCGGCAACACGCGATGCTTCGGGACGACAAACAGCGAAATGCCACGCACCCCTGGTGGCCCCCCCGGGATTTTCGCCAGGACCATGTGCACGATATTGTCCGACAGGTCGTGGTCGCCGCCCGAAATCCACATCTTGTTGCCGACGATCCGGTAGAATCCGTCACCCGTCGGCTCGGCGCGGGTGCGGATATCCGACAGCGAGGAGCCGGCCTGCGGCTCGGAAAGGCACATCGTACCGAACCAGCGCCCTTCAAGCATCGGCGGCAGGAACAGGCGCTTCTGCTCGTCGCTGCCGGCCTCGTTCAGCAGGTTGGCAGCCGCGATCGTCAGGAAGTGGTAGTTGGCGACGCTGATATTGGCGCAGGTGAAGATTCCATTGACCGCGAGGTTTGCGAGCCATGGCAGTTGGAGCCCGCCGACCGCCTCGTCGAAGCTCGCTGCGAAGAAGCCGGCGTCGCGATAGGCCGCCAGCGCCTCTCCGACCTCCGGAATGATATCGACCCGGCCATTGACCAGTCTCGGCTCCCCCGCATCGAGCGAAGCCGCACAAGGCAGATATTTCTCCTCGGCAATAGCTTCGGCGACATCGAGCACGGCGTCGATCGAGGCGCGGTCATGGATGCCGTATCGCCGGCT
>NZ_JAQGLC010000194.1 GCF_028293085.1 Sphingomonas bacterium
GCGAAGGTGTTCGATCTGCTCGAGACGCATTATCGCGACATGCAGGACATCGAGTTCACGGTGCAGGAAGGCAAGCTCTGGATGCTCCAGACGCGCGCCGGCAAGCGCACGGCCAAGGCCGCGCTCAAGATCGCGGTGGAAATGGCGAGCGAGGGCCTGATCACCGAGGAGGAGGCGATCCTGCGCGTCGATCCGCAGGCGCTCGATCAACTGCTCCATCCGACGCTCGATCCCGCCGCTCCGCGCGACGTGATCGCCAAGGGGCTTCCGGCATCGCCGGGCGCCGCTTCCGGCACGATTGTATTCGACGCCGAGACGGCGGAACAGCGCGCCGAACGCGGCGAGTCCGTGATCCTGGTGCGCGTCGAAACCTCACCCGAGGACATTCACGGCATGCACGCCGCCAAGGGCATCCTGACGGCGCGTGGCGGCATGACGAGCCACGCCGCCGTCGTCGCGCGCGGCATGGGACGCCCCTGCGTCTCCGGCGCGGGCACGCTCGCGATCGACGGCAAGGCCAAGAGGATGCGCGCCGCCGGCCGCGAGTTCAAGGAAGGCGACATCATCACGATCGACGGTTCGACCGGCGAGGTGATGGCCGGCGAAGTCGCGACCGTGCAGCCCGAGCTGGCCGGCGATTTCGCCGCCTTGATGGTATGGGCCGACAAGGTCCGTCGTCTCAAGGTGCGCGCCAATGCCGAAACGCCGCTCGATTGCCGTACCGCGCGCGATTTCGGTGCCGAGGGTGTGGGTCTCTGCCGCACCGAGCACATGTTCTTCGACGCGAACCGGATCACCGCCGTCCGCCAGATGATCCTCGCCGAGAACGAGAAGGGTCGCCGCGCCGCGCTGGAGAAGCTGCTGCCCGAACAGCGCGCCGATTTCGCCGAGATCTTCGAGATCATGGCCGGTCTGCCCGTCACGATCCGCCTGCTCGATCCGCCGCTCCACGAGTTCCTGCCGCACGAGGAAGCCGAGTTCGCCGAGGTCGCGACGGCGGCGGGGGTCGAGGTCGACTATCTCAAGCGGCGCGCGGCGGAGCTGCACGAGTTCAACCCGATGCTCGGGCATCGCGGGTGCCGGCTGGGCGTGACCTATCCCGAAATCTACGAGATGCAGGCGCGGGCGATCTTCGAGGCGGCGATCGAGGTGGCCGAGAAATCGGGTGCTGCGCCGATCCCCGAGGTGATGATCCCGCTGGTCGCGACGCGGCGCGAGCTGGAGCTGATGAAGGCGGTGGTCGACAAGGCCGCGGCCGCGGTGTTTGCGGACAAGGGGCGGACGATCGAGTATCTGGTCGGCACGATGATCGAGCTGCCGCGCGCGGCGCTGAAGGCGGGCGAGATCGCCGAGGTCGGGGCGTTCTTCTCGTTCGGGACCAACGATCTGACGCAGACGACGTTGGGGGTCAGCCGGGACGATGCGGCGCGGTTCCTGACGACCTATGTCGAGCGGGGGATTTACCCGAAGGATCCGTTCGTCAGCCTGGATATCGAGGGGGTGGGCGAGCTGATCCAGATGGCGACCGATCGCGGCCGTGCGACGCGGCCCGACATCAAGCTCGGCATCTGCGGCGAGCATGGCGGCGATCCGGCGTCGATCGCGTTCTGCGAGAAGATCGGGCTCGATTATGTGTCGGCCTCGCCGTACCGGGTGCCGATCGCCAGGCTGGCGGCGGCGCAGGCGGCGTTGAGCGCAAAGAATGACGCTTCGTAACGTTCCGCAAAAGGATGCGCGCGATCAGGCGTTCATCCATGGCATCATCGAGCATGGCCATATGGTGCTGTGCGTGGCGGATGCCGTCGACGAGCCGACCGAAGGGCCGCCCTTCGCCTATTCGGTGGGGGCGTTCGAATCCTATGGTGCGCCGGAAGTGATCGTGTCGGGGCTCGGCGCAGATTTGATGCACTTCATGATCAACGAATTCATGAGGGCATGGAAGACTATCGAGAAACCTACGCTCGGCGTGCGTCTTTCGGGGTATGTGGAAGGCTTCGACGTGATCTGCGTGGAAGCCTCGAAGGATGCGCTTCGCACGCATGCGACGCACGCCGACTGGTACAATCAGCGCCGGCCATTGCCGCTATGGCAGATGGTGTGGTCGGGCGCCGCGACCGGCGAATTTCCGTGGGAAGCGGAGGCGGACGACAGTCTGTTGGAACTCCGGGAGAATCTTACTGGGCGTCGCTGGTCGGCATGGAATGAGCCGGCCGCCCCTCGGCGCGGGTTTCTGGGGGTGATGCGTGGGTTGCTCACGCGGCATTGAACGGGCTTGGCGCAGCTATGCAATGATCGCATAACTTGCGTCGGCGGCACGATGGATGCCGGAACAAGTCCGGCATGACGTTGGGGGGATGGGCCATGCGACCCTGGGGACGCTATCTGATTGGCGCAGTCGTTGGCATCCTGATTGGCACCGGGGGTGCCGTCTGGAGCGTGCGCGCGGGGGCGCTGGGTTCCTCGGACAAGATCGGGCCCTGGACGACCGGCCGCGACTTCGGCACCGCGCAGGCCAGCGCCTATACCCGTGCGGTGGTCGCGTTGCGCGGGCTGCTCGCGCTGCCCGCGACCGAGGCGCGTTACTACAACGCCGCGGTCGACGATGCGGGCCGGCCGCTCGAGGGCCGTTGCCGTTATGCGATCAACGGCGGCGGGCTGCCCGCGCGGTGGTGGAGCCTGACGCTCTACGATCCGGCGGGCTATCTCGTCGCCAACCAGCCGGGCATCTATTCGGTCGGCAGCGCAGGGCTGCCCTCGTCGGAGCAGGCGCACTGGACCGTCGTCGCCGCGCCCGACGCGCAGTCCGGCCATTGGCTGCCGACCGGCAAGGCGGGCCGGTTCGAGCTGACTCTGCGCTCCTACCTTCCCGACGATGGCGGCCAGGGCAATTTGACGGTGCACCAGCTGCCCAGCATCACGCGGGAGGCCTGCGCATGATCCGCCGCTGGATCGGGCCGCTGATCGTGGCGCTCCTGCTCGCCATGGGGGCGTGGCACGTGACGATGATGATGGTGCCCGATGCGCTGATGCATCTCGCGGTGGGGCGAATCGCCAAGGCGGGCGGGCCCAACCATTTCACCCATGCGCCGCTCGCGACCGCCGCGTCGCGCACGATCGTCCGGCCGAGCCCGGATCTCGCTTACTCCTCCTGCCCGTTCGACCTGTCCAAGGGGCCGCTGCTGATCGATGCAGTGCCCGTGCTCGCGCCCTATTGGTCGCTGTCGATCTTCGATGCGCGCACCAATGTCGCGCTGGTGCGCAACGGGATAAAGGCGAACTACAAACCGTTTCGCATCGCGGTGCTGAAGGCCGGGCAGACGGCGCCGGCGGGTTATGAGGCGGTCCATGTCGACGGGACGCGCGGGATCGCGCTGATCCGTATCCTGATCGACGATCGGGCGCGGTTTCCGGTGATCGATCAGGAGCGGCGGGCGACCATTTGCCGGGTCGCGACCTAGAGGCCGCCTCAGCACGAACGGGAAAGCTTGTTTCGGCGCCGCGCCCTTGAATTGGCCCTAAGCGTTGGCGGTCACACCGAAGCGGGCGCTGTGCTCGTCCGTATTGCCTGCGCGCAGCAACGCCGCCTGATCGCGCCATTGCTCGCGTGCGATGAAGCCGGCGGGGACGTTCAGCCGCTGCTCGAGCGCGATCTCGTCCTCGGCCGAGAGTTTCTCGATATCGGAGAAGCGCGTCACGCCCAGGCCGAACAGCCGGGTGCTCAGCACGCCGTCGATGCCGCGGATCTGGGTGAGGTCGTTATAGCCGGCAGCGCCGAACCAGGCCTTCTTGGCCTCGGGCGGCACGCCTTCCGGCGCGAAAGCGGGGGTCGGGATCGGCGCGCCGATGGGCATCGGCGTGTCGGCCCGGGGCGTTTCGGCGACGGGCGCCTCGACCGGGACGACGGGCTCGGCCTCGACCGTCTCCGCTTCGACAGTCTCGGGGACCGGCGCCGTTTCCACCGTCTCGGCCACGGGTTCGGCCTCGACCGGTTCGGCCACCGGCTCGACGACGGTCAGGACGACCGGCGCGGCGGCTGGCTCCACGGCTGTCGCCACGACGACCGGCGTAGCGATCGGTTCGGGCGCCTTCTGCCTGGCTTCGAGATCGGCGATCGTCGCGGCCGATTCGCCGCGCTGGCGCTCGAGCGCGGCATTGTCGCGCTCCAGTTCGGCGATGCGGCGGTTGGCGGCGCGGAGCTTGTCGTCGGCATCCGTGCGGTAGCCCGAATAATCGTCGGCCTCCTGCTCGTACATCTCCTTCCACTTGCGGCCGCCGGGATGCATGGCGAAACCGACCAGCCAGAAGCCGAAGGCGACGAGCGCCAGGACGACGAAGTGCGATGGGGTGCTGAACAGCATGACGCGCCCTTATTCGAAAGTGTTACGATGCGTTAACGATCCTGCCGTCAACCGCGCTTCGTAGCAAGCATCCGATACGGTGCTATTTTCCGCCCGCCGAGATCAGATCCCGCCCTTGAACGCGTCGGAGATCGAGCAGGCCGCCGGGCCGAGAATGACGACGAACAGCACCGGCAGGATGAACAGGATCAGCGGCACCGTCATGATCGCGGGCAGGCGCGCGGCCTTCTCCTCGGCGCG
This sequence comes from Sphingomonas bacterium, assembly GCF_028293085.1. Classification (GTDB taxonomy): domain Bacteria; phylum Pseudomonadota; class Alphaproteobacteria; order Sphingomonadales; family Sphingomonadaceae; genus Sphingomonas. The sequence goes on from NZ_JAQGLC010000194.1 coordinate 4,599, forward strand.
CATCATGCGCTCGTTGCGGAACTCGCCGGAGAGCACGCGCAGGGCGGAAGCCAGCGGCGTACCGTATTTTTCGGTCTGAACCATGGTCGTGACGACGCCCTTCAGCGCATCGAGCTTCACCCGCATCGCGAGGTTCTCGAACGCCTGGCGCCGCTCCGACAGGAAGCCCAGCTCGATCGCGGTCAGGGTGAATTCGTCGCCCAGCTCGGGATAGGCCCTGCCCAGTTCGCGGGCGACGCGCTGGAAGGCTGCGTCGACGGTCAGTCCCGCTTCGGCACAGATGACGAGCAGATCGAGCGCATCCGGCAGGCCCTTGCGGATCGCATTGGAGCGCTTGTCGATCTTATTCTTGAGGAAAATGTCCGGCGCCTTGTAGCTCAGGATGAAGGTCACCGCGACGATTCCGTAGCGCTTCAGCGGGCTGTAGGTGGCGAACATGTCGGTGCCGTAGACCAGATAGATCATCAGCCCGCCGAACACGATCGGCAGTACCAGCCGGCCGAAAATGACCGCGACGGCATATTCCTTCGAGCGGATGCCGGCCTGCATCAGCTTGATCTGCGCGGCCTTGACCTGGCTGTCCTGCAGCACCTTCAGCGAGGACAGGATCGAACGGATGCGGTCGGTCGTCTCGTTCTTGGTGACGAGCTTGGCGCGGCGCTTGGTCGAGGCGGTGATGCCGGCCTTGAGCTGTTCGCGGCGCTCGTTCAGGGCCTTGACGCGCTTGGCCATGGGATCGCGCACCGTGGTGGCGGCATAGACCGCCAGCAGCACCGAGAACGCGGCGACGCCGGCGAGCAGGGTCGCCACCCACATCACATCGACCCCAAGGATCTTCGGTCCGCCCGTATCCATGAAAGTACCGCTTGTCCCTGTTCAGATTTCGAAGTTGATCATCTTGGCCATGATGAAGCCGCCGATCGCCATCCAGATCATGCCGCCACCGCCGGCCACCATCAGGCGCTGGTCGATGAAGAAGGTCTGCATATAGGTGCCGTTGATCA
>NZ_JAQGLC010000311.1 GCF_028293085.1 Sphingomonas bacterium
TTCGCCGTCGTCGCGATGATCGCGATGCGCGATCTCGGGCTCAGCCATGATCGCCTCAACATTCATGGCGGCGCCTGCGCGCTCGGCCACCCGATCGGCGCCTCGGGCGCCCGCATCCTCGCGACCCTGCTCTCGGCGCTGCAGACCACGGGCCGGAAGCGCGGCCTTGCATCGCTCTGCATCGGCGGCGGCGAAGCGACGGCGATGGCCGTGGAGCTGATGAACTAGGGGCCTTGCGACGGGCCATCTCCCTCCAACGGCGAAAAGTGAATCCGCTTGATTCAAATCGAACGACAATCGCCCTATCGAGAACCGGACGGGCCGCAATCCGCATCCCCGACCCGCTCTTTCTAATGACTGCATCTTGTTGGACGGTCGCCGATCCGTCCTCCGCGAGGAAATTCCCTGTTATCGCGGCAGGTTTTCCCTGTTCTTCCTGCAGATTTCCCTGTTCCGAGATAACAGGGAAATTCGTCATAACATATTGAATTATCTGCTATAATCTTTGATAATGCCGCGCCAAAACCCGAATAAAAGAAAAAATTCCCTGTTAAATTCCCTGTTAATCGCCCGGAACAGGGAAAATTCGCCCGGCGTCCTGTTGGACGATTTGCGAAGGGCGCGGCGCTAGAGCTCCAGCCGGTAATAGCGGCTGAAATCCGTGTCTTTATACGCAGCAAACGGCCCGCACGGCACGAACCCCGCTTGCTCGTACAACGCCCGTGCCGGGGCGAAGGGCGGGTTCGATCCCGTCTCCAGGCTCAATCGCCCATAGCCGCGCGCCCTGCCCTCGGCGATCAGATGGCCGAGCATCGCCGCCGCCACGCCGCGCCGCAGATGGGCGGGGGCGGTGCGCATCGATTTCAGCTCGCCATGCCCGGCATCCAGCTCCTTGAGCGCGCCGAGCCCGAGCAGGTCCTCGCCATCCCAGACCGACCACAAGGTCACCGCCGGATCGCGCAGGCCCGTCAGATCGAGCGCGAACACGCTGCCGGGCGGCGAATTTTCGAAGGCCGATCGCAGGTGCAATTCGAGCAGCGCGATCACGTCCGGATGGGTCAGCTCGTCGCGAACGATCCGCATCGCGCGCGTCAGTTCAGCGTCTCGTCCGGCGTCACGCCCCAGAGGTGGTTCGCCTCGACATAGCCGCCCTGGCCGCGCACGTCGAAATAGCACCAGCCCCGCGCGCATTTGCTGATGCGGCCGACCACGCCGGGCTCCGCGCGCCAGGTGATCTTGCCGCCATAGCGCGGCGAATCGCGCAGCTCGGCGATCGTGCCCATGATCAGGCCGGTCCGGGTGTCGCTGATCAGCGAGCCGAGCATCCATCCCTGCGTGCCGCTCGGATCCTCGATCTTGAGCCAGGTGCCGCGATCGTAAACGTCGATCACCTTCACCGGCAGATCGGCGCGCTGATACAGCCAGCTCGCGGGATAATTCTTGGCGGGGCCGGTCCGCATCCGCGCCTTGCCCGCCGAGATCGACGCGAAATAGGGCGTCTTCTTCTGCACGAGCGCGGCGAGCGCCGGCGCGAATGCCGACGCCGCCAGGCTGGCCGCCGCCATCGCGAGCACGATTCTCGCCCTGAAACGCATACTTGCCCTTCCCCTCGTCGAGATTCGTTTACCCCGTTTGAGCGACGCGCATCAACCACCGTTGACGGGGGCAAAAGCCTTCGCCAAGCCGGATTCATGCCCGAAATGAGACGCGCCCCGAACCCGAAGGTCCCGAATCCGCGGGTGATCGTCACCCGCGAGCTCGCCGATGTGGTGATGGAGCGGATGGAGCAGCTGTTCGACACGACGAACAATCGCGGCGACGTGCCGATGGACCGCGCCCGGCTCGCCGCGGCAATGGCCGATTGCGACGTGTTCGTGCCGACCGTCACCGACAATATCGATGCCGCGCTGATCGAGGGTGCCGGCGATCGGCTGAAGCTGATCGCCAATTTCGGCGCCGGCGTGAACCATATCGACCTGAAGGCGGCCCGGGCGCGCGGCATCGTCGTCACCAACACGCCCGGCGTGCTGACCGAGGATACCGCCGACATCACCATGGCGCTGATCCTGTCGGTGCCGCGCCGCCTCGCCGAGGGCGAAAGGCTCGTGCGCGACGGCGAGTGGAAGGGCTGGGCGCCCAGCGGGATGCTCGGCCACCGCATCGGCGGCAAGGCGCTCGGCATCGCCGGCATGGGCCGGATCGGCCGCGCGGTCGCTGCCCGTGCGCGCGCCTTCCGCCTGTCGATCCACTACCATAACCGCCACCGCCTGCCCGAAGCGGTCGAGGCCGAGCTCGGCGCGACCTGGCACGACACGCTCGACGGCATGCTCGCCGCGATCGACATCCTGACCATCCACACCCCGCGCAACGCCGACAGCGAGAATCTGATCGACGCGCGCCGGCTGGGGCTGATGAAGCCGACCGCCTGCATCATCAACACCGCGCGCGGCGGCATCGTCGACGAGGACGCGCTGATCGACGCGCTGGAGCATGGCCGCCTCGCGGGGGCTGGGCTGGACGTGTGGAAGTTCGAGCCCGAGATCGATCCGCGCCTGCTCGCTTTGCCCAATGTCATGATGATCCCGCATATGGGATCGGCTACCTATGAGGGGCGGATGGCGATGGGCGAGAAGGTGATCGCCAATATCCGCATGTGGGCCGACGGCCACCGCCCGCCCGATCAGGTACTCGAGGGCTGGGCCTAGTTTTTGAGCTTCCAGCCGCTCCGCAACAGCGAATAGCAGAGCAGGCCCAGCGCCACGTCCAGCACCAGGATGATCACGCTGCCCAGCAGCACCGGCGAATCGGCGGTGCCGAGGAAGCCGTATCGGAACCCCGAGATGATGTAGAAGAACGGGTTCACATGGCTGAAGACGCGGAAGGCCGGGGCCAGCCGGTCGACCGAATAGAAGGTGCCCGAAAGCAGCGTCAGCGGCGCGATGAAGAAATTCTGCACCGCCGCCGCATGATCGAACTTCTCCGCCCAGATCGAGGTCAGGATGCCGATCAGCGCGAGGAAGACCGCGCCGAGCAGCCCGAACCACAGGATCGCGATCGGGTGATGCGGCACGATATGGACGCCCGGCCATAACAGCATCGCGAGAAACACCGCCCCGCCGACGCAGAACGCCCGGGTCACCGCACCCCCGACCATCGCGGTGAGCAGCTCCGCGGTCGACAGCGGCGGCATGAGGTAATCGACGATCGTCCCCTGGATCTTGCCGACGAGCAGCGAGAAGCTCGCATTGGCGAAGCTGTTCTGGAGCATGCCCATCACGATCAGCCCCGGCGCGATGAAATCGGCGAAGGGAACATCGACGCCGCCGACATGGACCGGGCGCTTTCCGCCGGTCGCGACGGTGAAAATGACCAGAAACAGCAAGGTCGTGATCGCCGGCGCCCATACCGTTTGAAGCTGCACCTTGAAGAACCGGCGCACCTCCTTGATATAGAGCGTTCGAAGACCGCCCCAATTGACGTTCCGGATCACGGGGACGCCGGGGGCGTTCATTACCGACTGGATTTCGCCGATTGGGGGCTGGCTGCTCATCGCGGACGCGCTAATAGCTGCCGCCGCCGCCCGCAACCCGGCACGTGTGACTTGAGGATTAAAGATGGCCTGGACCGACGAGCGAATCGATACGTTGAGGAAGATGTGGGAAGGCGGCCAGACGGCAAGCCAGATCGCCGAGGTGCTGGGTGGCGTGAGCCGCAATGCCGTGATCGGCAAGGCGCATCGCCTCGGCCTGCAATCCCGCCCCTCGCCGGTGAAGCCCAACGATCCCGACACCAAGGCTGCCGCCGCAGCGGCGCCGGCCGACGCGAAGCCGGCACCGGCCAGGGCGCCGGAGCGAGTCGCTGCGCCCGCTCCCGCCGCTGCGCCAGCCGCGCCGATCGTCGCCAGGGAAGTCATCGAGGCGGATGAGGAAGACGAGGACGACGACATCGAAGCCGATGCCGATGTTGTCGCGGCGCCTCCTGCCCCGCCGCCGCCGATCATGCGGTCGGTCGGCCCCGGCGGCTTTCTCCGTCAGGCGCCCGGCGAGCAGCAGGCCCCGATCACCCCGGCCCCGCCGCGCCGGCTCGTCCCCGCCAAGCCCTCGGCCGACATGGCGGACAAGACGACCTTGCTCGATCTCAACGACAAGATCTGCAAATGGCCGCTCGGCCATCCGGGCGAGCCCGATTTCCACTTCTGCGGCGACAAGGTGAATCCGGGCTTCCCCTATTGCGTCGCGCATTGCGGCCACGCCTATCAGGCGCAGCTCCCCCGCCGCGATCGCCGCCCCCCGCCACCCCTGCCCTTTGGCGGCCCGCGGGTACGTTGATTCCCGCCTCTCCCGCCAGCGGGAGAGGCGCCGGCGTCACAGGCGCATTCCCAGCCAGATGACCGATTCGGTGGAAATCCCGACGATCGGATCGATGATCGCCGACCAGATCGTGGCGTGGCCGAGCCTCAGCTCGGACGCGTCGTGATGCGCTTGTTCCTCGGCGATCACGTCGCGCAACGCCGCGACCGCCTGAGGATCGATGCCGTCGAGCGCGGCGATCTGCGCGTGCATGTGCCGGAGCACCACCGCCTCGATCGCAAGCGTGGTCGCCGCAATCGCCTGGCGCCCGAGAAGCCCCGTGACCGCGCCGAGGACGAAGCCGCCCAGGCCGCAGGCAAGGAAGCTTCGGCACCTGGAGCGCCCGCGTCGCGCCAACTCCGCTCCGAAGATCATGCGGTGACGGCGCTCGTGAAGCAGGAAGCCATCGATTTCCGCGACCAGGTCGGGCGCCGTCCAGCGCGCCATCCAACGTTGCGCCCGGTAGATGCAGATCGCCCCATGCTCGCCGGCATGATCGACCTTCATCACCCGATCGCCGAGCGTTTCGCCATAAGCCAGCCTTGCCGCCAGGGTCATGGTCACCATCCTAGCGCAACCGGCTGCCGCGACAATGCGCCAGCCCTTGCGCGGTCGAATCCCGCGCCCCTATAGCAAGTCATGGCCGAAGACCTTTTCGCTTCCTCATCCAAGACCACCAGCGACTATAACGCCTCCTCGATCGAGGTGCTGGAGGGGCTCGAACCCGTCCGGCGGCGTCCGGGCATGTATATCGGCGGCACGGACGAGCGGGCGCTGCACCATCTCGCCGCCGAAGTGCTCGACAATGCCATGGACGAAGCCGTCGCGGGGCACGCGACCCGGATCGAGGTATCCCTGGAACCGGGCAACCGGCTGACCATCGTCGATAACGGCCGCGGCATCCCGGTCGATCCGCACCCGAAATTCCCGGACAAGTCGGCGCTCGAGGTGATCATGTCGACTCTGCATTCGGGCGGCAAGTTCGACGGCAAGGCCTATGCGACCTCGGGCGGCCTGCACGGCGTCGGGGTCAGCGTGGTCAATGCGCTCTCCTCCGACACCGTCGTCGAGGTCGCGCTCAACCGCGAGCTGTACCGCCAGCGCTTCTCGCGCGGCATCACGCTCGGCCCGCTCGAAAAGCTCGGCGGCACCCCCAACCGGCGCGGCACCTCGGTCAGCTTCGTGCCCGACGAGGAGATCTTCGGGCCCGAGATGCACTTCAAGCCGGCGCGGCTGCACAAGCTGGCGCGCTCCAAGGCCTATCTGTTCGCGGGCGTCGAGATCCGCTGGAAATGCGCGCCGGAGCTGATCACCGACGATACGCCGCCCGAGGCGGTGTTCCAGTTCCCCGGCGGCCTTGCCGACCATCTGCGCGAGCAGATCAACGGACGCGAATGCGCCACTACTGACTTCTTCACCGGCAACCAGGAATTCTCCGACGGCAAGGGCCGGGTCGAATGGGCCGTCGCCTGGCCGCTGTGGAGCGACGGATCGTACAGCTGGTATTGCAACACGATCCCGACCCCCGATGGCGGCACGCACGAGGCAGGCCTCCGCGCCGCCTTGGTCAAGGGCATCCGCGGCTTTGGCGATCTGGTCGGCCAGAAAAAGGCGAAAGAGATCGCACCCGAGGACGTGATGACCGGCAGCGAGCTGATGCTCTCGGTCTTCATTCGCGATCCGCAGTTCCAGAGCCAGACCAAGGACCGCCTCACCTCGCCCGAGGCTGCCGTGCTGGTCGAAAAGGCCGTGCGCGACCATTTCGACCATTATCTCAGCAACAATATGGAGCGCGGCAAGGCCCTGCTCGGTTATGTGCTGGAGCGGATGGACGAGCGCCTGCGCCGCAAGCAGGAGCGCGAGGTCAAGCGCAAGACCGCGACCTCCGCGCGCAAGCTGCGCCTGCCCGGCAAGCTCACCGATTGTTCGGCTGACGACCCCAAGGGTACCGAGATCTTCATCGTCGAGGGCGATTCGGCCGGGGGCTCGGCCAAGCAGGCGCGCGACCGCAAGACCCAGGCGATCCTGCCGATCCGCGGCAAGATCCTCAAAGTCGCCTCCGCCACCTCGGCCAAGATCATGGCCAATCTCGAGATCGCCGACCTGATCCAGGCGCTCGGCTGCGGCACCCGCAAGGACTGCATCCCCGATAATCTGCGCTACGAGCGGATCGTCATCATGACCGACGCCGATGTCGACGGCGCCCATATCGCCACCCTGCTGATGACCTTCTTCTTCCAGGAAATGCCCGAGCTCGTCCGGCGCGGGCATCTCTATCTCGCCCAGCCACCGCTGTATCGGCTGACCGCGGGCACCAGGAGCCTCTACGCCATGGACGACGCGCACCGCGCCGAGATCGAGGCCAAGGAATTCAAGGGCAAGAAGGTCGATGTGGCGCGCTTCAAGGGCCTCGGCGAGATGAACCCGATGCAGCTGCGCGAAACGACGATGGATCCCAAGACGCGCAGCATGCTCCGTATCACCTTGCCTCAGGAATATGAGGAGCGCGCGGTAGTGAAGGACCTGGTCGACCGGCTGATGGGCAACAACCCCGCGCACCGCTTCGCCTTCATCCAGGAAAATGCCGCGCGGATGGACGAGGCCGCGATCGACGCTTGATTCAACACCGGCGAGGTTCAGGCTATATCGGATCGGCACGACATTCGCAGGAGATTTGCCATGCTTCGATTGATCGCCTGCTCTCTTCTTCTCCTCGCATCGCCTGCCGCCGCCCAGACGGCACCGCCCGCGCCGCCCGCACCCCAAATCGTCGCCGATCCCTCGCTCGAAGCGCGGGCGAAAGACGTCGTCGCCATCCTGGCCGGCAAGGGCGACTATGACGCGATCTTCTCCGCCGCCTTCCGCGCGCAGGTGCCCAAGGCGCAATTCGATGCGGTAACCGCACAGCTCACCGCCGCCTCCGGCAAGGTGACCGGCGTGGAGAAACTCACACCGGTTTCGCCTTATGGCGGCACGATGTTGATCGGCTTCGAGCGCGGCATCGCGACGATGCAGATCGCCGTCGACCCCGCCGAGCCGCATCAGATCACCGGGCTGCGCGTGACCGGCATGACGGCCCGTGAAGCCTCGCTCGACGCGATCGCCGGCAGCCTGGCGGCGCTGCCCGGGACGACCGGCTTCGCGCTCGTGCGGCTGGATGGCGCCAGGCCCGGAACCATGATCGCCCATGAGGCCGACCGGCCCTTCGCGATCGGATCCGCCTTCAAGCTGGTGATCCTTGCCGAACTGGTGCGCGGCGTGACGGCGGGCGAGCGGCATTGGGACGATCTGGTGACGCTCGACGGCGCGCCGCTGCCCGGCGGCTTTTACGCCGACAAGCCCGCGGGTACGAAGGCGACATTGCGCGAGATCGCCGAACGCATGATCTCGGTCAGCGACAACAGCGCGACCGACATCCTGCTCGCCACGCTCGGCCGGACCAGGGTCGAGGCGATGCTGCCGGTGGTCGGCTTCACGGCGGCCGCGCGCGACCGGCCCTTCATGGCGACGCTCGAAGGATTCAAGCTGAAAAGCGTCGAGGGCGGTGCGCTCGGCGCCCGTTACCTCGCGCTTGACGAAAAGGGCCGCCGGGCGATGCTCGACGGCGAGGTAAGGAACGTGCCGATCTCGGCGATCCGCGGCGACCTGTTCGCAGCGGGCAAGCCGATCGCGATCGACACGCTCGAATGGTTCGCCAGCCCGCAGGATCTGGCGCGCGTGATGGACTGGCTGCGGCGCCATACAGAGACTGGCCCCACCGCCGAGGCACGGACGATTCTGGCGAAGAATCCTGGGATCGACCCGGCAGCGGCTACTGCCTGGAGCTATGTCGGGTTCAAGGGCGGGTCCGAGCCCGGCGTGATCAACATGACCTTCCTGCTGCAGGCGAAGCATGGCGGCTGGTATGCACTGACCGGCAGCTGGAACAACAATGCCGCCGCGGTCGACGAAGGCCGCTTTGCCGCGCTCATGCGCCGTGCGGTCGAGCTCGCGGTGGGCTAGCCGCGCATCCGCTGCTGGTGATAGCGCGTGCGGATCACGATTGCGGCCAGCATGTTGAAGGCACCCAGCACGATCGCCGCCATCGGAATGGCCGTCGGCATCTCTGGCAGCCATTTTCGCTGTGCGATCGCCAGCATCACGCCGAGCAGCGCAAAGGCTATGCCGGTGTACCGCAGCGGCCTGGCGACACCCTGCAGCTCGCGGCGATAGGCGGCACGCTGGACGGGATCCTTCAGGTCGGGCAGCGTCATCACTTCCTCCATTCCTCGGCGAGCAGGCCCCAGATCAGGCTGTCGCGCACGCCGATATGGGTCTCCCATTCGCCGCGCAGCCGGCCCTCCAGCGTGAAGCCGAGGCGCTTCAACAGGCCGTTCGACGCCACATTGTCCGGATCGGTATCGGCGAAGACGCGGCGCTGGCCCGAGGCGAACAGGTGGCCGATCAGCGCGGACACTGCCTCGCTGGCGATGCCACCGCCCCAGGCGGCGCGTTCCAGCACATAGCCGATCTCGCTGACGCCGCCCTGGCGCTTCTCGCCCGCTGCGACATAGCCGATCGCGCGGTCGTCGCCCTGCCGCGTGATCGCCCAGGCGCGCCAGCCGGCCCATGTCTCGTCGGGCGTGAAGCTCTTGCGAACTTCCTCGACCGAGGTGAAGGGCGCGCGCGACCACCAGGTCATCAGCCCTGCGTCCGACAAGCACGGATAAAGCGATTCGGCGTCGTCGGGCGTGCGCTCGCGCAGGCGAAGCCGTTCGGTCTCGATGACCGGCACCTCGCTCACGCCGTCAGCGCGTCGACCAGCGCGCGTACCTTCTTCTGGCGCCATTGCGGCAGCGGCGCGACCAGCCAGTAACCGAGCCGATAGGGCTTGGGCTCGCCGATGACGACGAGCCGCCCCGACGCAATGTCGGCCGAGGCAAGCAGCTCCGGCACCGTGGCACGGCCAAGGCCCTGCGCCGCCGCGTCGAGCGCAAGCCCGGCGTCGCCGACGCGGACCAGCGAGACTTCGGGATCGTTGAGGCACCCCGGCCAGGAAATGCGCGTGTCGATGCCGCCACCCGGTCGCTCGACCGTCACCATGCCCTCGGATTCGAGCGCCTCGCCCTCATGCTCGCCGGGCCCGTCGCCCCAGCGGATGGCGAGATCGAGATTCGCCTCGGTGAAGTCGATGTCCTCGTCGGCCGAGACCAGCACGAAGCGCAGTTCGCCGTCGCCGCGTGCGATCTCGGCGAGGCGCGGCATCAGCCATTTCTCGGTCAGGTCGCGCGGCGCCGCGATGGTCAGCGACTTGGACGTCTGGCCCGCCTGCATTGCGCGCACCGCTTCCTCGAACTGGAGGAACCCGTGGCGCAGCGCGGCAAGGCCGGCCTCGCCCTCCGGCGTGAGCTCGAGCCCCTTGGTCGTGCGGCGGAACAGGACGACGCCGAGCGTGTCCTCCAGCGCGCGGATCTGCTGGCCGACCGCGGCCGGGGTGACGGCAAGCTCGTCGGCCGCGCGGGTGAAGGAGAGATGCCGCGCGGCGGCGTCGAGGACACGCAGGCCGTTGAGGGGGAGATGGGTGCGCTTCAACTCTCGCCCCCCGCCCCAACCGCCGGCGCGATCAGCGCGAATTTGGGGATGTCGACGTCGAAGGCCGAGCCGTCCTCGCCGAGCATGTGATAACTGCCCTGCATCGAGCCGGTCGGCGTCGCCAGCGGGCAGCCCGAGACATAGTCGAAACTGCCGCCGGGCAGGATCAGCGGCTGCTCGCCGACCACACCCTCGCCTTCGACCGAATGGCGCGAGCCGCGGCCATCGGTGATGACCCAGTGGCGGGTGAGCAGCTGGACCGCCATCTCGCCCTCATTCTCGAGCCGGACATGATAGGCCCAGAACCAGCGGCCGCGCCGCGGCTCGGACTGTTCGGGAAGGTAGCTGACCGACACGCGCACGATCACCCCGCGCGTCTCGGCGACATTGGGGAAAAGCGCCTTCACAACCCCACCGCCCGGAGCGCGCCATCGAGATCCTCGATCACGTCCTCCGGGTCCTCGAGGCCGACATTGAGGCGCAACATGCCCTCGGTCACGCCCATCTCCAGCCTTTTATCCTCTGCGACGCCCGAATGGGTGGTCGAGGCGGGGTGAGTCATCAGCGAGCGCGAATCGCCGATATTGTTCGAGATATCGACCAGCGCCAGCGCATCGAGCAGGCCGTGCGCCTGCTGGCGTCCCTCGACCTCGAACGCGAAGATCGGGCCGCACGCGTCCATCTGCGCCATGGCGAGATTGTGCTGCGGGTGGCTCGGCAGGCCGGGATGAAGGATGCGCGGCACGCGGGCTTCGAGGAAGCTGCCGACCTTGAGGCTGTTCTCGCTCTGCCGGCGGATGCGCAGGTCGAGCGTCTCCATGCCCTTGAGCACCACCCAGGCGTTGAACGCGCTGAGCGTCGGCCCGGTGTTGCGGGTGAAGGGCAGCAATGTGTTGGTGATGAAATCCTCGGTGCCGCACACCGCCCCGGCGAGCACCCGGCCCTGCCCGTCCATCATCTTGGTCGCGGAATAGGCGGTGACGTCCGCGCCGAACTCCATCGGGCGCTGCAGCGCCGGGGTCGCGAAGGCGTTGTCGACCACGCTGGTGATGCCGTGCTTGCGGGCGATGTCGCAAACCGCTTTCAGATCAACCACATCCATCGTCGGATTGGCGGGGGTTTCGAAGAAGAAGACCTTGGTCTCGGGCCGGATCGCGTCGGCGAATTGCTGCGGATCGCGGGCATCGACGATCGTCACGCCAATGCCGAACTTCGGCAGCAGCGTATCGGTGAGCCAGCGGCACGAGCCAAAGGCGGCGCGGCCCGCGACGATATGGTCGCCGGTCTGGAGCTGGCAGAGCAGCACCGCGGTCATCGCCGCCATGCCCGTCGTCATCGTGCGGCACGCCTCGGCGCCTTCGAGCAGCGCGATGCGCTCCTCGAGCATCTGGACCGTCGGGTTCTGCAGGCGCGAATAGGTCATGCCGACCTGCTCGCCCGCGAAGCGCGCGGCGGCGTCGGCGGCGCAGTCGTACGCGTAGCCCGAGGTCAGGAAGATCGCCTCGGACGTCTCGCCCCATTCCGAGCGCGCGGTGCCGCCGCGCACGGCCTGGGTGGCGGGGCGCCAGGTGCTGGTGATCGAGCGGTCTTGTCCGGTACGGCGTTTCATGCGGTTCGCTTTGCCGGGAGGGGTTGCCCTGCGTCAATGCCTTCCGCCGACTTCGCTTGAATGGGCGGGGCTGAAATGGGAATGGACGGGCAATGACCGCCGAGTCGCCGCCCCGCCCGTACCGCGCCGCCGCGATCATCGGCCTTGTCGCGCAGCTGCTGTTCACGATCCGCCTCGCCGTGCCGCACAAGCTGGTGTTCGACGAGGTGCATTATGTGCCCGCGGCGCGCGTGCTGCTGGAGCTGAGCGGACCGCGCAACATCGAGCATCCCTTGCTGGGCAAGGAGCTGATCGCGCTCGGCATCATGCTCTTCGGCGACAACAGCTTCGGCTGGCGGATCATGTCGACCTTCGCCGCGACCGCCGTGGTGCTGGGCATCTTCGCCATCGCCTGGATGCTGTTCGGCAAGCTGCGCACCGCGACGATGGCCAGCCTGTTCGTGCTGCTCAACATCACCGTGTTCATCCAGGCGCGGATCGCGATGCTCGACGGATTCATGGCGGCGTTCGTCGTGATGGGGATCGCGGCGTTGCTCTGGGCAATGCGCGCGCCGCCCGAGAAGGTCTGGCGGCGCTGGCTGCTCGGCAGCTTCCTGCTGGGTCTCGCGGTCGCGGCGAAATGGGCGGCGGCACCGTTCATCGCCTATGCGGCGGTCGCATTGATCTGGATCCGGTTGCGCGATGCGCGGATGCGCAAGCGCTCGGTCTATGCCGCGCTCAATCCTGGCGACCAGGCCTATTGGCCGGGGCTGCCGGTGGTACCCGCGCTGATCGCGCTCGGCGTGGTCAGCATCGCCACCTATTGCCTGACCTTCTGGCCCGCCTTTTACTATGCACAATTTCCGCTGACGCGAGAGGGCTTCGTCGCCTTCCAGATGCGGATGTACGCGGCGCAGACCCAGGTCTTGCCGCCGCACACCTATCAATCGAGCTGGCCGAGCTGGCCGCTGATGATCCGGCCGATCTGGTATCTCTACGAGCCGGTGGACGGGGCGATGCGCGGCATCTTGCTGATCGGCAATCCGGCGATCCTGTGGGGCGGCCTGATCGCGGTGGCGGCGTGCCTCTATGCCTGGGTGCGCGACGGATCGATGAAGCTGCTCGCGGTCGCAGGGCTGTGGATCGGCTCCTATGCGATGTGGATCCTGATCCCGAAATCGATCGGCTTCTTCTATTATTACTATTTGCCGAGCATCTTCCTCGCGCTGCCGCTGGCCGGGGCGTTTGACCGGTTCAGAACGGGGCGATGGAAGCATTGGGACGAGGGGTTCCTGGTGCTGTGCTTCTGCCTGTTCGTCTATTTCTACCCGATCATCTCGGCGATGGCGCTGAACGATCCGCAGGATTTCCGCCACTGGATGTGGTTCTCGACCTGGCCGTGAGGCGAGCGCTTCCCCGTCACGCCGGCTGATGCATCTGCTGCACGATCCCGTCCGCCAGCTTGGCCGCGACCTCGGCGAGGTGGTCGAAGCGCGCCTCGTAGCGTGCGAGGCCCTGGCTCAGCGCCCGCAGCTCCGCATCGAGGCCGTGCAGTTCGGCCTCGGGCAGTAACGCCGCGATGCTGTCCCAGCGCGACCAGCCCTCCAGTGGCGTCACGCCGAGCATCTGGCCGCGCTTGCTCGCCACCGCCGAGTTGATCCGTGACGTGGCGTTGCCGGGCGCGTGGATCGTCACATGCGCGATGGGCTCGAGCAGATAGGGGCCGGCCGCGGCGAGCGCCTCGACCATCGCGATCCGGCCGGCAGTGCGGAAGGCGAGTTCCGAGCTATCCACGGCGTGGAACGATCCGTCGGTGAGCGTCACCGCGACATCGACGACCTGGACGCCGAGCGGCCCCTTCGCCATCGCGTCGCGCACGCCCTGCTCGACCGCCGGGATCCACTGGCGCGGGATCGCGCCGCCGGTGATCTTGTCCTCGAAGGCAAAGCCCTGGCCAAGCGCCACCGGGCGGATCTCGATGACGACGTCGCCGAACTGACCGTGGCCGCCGGATTGTTTCTTGTGACGGCCACGCTGGCTCGCCGGTTTGCGGATCGTTTCCTTATACGCCACCGCCGGTGCCCGCGCGGACACGGCCACGCCATAGCGCCGTTTCATGCGATCGAGCGCGACGGCGAGATGCTCGTCGTTGAAGCCGTGCAGCAGCGTCTCGCGCGATTCCTCATCCTGGCCCCAGCGAAGCCCGGGATCCTCTTCGACCAGCCGGTTGAGCGCGGTCGACAGGCGGACCTCGTCCTTGTGGTCGCTGACCGCGATCGCCAGCGCGTAGTTGGCGACCGGCCATTCGGTCGACGCGCCGATGTCGGGCGCGCGACCCGCAATGCCGATCAGGTCGCCGGCCTGCGCCGTATCGGCCTTGGCGATGCCGACGATTTCGCCCGGCTCGGCGCGCGGTATCCGCGTCGTCGCGGCGCCCTGAACCGCAAACAGCGCCCCGGCACGCGCCGGCTTGCCATCGGCGCCGGTCAGATCAGCCCCTTCCACCAGCGGCCCGCCAAAGACGCGCGCCAGCGCGAGGCGGCCGATCGTGTTGCCGTGCGAGACCTTGAAGACCCGCGCCGCGGGACTGTCGATGCCGAGCCGCTCCGCCGTCTGCGCCGCGGTGGGCGTGTCGTGGCGGAGCATCTTGAGCAGGCGGCGGACACCGAAGCCGTTGAGCGCGGAGCCGAACAGCACCGGCACGATCACACCGGCCGCCGTCTCGCGCGCGAGATCGCCGAAGATCGTCTCGAGGCTCGGCACCTCGTCCGACAGGAGCTGTTCGAGGAGGATATCGTCATGGTCGGCGAGCTGTTCGAGCATGTGGAAGCGCGCCGCGGCCT
>NZ_JAQGLC010000318.1 GCF_028293085.1 Sphingomonas bacterium
CGGCGATATAGGCCGTCATCTTGCGGTCGATCTGGTCGAACAGCCGCGCACTCGCCGGATACAGCGTATTGTCGAGATCGAAGATCCAGTTGCGGATCGGGGCGAGACGGGCAAGCATTGCGGCCGAGGCTCTAGGCGGGCGCTGCGCTCGGGGCAAGGCGAGCGCGGATATAGCAAGTATACTATTGTAAAATAAGGCAATTTATTACGTCATGTCAGCCGGGGGCGAGCTTTTCGACAGACAAGACGCGGCCTCTCGCACCCCCTCGATAGGGAGGGCCAAAATTATCCAACAGGGTGCACCCGGTTTTCCGCAGTTTTCCGCGGTAAAAGCCCGATCGGACCCCGAAATGCGCATCGAATAACGGCACACGCATGCGCCAGGCCGAGCGCGCATGACGGCAAAGCTATTCTATCCCGCGCCGAAAACTTTGACGTGCCGGCATCCCGGGCAGGGGCTTCTTTCGCGGCAGGTCCTCCCCCATCTTGGGCCCATGACAGCTTATTCCCTGCTCGATCTCGTGCCCGTCACCGAAGGCGGCAGCGTTTCCCGGTCGCTGGCCAATGCCGCCGATCTCGCCCGCCATGCGGAAAGCCTCGGCTTCAGCCGCTATTGGGTCGCCGAGCATCACGGCATGACCGGCATCGCCAGTGCCGCGACGGCGGTGGTGATCGCGCATGTCGCCGCCGCGACCGAGAGCATCCGGGTCGGGGCGGGCGGCATCATGCTGCCCAACCACGCGCCGTTGGTGATCGCCGAGCAGTTCGGCACTTTGGACGCGCTGTTTCCGGGCCGGATCGATCTCGGGCTCGGCCGCGCGCCGGGATCGGACCAGATCGTCGCACGCGCATTGCGGCGCACGCTCGACAGCGACCCCAACGCCTTCCCGCGCGACGTGGTCGAGCTGCAGAGCTATTTCGCCGACGACGGCCAGACCGGCATCCGCGCGACCCCCGGCGCCGGGGCGGACGTGACATTGTGGATCCTCGGATCGAGCACCTTCGGCGCGCAGCTCGCGGCGATGCTTGGCCTGCCTTATGCCTTCGCCTCGCATTTCGCGCCCGATGCGCTCGATCAGGCGATCGCGATCTATCGCCGCGATTTCCGGCCTTCGAAGGCGCTGGCCAGGCCGCATTTGATGGCCGGCTTCAATGTGTTCGCGGCGGATACCGACGAAGAGGCGGAACTGCTGGCAAGCTCGCAGCAACAGGCCTTCGTCGCGTTGCGCACGGGCAATCCGGGCCTGCTCAAGCCGCCGGTGCCGGGCTATCGCGAATCGCTCGGGTCGCAGGGGGAGCGGATCCTCGACCATGTGCTGCAATGCTCGGCGGTGGGCAGCCCCGCGACGGTCGCACGCGGCATCGCGGCGTTTGTCGAGCGGACCGGCGTGGACGAGCTGATGATCGCGAGCTCGATCTACGATCATGAGGCGCGGAAACGGAGCCTGTCGATCACCGCCGACGTGATGCGGGAGCTGAAGGTGGCGGCTTAAAGTTCCTCCCCGAGCAAGCTCGGGCAGGAATTAATTCGCCGCCGGTAGCCTCAGCCGCACCAGCAACCCGCCAAGATCCTCGCTCTCCTCAAGCGCAACCGTCCCCTCGTAGATCTCGGCCACATCCCGCACGATCGCGAGCCCCAGCCCCGTCCCGGGCTTGCCCGTATCCAGCCGCACGCCGCGATCGAAGATGCGGACGCGTTCCTCCTCCGGAATGCCGATGCCGTCGTCCTCGATCAGGAACTCGACGAAGCCGGCCTGCGCGCCGACCGTCACGAACACGCTGCCCCCGCCATATTTCGCGGCATTCTCGATCAGGTTGCCGAGCATCTCGTCGAGATCCTGGCGCTCGACATGGACCTGCAGCGTCTTCGGCCCCGCGATGTCGATGCGGACATGGCGATAGAGCCGCGCCACCGCGCGCTCGACCGATTCGAGGCTGGGCCAGACATCGGCGCGGCTGTGCGCGGAGCCCCGCCTGCCGACGGCGCGGGCGCGGGCGAGATGGTGGTCGACCTGGCGGCGCATCGTCCGCGCCTCGCGGATCACCGTCTCGCCGAGATCGTCGGCCTGGGCGGTCGCGGCGTTCATGATCACCGTCAGCGGCGTCTTGAGTGCATGGGCGAGATTGCCGGCATGGCGCCGCGCCTCCTCGGCCTGGCGCTCATTATGCTCGATCAGCGCGTTCAGCTCCTCGACCAGGGGCGCCACCTCGTTGGGCATGGCGCGCTCGACCTGGCGCGACTTGCCGGCCCGCATCCGCGCAATCTCCTCGCGCACCCGGCGCAGCGGCCAGAGACCGTAGAAGGTCTGCAGCGCGGCCATCACGATCAGGCCGAGCGCGAGCAACAGGAAGCTTCGCACCAACGTGCGCCGCAAGGCGCTGATCTGCGCGTCGAGCCCGTCGCGGCTCTGCGCGACCTGGAAGCGCCAGCGGTTCGGCGATCCGGGCAGCTTGACGTCGCGTTCGAGGATGCGCAGCTTTTCGTCACTGAACTGCTGGCTGTCATAGCGATGAACACCGAGATCGGTGTGGTCGGTGCCATAAGCGAGGCGCCGGTCCCACAACGAGCGCGAGCGATAAGGCTCGCCCTGCTTTGCGGAGACTTGCCAATAAAGACCGGAATAGGGCTCGAGAAAGCGCTGGTCCGCCGGCTCACGGTTGTTGATGACCTCACCTTCCGGGCCGATCTCGGCGGAGACGATCAGCGCGGTCAGCACATATTCGAGCTGGTCGTCGAAATTGCGCGTGACGGCCGCTTTGAGCACCTGATCGAGCGCGTAGCCGCCGCCGGTGAGCAGGAGGAGGATCCACGCCGCCGCGATCAGGATCATGCGGCGGCTGAGCGATCCGGTGGTGCGCTGTTTCGGATAGATGGCCGGCGCGCGGCCGTCCGGTTCCGGCACCGCAGGCGGCGGCACCGGCGGCGAAACCTCAACCACATGGTCTTCGGCTGCCGGCGGTTCGGGGCCGTCAGCCATTACGCGTCAGGAGCGAGCGGTCACGCATCCGGATCCTCGAGGCTGTAGCCCAGCCCCCGGATGGTGGTGATGACGTCCTGCCCCAGCTTCTTGCGGATGCGCGTCACGAACACTTCGATCGTGTTCGAATCGCGATCGAAATCCTGGTCGTAGATATGCTCGATCAGCTCGGTGCGGCTGACCACCTTGCCCTTGTGATGGAGCAGATAGCTGAGCAGCTTGTACTCCTGCGCGGTCAGCTTCACCGGCTCGCCGGCGAGCGTGACCTTGCCCGAGCGGGTGTCGAGGCGGACATCGCCGGCCATCAGCTCGGACGAGGCATTGCCCGAGGCGCGGCGGATCAGCGCGCGCAGGCGGGCGATCAGTTCCTCGGACTGGAAGGGCTTGGCGACATAATCGTCCGCGCCGGCATCGAGGCCCGCGACCTTGTCGGACCAGCTGTCGCGTGCGGTCAGCACCAGGACGGGCGCGGTGCGGCCTTCCTTGCGCCAGCGATCGAGTACGGTCAGCCCGTCGATCGCGGGCAGGCCGAGATCGAGCACGATCGCGTCGTAATTCTCGGTCGAGCCGAGGAAATGCCCTTCCTCGCCATCAGTGGCGAGATCGATCGCATAGCCCGCGCCTTCCAGCGTGTTCTTCAGTTGCTGGCCCAGGCTGGGCTCGTCCTCGACGATCAGAACGCGCATAGGATTATCCCTTCAGACGACGCCGTGCAGGCGTTCAATTACCGTCCTGGCCGATGACCTTGCCCGAACGGGCATCGACATAGACCCAGATGACAGTTCCCTTACGCACGAACTTGAGCGTGTAAATACTCGTGACGGTATCGAGCTCGACGCCGAGATATTGCGAGCCCGTCATCCGCGGCAACACGCGCGCCTCGATATCGCGCAGCGGCAGGATGCGCCCCTTGCGCAGCTGGTCGAACGCTTCCTGCTGGTCGCGTTTCTGATCGGGGTCCGCCGAGGCGGGCACCGGGCCGAGCGCAAGAAAGGCAGATAACGCAAACGGTACGAGCATCTTCATCGGCTTCGCATAGGGAGACGGGCTTGAACAGCCTGTGAATGCTCCGGTCAGGGAACGGCAACATGGGGGGCAATGTGCGGGGCAACTTGCCGCGTCGTCCGGCACCCCCTAACGGAGCCGCCATGGCAGCCCCAATCCTCGCATATGAAAATCTCGGCATCATCCAGGGATCGGGCTGGCTGTTCCGCGGCCTCGACATCCATGTCGGCCCGCGCGACCGGCTGGCGCTGATCGGCCGCAACGGGGCGGGCAAGACCACCTTGCTCAAGCTGATCGCCGACCGGATCGAGGCGGACGAGGGCCGGCGCACGATCGTGCCCGGCACGCGCGTGGTGTTGCTCGAGCAGGAGCCCGACCTCACCAATTTCCCGACCTTGCTCGATTATGTGATCTCGGGCGACGACGCCCCGGCGCGCCACGAGGCGGACGCGATCGCGGACCAGCTCGGCATCGACCTGTCCCGGGAATCGGCCAGCGCCTCGGGCGGCGAGCGCCGCCGCGCCGCGATCGTCCGTGCGCTCGCGCTCGATCCCGACGTGCTGCTGCTGGACGAGCCGACCAACCATCTCGATATCGCGGCGATCGACTGGCTCGAGGATTGGCTCAGCCGCTACCGCGGCGCGTTCATCGCGATCAGCCATGACCGTACCTTCCTCACGCGGCTGACCAAGCAGACCCTGTGGCTCGATCGCGGCTCGGTGCGTCGCGCGGAGATCGGCTTTGGCGGGTTCGAGGCCTGGACCGAGCAGGTCTATGCCGAGGAAGCGCGCAACGCCGAGAAGCTCGACGCCAAGCTCAAGCTCGAAGAGCATTGGCTGCTGCGCGGCGTGACCGGGCGGCGAAAGCGCAACCAGGGCAGGCTGTCCAAGCTCCACGAGATGCGCGCGACGCGCGCCGCGATGATGGGGCCGCAGGGCACGGCGAACCTGTCGATCGGCAATGACGATGCGCGCACCAAGGTGGTGATCGACGTCAAGGGCATCACCAAGCGCTTTGGCGGACGCACGATCATCAAGGACCTGACGCTCCGCGTCACCCGCGGCGACCGGATCGGCATCGTCGGGGCGAACGGCGCCGGCAAGACGACCTTGCTCAAGCTGCTCACCGGCGAGCTGGCGCCGGACGAAGGGCATATCCGGCTGGCCAAGACGCTCGACCGAATCGTCATCGATCAGCAGCGCAGCCTGATGGCGCCCGACAAGACGGTGCGCGAGGTGCTCGCCGACGGCGGCGACTGGATCGAGGTGCAGGGCGTCAAGAAGCACGTCATCGGCTATCTCAAGGAATTCCTGTTCGAGCCCGGGCTGGTCGACGCCATGGTCGGCACGCTCTCGGGCGGCGAGCGCTCGCGGCTGCTGCTCGCGCGCGAATTCGCCCGGCCCTCCAACCTGCTGGTGCTCGACGAGCCGACCAACGATCTCGATCTCGAGACGCTCGATCTGCTCCAGGAAGTGATCGGCGATTATGAAGGCACCGTGCTGATCGTCAGCCATGATCGCGATTTCCTCGATCGCACCGTGACGATCACGCTCGGGCTCGACGGTTCGGGCACCGTGGATGTCGTGGCTGGCGGCTATGAGGATTGGGAGAAGCGCCGCCGGCAACGTGTAAGCGGCGGCAAGCGGCCCAACCCGCGCAAGGTCGAGCCGACCGCGCCGCCGGCGCCGCGCGCCAAGCTCACCTACAAGCATCAGCGCGATTACGAGCTGCTGCCCAAACGGATCGAGCAGCTCGACGCGGCAATCGCCCGCGACGAGGCGGCGTTGGCCGATCCCGATCTCTATGCGCGCGAGCCCGCGGCGTTCGACCGGCTGATGAATGCGATCGACGCCGCGCGGGCGGAAAAGGAAGCGGCCGAGCTGCGGTGGCTCGAGCTGGCCGGGCAGGTCGAGGCGCTGAGCTAGGCCGCCAGCTCCATCACTATCCGCGTGCCGGTGC
>NZ_JAQGLC010000339.1 GCF_028293085.1 Sphingomonas bacterium
ATGATCGCGAGCGCGTTGCCGAGGACGTGCGGCCATGACGGCGGCAAGGCGCGGATCCTGCGGCTGAATATGAAGTCGATCAGTCCGGCGAGTACCGCAAGGCCGGCGAAGATCAGGCCGACCGTGAGCAACCAGACCGAGATCGTCTCCCACAGCATGTCGGCGGTGAGCGCATAGATGAGATCGGTGAACAGGGTCGCGACGAAGCACCCGATCGGGATGGGCACCAGCAACATGTGGATGGGATGTCCTGCCACCATGGTGGTGGGTTGCCTGGTATCAGTCATCTTGTGTCGTCCTGCGCCGCCGGGGAGCAGGGTCCCCGAGAAGCAGCTATTACGATTCGGCTTGGCGACGGTTCCGGAGAAAGCGCCGGCTTTTCGATGACAAATTCTTCATGGCGCATGTCACATTCGATCGCGCTGTCTCGTCCTGTCGCTCGGGAATGCCTCCGAACGAGCCAGCCTAGCCGACCCCAGGCCGCTCCAGTTGGGCGAGCCACCGGGCGCGCAAGGTCGCGGGGCGTGTGGGATAGCGTTCGTCCAGGAAGTTGGCGACGACGATGCGGTCGAGCCGGAAGCTCCGGAAATCCTCGCGCAGCTCGCACCAGCCGATCAACATCCTCGCGCTGTCATGATAGCCGAGCAGCGCCGGCCAGATGGTGCGGTCGGTCAGCGTGCCATTTTCGGCGCGATAGGACAAAGCGATCTTGCGCCCCGCGCGGATCGCTTGGCGCAGCGCGGTCGCGTCGACGGCATCCTCGGCCATGCCCCAGGCCGGCGGTGTCCGGGCGGCGGGATCGACGAGCAGCGGGCGCATCTCCGCCGGCACCACAGCCGCGATTTTCGCGATAAGGTTGCGCGCGGCACGGGCCAGCGCGGGATCGCCATGCCCCGCCACCCATTGCGCGCCGAGCACCGCCGCCTCGACCTCCTCGGGATTGAGCATCAGCGGCGGCAGGTCGAACCCGCCTTCGAGGACATAGCCGATGCCCGCCTCGCCGCGGATCGGTACGCGCTGCGCCATCAGCGCCGCGATGTCGCGATAGACCGAGCGTTTCGAGCTCTCCAGCTCGGTAGCGATCGCGTCGGCAGTGACCGGCCGGCGCTCGCGGCGCAGGATCTGGACGATCTCGAAAAGGCGGTCGGCGCGGCGCATGGATCTCTTCTAGCGATAGGCTGCTGCCACCATGCTGTCAGCAGGGTGGCAGTATGTCCACTCCTGCAACGAAGGAGATCAAACATGCTCAAGACCCATCAGGGCAGGTGCCACTGCGGCGCCGTCAAATTCGAGGCCGATCTCGATCTCGCGGCCGGGACGGGCAAGTGCAACTGCTCGATCTGCACCAAGCGCCGCGCCTGGGGCGCGATCGTCAAGCCCGACGCCTTCCGCCTGATCGCGGGCACGGAGATGCTGTCCGACTATCAGTTCGGCACGCTTTCCGGGCATCATCGCTTCTGCCGGAATTGCGGATGCGCGCCGTTCGGCGACGGCCATGTCGAGGAGATTGGCGGCGACTATGTCAGCATCGCGGTCAATTGCCTCGACAACGTGACCCCGGAAGAGCTGGCAAGTGCCCCGGTGAACTATGCCAATGGCCGGGACAATCTCTGGTGGGAGAAGCCGGCCGTGACCGCCTATCTGTGAGTGCCCGCTAGTCGAGCTTCACGAAGGCCAGTGCATTGTTCGGGTTCATCGGGATGACGAGCTGGTTGGCCTGGACGTCGAGGCACATCGAAGCGGCGCTGGGGATGCCGCTCGCGATCAGCTCGGCCGGCTTGCCCGGGCGAATGCGCGAGACGCCACCGTTCACGACGCTGCTGACATATTTGGTGCCGTCGGGCTTGATCACCAGCCCGTCATTGCCCGGCTGGGCGGCATGCTCGGTCCCGATCAGCTTGCCCGCGGGCGAGAAGGTCAGGACCGCATCGTCGCCGATGTTCACCACGACGATATTGCCGTCATTGTCGATCGCGACCCCGTTCGGGCGCGACAGCGGCGCGCCTTCGACGAAGACCGCCGTCTTGCCGTCGGGCGTGACCTTGTAGATGCGCCACGGCGTCGCGCCATCGGGCGTGCCGGTCTGCGAGGCGTAGATCGCGCCGTCGGCGGCAACCGCGATGTCGTTGAACCAGGCCACGTCGGGGCTGGCGATCTCGCCGGCGGGGGCGCCGGTCTTCATGTCGAACATGCGGATGACCGATACCCGCTTCGCGCCGTCCGCCGTGTCGCCGTCGCTGTCGGCGAGGTAGAGCTTGCCGCCATGCACGTCGCTGCCGAAGGGCTGGTTCAGCACAAGGCCGTTGCGGTTCACGCCGATCCAGCGCGCGGTGTTGACCGATCCGTCATGGTTGATCAGCGAAACGAAGCCGTCGTTCGGCGCTTCCTTCTGCGTGCCCCCGCGATTGACCGCGATGATCAGGTTGCGGCCCGGATCATAAGAGCAGCTCTCCGCGCTGACGATCGCGCCGAACACCTTCACGTTCGACGACATGGGTGCATATTTCCCGTCGGCGGTGACGCCGAGCGGGGTTCCGGCCGCGAAAGGCTGCGGTGCCGGAGGCGCGGCCGGGGCGGGGGCCTGCTGAGCCGAAGCGGCACCCGCGAGCAGGAGGGTGGTCAGCATTGCGGTGAAATGGCACTTCATGTCGTCGTCCTCCCCATGATGATGTTCAGGCGCCGGCGTTGGTCAGCCTGTCCAGTTGCGACTCGCTCAGCTCGATGCCGATCGATCCGGTCAGCTCCTCGACCTGCGCCACGCTGGTCGCGCTGGCGATAGGTGCGGTGACGCCGGGTTGCGCCGCCAGCCAGGCGAGTGCGATCTGGGCGAGTGTCGCACCGGTATCGGCGGCGACCTCGTCCAGCGCCGCGAGGACGGCCGCGCCCTTGCCCTCGAGCAATTCGGTCATCCGCCCGCCGCGCACGCTCTTTCCGAGATCCGCGGTGGAACGGTATTTGCCGGTCAGAAAGCCGGAGGCGAGACCATAATAGGGCACGACGCCCACATTATGCTCGACGCAATAATCCTGGAGCTCGCCCTCGAACTTGTGGCGGCTGACGAGATTATATTCGGGCTGGAGCACACGGTAATGCGGCAGGCCGCCGGCGGTGGCGGCTTCGTTCGCCGATTTCAGCCGGGCGGCGTGGAAGTTGGAGGCACCGAGTGCGCGGACCTTGCCGGCATCGATCAGCTTCCCGAACGCGGCGAGCGCATCCTCCTGCCGGACCGCATCGTCGTCCTGATGCGCGAAATAGAGATCGATCCGCTCCACGCCGAGCCGCTTGAGCGACGCGTCCGCCGCGGCGGCGATCCGCGCGGGGGCGAGCTTCTCGCCGCCCTCGCCGGGCAGCAT
>NZ_JAQGLC010000364.1 GCF_028293085.1 Sphingomonas bacterium
GATCGTGTTCATCGACGAGATCGATTCGATCGCGCCCAAGCGCGGTCAGGTGTCGGGCGAGGCGGAGAAGCGCCTGGTCGCGCAATTGCTGACGCTGATGGACGGGCTGGAGGCGCGCGCCAATCTAGTGGTGATCGCCGCCACCAACCGGCCCGAAGCAATCGACGAAGCTTTGCGCCGCGCTGGGCGCTTCGACCGCGAGATCGTGGTCGGCGTCCCCGACGAACGCGGTCGGCGTGAAGTTCTGGGCATCCATACCCGCGGCATGCCGCTCGGCGACAAGGTCGATCTCAACGAGCTCGCGCGGACGACCTATGGCTTCGTCGGTGCCGATCTCGCCGCGCTCGCCCGCGAGGCGGCAATCGAGGCGGTGCGCAAGATCATGCCGCGCCTCAACCTCGCCGAGGGGACGATCCCGCCCGAAGTGCTCGATACGCTGGCCGTGACGCGCGAGGATTTCCTCGACGCCCTGAAGCGCGTCCAGCCTTCGGCGATGCGCGAGGTGATGGTCGAGGCGCCGCGCGTCCGCTGGGAGGATGTCGGCGGTCTCGACAAGGCGCAGGCGCGCCTCAAGGAAGGCGTCGAGCTGCCCTTGAAGGATCCGGACGCGTTCCGCCGGCTCGGCATTCGCCCGGCCAAGGGCTTCCTGCTCTACGGCCCGCCTGGCACCGGCAAGACGCTGTTGGCCAAGGCGGTTGCACGCGAGGCGGAGGCGAACTTCATCGCCACCAAATCGTCCGACCTGCTGAGCAAATGGTACGGCGAATCCGAACAGCAGATCGCCCGCCTGTTCGCCCGGGCGCGCCAGGTGGCGCCGTGCATCATCTTCATCGACGAGCTCGATTCGCTGGTCCCCGCGCGCGGTGGCGGGCTGGGCGAGCCGCAGGTGACCGATCGGGTGGTCAACACGATCCTGTCGGAAATGGACGGGCTCGAGGAACTCCAGTCAGTGGTCGTGATCGGCGCGACCAATCGCCCGAACCTGATCGACCCGGCGCTGCTGCGCCCGGGCCGGTTCGACGAGCTGGTCTATGTCGGCGTGCCCGACACGGCCGGGCGGCGGCGCATCCTCGCGATCCAGACGGGCAAGATGCCACTCGCCGAGGATGTGGATCTCGACGAGATGGCGAGCCGCACCGAGCGCTTCACCGGCGCGGATCTCGAGGACCTTGTGCGCCGGGCAGGCCTGGTCGCGCTGCGTCAGTCGCTGTCGGTCGCCAAGGTGACGATGGCGCATTTCGAGGAAGCCCTGACCGATTCGCGCGCCTCGGTCACGCCCGACATGGAGCGCGACTATGAGCAGATGGCGACGCGGCTGAAGCAGGAGGCCTCAGCCATCCAGCCGATCGGCTTCATCGCTCCCGGCCAGCTCCGTCCCCACGGGCCGAAGGGCAGTGACTAGAGGCTCGCGCAACGCGGCCCAGGCATAAGCGAACAGGAGTATGAGCGCGGCACCCGCCGTCAGATAAGGCAGCGCGTGCTGCGCCTCGTACAGCCCGACGCCGATCGATGGCCCGAGTACGAAGCTCGCGCCGTTGATCGAGGTCACCTTGCCCGCGACCGAGCCCTGCGCTTCGGGCCCGACGGCGAGCGAGGAACCCGCGGTGAAGCCGGGCCGCGCGAAGCCGAAGCCGATCGAGGCGAGGGCATAGGCGGTGGCAATGCCGTAAAGCGAGGTCGCGAGCCCGGTCATCGCGCATCCCGCCGCGCCGATCGCCAGCCCGACCAGCATCATCTGCCGCGGCTTGATGTCGAGGCGCGGGATGACGCCCCATTGCACGAGCAACGCCGCGCCGGCGCCCATCATCAGCACGATGCCGGTCGGCTGCAACGCGTCCGCCGGCGCAACATGGAGACGGTCGATCACGAGGAAGCCGATCGCCTGCCCGGTCATCGCCTGGGCATGGCCCATCACCAGGCCGGCGATCATCCAGGCCCGGATGCGCGGATCGAAATAGCCGACATGCTCGCTGTGCGGCGCGATCGCGGCGGTGATGCTCGCGCCCGAGCTCTGTCCGCCGATCGACGGATAGGCGTTGGCGGCGCCGTGCGTGCCGGGCTGCGGCGTCAGGTCGTTGGGCAGCCGCCGCAGCACGGCGACGAACATGCCGACGGCGAACAACGCGCCGAGAAAGGCCGGGCCCGACAGCCCGATCTCGACCGCGCCGATGCTGCCGAGGATCAGATAGGGCGCGATCGCCGGCCCGAGAATCGTGCCGAGGCCGAAAGCGGAGCCGAGCAGGGTCAACGCCTTGGTGCGTTCCTCGCGCGTGGTCTGTCCGGCGACCAGCGCCTGCACCGCCGGCGGTGCGGCCGAGCCGAACAGGCCGTAGAGCAACCGCCCGCCGATGAAGCAGACGAACGCCGCGGTTCCGCTGATCCATCCGTTGATCCCGGCGGCGAGGAAGACTCCGCACAAGGCGAGCGACACCGCGAATCCGCCAAGGCCGAGCAGGATCATCGTCCGTCGGCCATGCCGATCCGACCGGTGGGCCCAGAAGGGCGCCGCGACGACCCACAGCAATGCCGAGACCGAAAAGGCGGCCGCGACCGCGCTGTCCGGCACCTTCAGCGACCGCCCGAGCGCGGGCAGCACCGATTGCAGCGCGGTATTGCCCGCAGCGATCGTCAGCATCACCATGAACAGCAGCGCGAAATCGCGATTGAGCGCCGGCGCCTTCACCCGCGGTCCCAGGCGTAGCTGCGCTGTGCCGCGCACACGATCACCTCGTAGCTGGAATACCAGCGATCGCGCCCGGCATTGCGGATTGCGGTGTGCTCGGGATGGTTGCGCCAGGCGATCGCGCTCGCCTCATCGGCCCAGAAACTGAGCGTGATGCCGAGGCCGTCGCTGCCGCGCGTGCTCTCAAAGCCGCGATAGCCCGGCTGGCGCGCCGCCAGCGACTCCATCGCCTCGGCGGCCGTGGCATAGCCCGCATAGTCCGTGCCGGTCCGCACGGAAAGGAAGATCACCACGATCTGGCCGTTCCGGTCGTCGCGCATGCGCTTCGCTTAGGCGCTTCGCTGCCTCGCGCAACCCTCAACCGGACAGGGACCGGACCCTAAGACTTGAATGTTCGTTACAGGATTGCGACAGACGCAGGTCAGTCGAGAAAAACAAGGATCGCCAGTGACCGTTTCCACCACCGCCGCCCGACGCCAGCGCCGGGCCGCCGCCGGAGTGTCCTCGCCCTGGAGCATGTTCCTTCAGGGATTCATGAAGCATCCGGTGATGGTGGGATCGATCGTCCCCTCCTCGGGCAAGCTGATCCGCAAGATGCTGGGCCCCGTGGACTGGGAGAACACGAAACTGTTCGTCGAATATGGCCCCGGCGTCGGCACCTTCTGCCCCCATATCCTGGAGCGCCTCGCGCCCGACGCGAAATATATCGCGATCGACACCAACCCCGATTTCATCCGCTATCTGCGCCACGAGATCACCGATCCGCGCTTCATGGCGGTGGGCGGCTCCGCCGCCGACGTGCGCCAGATCGTCCAGGATCATGGTTTCGACCATGCCGACTATGTCCTGTCCGGCCTGCCCTTCTCGACCCTGCCGGCCGGCGTCGGCGACGCGATCGGCCAGGCGACCGCCGATGTGCTCCGCCCGGGCGGCGCTTTCCTGGTCTATCAATTCTCGCCCAAATGCCGCGACTTCATCGAACCCTATATCCCGCGCGTCGAGCACGCGATGGAATGGTGGAACGTGCCGCCGGCGCAGCTTTACTGGGCGTGGAAGGACTGAATCCTACCGCCCGCGCGGCCCGAAATTGAGCCGCTTCGTCACATTATAGTCGAGCACCGTCATCACGAAAAAGGCCGCAGCCTGCTTCGTGCGGACCCACCAGTTCGTGCGCATCTTGTAGAGCGCGGCGGTGATTCGCTCCGATTCCTCGATCTCATCGTCGACATAGCCACGGGCGTGCGCGGCGAATGCCTTGTCCTCGATCCGCAGCATCATCTCGAGGTTCAGGAACAGGCTGCGAATGTCGTAATTGGCCGAGCCGATATAGACCACGTCGTCGATCACGAAGAGCTTGGTGTGGAGCTTGGTCGGCCGATATTCGTAAATCTCGACGCGCTTGCGGAGCAGGCCGGCATAAGTGAAGCGCGACGCCCAGATTGCCGCGCCATGATCGTTCTTGGACGGCAGCACGATCCGCACCCGCCCGCGCATGCCCGCGCGGTCGAGCCGCCTCAACATCCCCGGGCTCGGCGCGAAATAGCCGGCGATGATATCGATCATCGTCGCCGCTTCGAGATCCTGCTTCACCGCGCGCGCCCAGGGCGACAAGCGCCGGGTCGGCCCGCCGAACAGCCAGCGCGTCTTGCCCGCGGGCTCGCTCCAGGTGCCGAGCGCGCGGCGCAGCGCCCTGAGCGGCGCCTTGGGCCGCTTCGACCAGCGCGACAGGGCGTCGAAATAGCCGGCGATATGCGCGGCCGCGGGCCCCTCGACCAGCAAACCCAGATCGCGCCAGGCCTTTTCGGCCGGCGTGCCGAAATAACTGTCCTCGACATTGAAGCCGCCGATGATCGCCCGCGCCTCGTCGGCCAGCGCCAGCTTCTGGTGGTTGCGCAGCAGATAGCGACGCCCCCAGCGCGGCACGAAACGGCAGACATCGACGCCGGCATCGCGCAGCGGATCGAAGAAGCGGTGCTGCTCGGCATGCTCGCTGCCGAGGCCGTCGACCACCAGCGACACGGCGACGCCGCGCGACGCCGCATCGATCATTGCCTGGCGCACCTTGGCGCCGGCCGCGTCGTCGACATAGATGTAATAGATGATGCGCAGGGTGCGCTCGGCGCCGGCGATCAGGTCGATCAGCGCCTGGAGCCTTCGCGGCCCGGTATCGAGCATGGTCAGCCGGGTGCCGTCGACGGTGAAGCTCGGCTGGATGGCGG
Organism: Sphingomonas bacterium; assembly: GCF_028293085.1. Lineage (GTDB taxonomy): Bacteria > Pseudomonadota > Alphaproteobacteria > Sphingomonadales > Sphingomonadaceae > Sphingomonas. The sequence goes on from NZ_JAQGLC010000364.1 coordinate 4,903, forward strand.
GTTCGGTCATCTGCGTTGGTGTGGCGGCGCGGGCGGGTGGGGGCAAGCCGGATTCCTTGACTCTTGGCGGTCTGCACCCTAGATCGCGGCTCTTCATTCTATCGTTGTTTGCGAAGGAAGCCGTTCATGGCGCGCGTCACTGTCGAGGATTGCGTCGACAAGATTCCCAACCGGTTCGATCTGGTGCTGTTCGCAGCGCAGCGGGCACGGCAGATTTCCGGCGGCGCCGATCTGACGATCGACCGCGATCGCGACAAGAACCCCGTCGTCGCGCTGCGCGAAATCGCAGAAGAGACGGTGCGTCCGAATCACCTCGAGGAAGCGGTGGTCTCCGGCCTGCAGCGCGTCCAGGTCGACGACGAGGACACGCCCGACGAGATCGGCAGCCTGGCCGCCTCGGCCGA
>NZ_JAQGLC010000377.1 GCF_028293085.1 Sphingomonas bacterium
TCGCCCCATGAACATACGATGGTCAATGACGGCGAGCGGGCCACGATCACCGCCGCGCTCGGGACCTTCGCCAAGGGCAAGCGCAAGGTTCCCTGGGGCCAGATCCTGTCCAATCCCCAGATCTGGCTGCTCTCGGCCATGTACTTCTGCTACGGCTATGACATTGGCGTGTTCCTCAGCTGGTTCCCCAAATATCTGAAGGAGGTTCACCATCTGAACCTCACCCAGATGGGCATCTACGCCAGCCTGCCGCTGTTCGCCGGCCTGATCGGCGACATCTCGGGCGGCATGATCTCGGATCACCTGCTCAAGCGCACCGGCAAGCTTAAATTCTCGCGGCGGATCGTCTCGTTCATCGGCTTTGCGCTGTCGAGCGTGGCGGTGACGATGGCGGCGCACAGCGCCGATCCGATGATCAGCATCGCCTGGTTCTGCCTCGCGGTGTTCGGCCTCGAGCTGACGGTGGGCGTGTCCTGGGCGGTCACGCTCGACGTCGGCGGCGAGTTCGCCGGATCGGTCTCGGCGGTGATGAACACCCTGGGCAATATCGGCGCCGCGCTGGCCATCTGGGTCACCGCGCGGGTGCTCTGGGGTACGGCGTTCGACATCATTGCGGCCCTTGCCCTGGCCGCAGCCGTGCTGTGCCTCACGGTCGACGCCTCGCGCCGGCTCTACAAGCTCGAACCGGCGGCCGAATAAGGAACTTGCTCATCGCGCGTTCAACTGGAATGCGCGATGGCGTGAATCGCGTTTGGATGCAGGAGAGTCTTCGCATGAAATATGTCGCTGGCCTGACGATGGTTGCCATGCTCGCCGGGGCCACCGCGCTGTCGGCTTCTCCGCCCGCCGACCCGGCCGCGGGGGCGACCGTGTTCAAGAAATGCGCGTCCTGCCACAATGTCGATCCGTCGGGCCGCAACGGCCTCGGCCCCAATCTGCGCGGCGTCGTGAAACGCAAGGCTGCCACTGCCGCCGGCTTCACCTATTCGCCGGCGATGCAGGCGTCGAAGCTCACCTGGAACGACGCGACGCTCGATCGCTTCCTCACTGCGCCGCGCACCGCGGTGCCCGGCACGAAGATGATCTTCGTCGGCCTGCCCAACCCGCAGGACCGGGCGAACGTGATCGCCTATCTCAAGCAGAATCCCGCCGCGAAGAAATAGGCGACCCTCCTGCTACCCTCTCCCGCAAGCGGGAGAGGGAGATCACTGGTCCGCAGCTTAACCCCGCCTCAACCGCAACCGGTTAGCGTGGGGGCATGCGTATCAGTACCATCACCAACTGGGCGTACGGCGTCACCGTCGTGCTCACCGCGATCTCGGGCGTCGCCTTCATCCAGTCGGGCCGCGCCGCCAGCGACGAGCGCGTCGCCGTCGAGCAGCACCTGACCCTCGACGATTTCGGCGAGGAACTCGCGCTCGCCGCCGAAAAGCGATCGGACGAGGCCAGGCTTTACGCGATGCGCGGGTCCGCCCGCCATCTCGCCGCCTTCCGCCAGGACGATCGCGAAACGCACGCCCGCGAACGCGTCATCCTGAAGCTGCGCAGCCTCGATCTCGCGCCGGCCGAGTTGGCCGCGCTGAAGCAGGCCGAGAGCAATCTCGACGAGCTCGACGCGATCGAGGTGGCGGCGGTAGCGAAGGTCGAGGTCGGCGACGTCGAGTCCGCCCGGCAGATGCTGTTCGGTCCCGATCACGAACGCGCCCAGACCGCGGTGCTGGAGCCGGTCACGCGCTTCCGCGCCCTGGTCGCCGCCCGCACCGGCTCGGCGCTGAACGATGCGCGCGCACAGAGCGATCACGACGGCGACGTCGCCAAGGCGATGCTGGGCATCACCGCGGCCCTGTTCCTCGCCGTGCTCTATTTCGTGCTGCGCCGACGGGTCGCGGTGCCGCTCACCCGCATGACGGGCATCGTCGCGCGGCTCGCCCGGCAGGATTACAGCGTCGAGGTCCCGCTCGATCGCCGCCGCGACGAGATCGGCGACATGACCAACGCCATCCATATCTTCCGCGACAACGGCCTGGAGCGCGACCGGCTCGAGGCCGAGCGCGCTGCCGACCAGCGCGCCAAGGACACGATCCTGCAGATGATGCACCGCCTGCAGGCGACCGAAACCCAGGAGGAACTGGCCGAAGTCGTCGCCTGCTTCGCGCCGCAGACCTTCCCCAATCTCGCCGGACACCTCTATGTCCAGAACCACACCCGCACTGCGCTGACGCTCGCCAGCTCCTGGCTCGATCCGGTCGTGGACACCGCGTCCTTTGCGCCGACCGCCTGCTGGGGCCTGCGGCGCGGCCGGCCGCATGTCAGCAATCGCGAGCATGTCGACATTTCCTGCCCGCATATCGGCGACAGCGCGGTGCCGGCCCTGTGCGTGCCGCTGACCGCACAGGGCGATACCGTCGGCCTGCTCTATTTCGAGGAACGCGCCGGCGTCGAGGCGATCGGTGCCGCGTCGCGCCTCTATCTCGAGCTGATGGCCGAGAATATCGGCCTCGCGCTCGCCAATCTCCGCCTGCGCGAACAGCTCACCAACCTCGCGATCCGCGATGCGCTCACCGGCCTGCTCAACCGCCGCTGCCTCGACGAGACGCTCAACCGGCGCGTGCACGAAAGCCGGCCCGATCCGATCGCCGGCCTGATGATCGACATCGATCATTTCAAGCATTTCAACGACGAGTTCGGCCATGAGGCCGGCGACATGGTGATGCAGCAGGTTGCCGCGATCATGCTCGACGTGGTCGGGGAGGCGGGGCAGGTCTATCGCTTCGGTGGCGAGGAATTCACCGTGCTGCTGCCGGGCGGTGACGAGGCCGCGGCGATGACGATGGCCGAACGCATCCGGGCGCAGGTCGCCGCCGCGCCGCTCGCCTGTCGCGGGCGCGTGCTCGGGCATGTCAGCGTCTCGATCGGCACGGCCGCATCGCCGCAGGACGGGCCGCTGGCCAGTCTCGTCGCGCGCGCCGATGCCGCATTGCTCGTCGCCAAGAGCGGTGGCCGCAACCTCGTCATCGCCGCATCGCGCACCGGCACCAGGACGAGCGCCGCAGCTTAGCCGATTGCGCGACGGGGGGACCGTCCGGCCTATCTCTCATTTATACTATCTATCGCTCTTGCCGGGTGATGCAGCTTGATTACCATGCGGGGGCGTGACGGCGGGTAGATGGTCGTGACCTCGTAACATCCAACGGCCCAGGGGCGACACCGATGTCCACCGATCCGCTCGCCGACCGGCCCAGTCTCGGCCGCAACCTGACCTATGGGCTGCTCGACAGCCTTGGGCGGGCGATCGTGACGGGGCATTATCACGAGAAGACCTTCCCGACCGAGGCGGAGCTGGCCAAGCAGCACGGCGTCAGCCGCTCGGTGACGCGCGAGGCGGTGAAGATGCTGACGGCCAAGGGCCTGCTCAGCGCGCGGCCGCGGCAGGGGACGGTGATCCAGCCCGCGGCCTCCTGGAACCTGTTCGACACCGACGTGCTGAGCTGGCTGCTCGAGCGGAAATTCTCGCTCGACCTGCTCAAGCATTTCAACCAGCTGCGCGTCGCGATCGAGCCCGAGGCGGCGGCGCTCGCGGCGGAGTTCGGCAGTGCGGCCGATCTGCGCCGGATCAGCGAGGGACTGGGGCGGATGGAGGCGGCGGAGCGCGGGCATGGCGACGCGCTCGATGCGGACATCGCCTTCCATGTCGCGGTGTTGCGCGCGTCGGGAAACCCGTTCTACGCCCAGTTTCGCGATGTCGTCGCGACGGCGCTACGCACGTCGATTCGCTTCACCAACCGCGTCAAGGGTCGTACGGCGAGCGTCGCCGAGCATGCCGCGGTCCGCGACGCGATCGCGGTGCGTGACGCGGAAGGCGCGCGGGCGGCGATGCGACATCTGATCACCGAGGTGTTCGAGCTGATCGAGCATGTCGAAACGGGCGACGCGAAGGGCTGAGGCCGGTCGCGGTCAGCGTTTCGCGGGGGCCTGCCCGGTCGTGAAGCGATAGGTCATCACGTTGCGATAGGTTTCGCCCGGATTCAGTCGTCCGCCATTGAATCCGAAACTCGGCTGGTTGGGCGTGTCGGGAAAGATCTGCGGCTCCATCACGATCGCGTCGCCCTCGCGGTAGATCCGCTTCGCCTTGCCCATGGTCGTGCCGTCGAGGAAATTGCCCGAATAGAATTGCAGGCCCGGCTGGTTCGACCAGAGCTCGAAGCCGCGGCCCGAGGCCGGATCGGACACTCGCGCCATCAGATGCTGGGTGGGCGTGACCGCGCGGCCGATCACCCAGTTATGATCATAGCCGCGGCCATATTCGATCTGCCTGTCGTGCCCGTCGCGCACCCGCTCGCCGATCGCGTGCGGGGTGCGGAAATCGAAGACGGTGCCCTTGACCGGGCGCAGCTCGCCGGTCGGGATCAGGCCGACGTCCACCGGCGTATAGCTCTGCGCGGGGATGGTCACGACATGCCCCATCGCGCCATTGGCCGAGCCCTCGCCCGACAGGTTCCAATAAGCGTGGTTGGAGATGTTGACGATCGTCGCGCGGTCGGTGGTCGCGCGATACTCGATGGTCAGCTGGTTCTTCTCGTCGAGGGCGTAGGTCGCATCCACGGTCAACGTGCCGGGATAGCCCTGGTCGCCGTCGGGGCTGACATAGCGCAAGGTCACCGCGGCTTCGGGCCCCGATTTCACCGAGACGATCTCCCACAGCACCTTGTCGAAGCCGGCGGTGCCGCCGTGCAGCGAGTTGGGGCCGTTGTTGACGGGGGTCTGATAGCCATGGCCGTCGACCGGGAAGCGCCCTTTGGCGATGCGGTTGGCGAAGCGGCCGACGGTTCCGCCGAAATATTGCGGCTTGTCGAGATAGTCGGCGATATTGTCGTAACCGAGCGCGATATCGGCGCGCTTGCCGGTCCGATCGGGCATCACCAGCGACTGCAGCGATGCGCCATACGCGATCACCGTCACCGAAACGCCGCGCCCGTTGCCGAGCGTCACCGCGGGCACGGCGCGCCCGTCGGGCAGCTTGCCGAAGGTCGATCGCTTCGCGTCCGCCGCCAAAGCGGGTGAGGCCGTCAGCATGGCGATAGCGGCCAGCGCGCCGAAGGTGATCCTCATCGTCCTCTCCCTTTTCTATCGCTCAATGGCTGTCGCGCGGCAGGCCCCGCGTCTGGGCGATGCGCTGATATTTGACCGCATCCTCCAGCACCGCGCCGGTATCGAACTGGCCGACCAGCTTGCGGTGGATTTCCTGCCACGGCGTCTGCGAGGGCGGGATGGCGAGCGGCTCCGCCCCCAGCGCCACGCGCCGCCGCGCCAGCTCGGCCTCATCGACCAGCATGTCGGCCCGGCGCTTCTTCAGGTCGATGCGGATGCGGTCGCCGGTCCTGAGCAGCGCGAGCCCGCCGCCGACCGCCGCCTCGGGCGCGGCATTGAGGATCGAGGGCGATCCGCTGGTGCCCGATTGCCGCCCGTCGCCGATGCACGGCAAGGCATGGATGCCGGCGCGGATCAGCGCCGCGGGCGGGCGCATGTTCACGACCTCCGCGCCGCCCGGATAACCGATCGGCCCGGCGCCGCGCATTACCAGGATCGAATGCTCGTCCAGCCCGAGCGCGGGATCGTCGATCTGCGCATGATAGTCTTCGGGCCCGTCGAACACGATCGCCACGCCCTCGAACGCGTCGGGATCGTCCGGATCGCTGAGATAGGTCGCGCGGAATTCGTCGGAGATCACGCTCAGCTTGATCACCGCGCTGTCGAAGAGATTGCCCGACAGCACCGAAAGCCCCGCGACCTTCACCAGCGGGCGATCGAGCGGCCGGATCACATCCTCGTCGGCGCTCACTGCCTCGGCGCAATTGTCCGCGATCGTCCTGCCATTGGCGGTGAGCGCATTGCCGTCGATCATCCCGGCGCGCAGCAATTGCCCCATCACCGCGGGCACGCCGCCGGCATGGTGGAAATCCTCGCCGAGATAAATGCCCGCCGGCTGGAGGTTGACGAGCAGCGGCACGTCGGCGCCATGTTCCTCCCAATCGGCGAGGCTCAGCTCCACGCCGATGTGCCGCGCGATCGCGTTCAGATGGATCGGCGCGTTGGTCGATCCGCCGATCGCGGAATTGACCCGGATCGCGTTGAGGAAAGCCGTGCGCGTCAGGATGTCCGACGGCTTGCGATCGGCCGCGACCATCTCGACGATCTGCTTGCCGGTCTCCCAGGCGCATTGCTGGCGGTCGCGGTGCGGCGCGGGGATCGCGGCCGAGCCGGGCAGCGACATGCCGAGCGCCTCGGTCAGCGAGTTCATCGTCGTCGCCGTGCCCATGGTGTTGCAATAGCCGGTCGAGGGCGCCGAACTGGCGACGAGCTTGATGAAGCCCTGATAATCGATCTCGCCCGCCGCGAGCAGCTCGCGCGCCTTCCACACGATCGTGCCGGAGCCCGTGCGCTCGCCCTTGTACCAGCCGTTGAGCATCGGCCCGACCGACAGGGCGATCGCCGGGATGTTCACCGTCGCCGCCGCCATCAGGCAGGCCGGCGTGGTCTTGTCGCACCCGATCGTCAGCACCACGCCGTCGATCGGATAGCCGAACAATGTCTCGACCAGACTCAGATAAGTGAGGTTGCGATCCAGCCCGGCGGTCGGCCTTTTGCCCGTTTCCTGGATCGGATGGGTCGGGAATTCGATCGCGATCCCGCCCGCGTCGCGGATGCCGTCGCGCACGCGCTGGGCGAGGACGAGGTGATGGCGGTTGCACGGGCTCAGATCCGATCCGGTCTGCGCGATGCCGATGATCGGCCGGCCCGATTGCAGCTCCTCCAGGCTCAGCCCGTAATTGAGGTAGCGCTCGAGATAGAGCGCGGTCATGTCCGGGTTGGCGGGATTGTCGAACCAGGCGCGCGAGCGCAGCTTCCTGTGCCCGCCGTTCGCGCCGTCTTCCGCGTCGTTCATTGCCGCTCCGGTCTATCGCATTGCTGTTGCCTTGCCGGGTTGATACCGGCTGTCCCGCACAATAGAAATACATTTGTCCGACATAATAAGGGTGAGAAAAATGACGACCGCACGGCCAATCCGGATCGGCCTGGTGGGGGTCGGCAAGATCGCGCGCGACCAGCATGTCCCGGCGATCCGGGCGGACGAGCGCTTCGATCTGGTCGCGACGGCGAGCCATCATGGCGGGCTGGAGGGCGTGCCGGCGTACCGCGATATCGCGGACATGATCGGCGCCGGGCATGCGCTGGACGCAGTGGCGATCTGCACGCCGCCCGCCGGCCGGGACGCGCTCGCCGCCGCGGCGATCGAGGCGGGGCTGCATGTGCTGATCGAAAAGCCGCCGGGCGCGACCGTCGCCGAGGTCGACGACCTGATCGCCTTGGCCAAGGCGAAGCATGTCACCCTGTTCGCGGCCTGGCATTCGCGCGAGGCGGCCGGCGTCGCCCCGGCGCGCGACTGGCTGGCGGGCGCCCGGATCCACGCGGTGCGCATCGTGTGGAAGGAGGATATCCGCCGCTGGCATCCCGGGCAGGAATGGATTCTCGAGGCAGGCGGCTTCGGCGTGTTCGATCCCGGCATCAATGCCCTGTCGATCGTGACCGAGCTCCTCCCCGCTCCGCTGACGATCGAGGCGGCCCGGATCGAGATCCCCGAAGGCCGCGCCTCCCCGATCGCGGCGACGCTGGCGATGCGATCGGGCGACGCGCCGGTCTCGGCCGATTTCGACTTCCTCCAGACCGGCCCGCAGACCTGGGACATCGAGGTGGACACCGATCGCGGGACGCTGCGGCTCGGGCTCGGCGGCAGCGTGCTGCGGATCGGCGACGGGCCGGAACGGCGCGAGCCGGACCGGGAATATGCGCGGCTCTATGCGCGGTTCGCGGGCCTGGTCGCGGGCGGCGACTCGGACGCGGATGCGGAGCCCCTGCGTCTGGTGGAAGAGGCGCTGGAGTTGGCGGAACGCGTTGCCGTGCCGCGCTTTGCCTATTGAAGTCCTGCGCCCGACGGGGCCCGCGGCCATGGTCAACCAGACCCTAATCGGGACGCCGGGAAACCCCTAACGGCCCATTACGGACTATGATCCCACCATAATGGTTCTAGACGGGGCGACGCCGACCGAGGGGGAAACTCTTCCGGTGGCGGTTGGGCCGGGGCCGGAAACGGCCCCGGCCTGATCTTTGCCGGGCCCTGCCGGCTAACCTATGTGGTAGCGAAATTCGCCCGATTTGTTCAGGATGGGGCCATGCCCCGCTTCTTCCTCCATATGGTCAATGACGAGATGTCTACCGTGGACGAGGAAGGCATGGACCTTCCCGACCTGAAGGCAGCGTGCGATTATGCCCGCGAAACCCTGGGCGCGATCATCGGCGACGAATTGCGTGGGGGGCGTAACCTCATTCACCTGAGCATCATGATCGATGACGACAGCCGCGCGCGGGTCGCCAACATCAAGGCCGTCACCAACGTCGTCATGTCGACGAGCCCCTTTTCCGCCTAGCCGGCTTCGGCGCTGCGCGATCGGCCGGCGATGGTGTCCCCGCCACGAATGATGCACTATGCGGCCTGTGCCGGGTAAGGGACGACGGGCTGGTCTATGAACATGCAATGTCGCGATCGGCCGTGATGCATGGCGGATATCGGCGACGATCCCGATTCTGACCTCCTCGCCGCTGCCGTCGCCGGCGACCGCGACGCGTTCGGGGCGCTGCTCCAGCGGCATTACAACCGGATCCATGGCCTGGCGTGGCAGCTCACCGGATCGCGCGCCGACGCCGACGATATCGCGCAGGACGTCTGCTGCACCCTGGTCGAGAAGATCGCCGGCTTCCGCGGCGAGGCCCGATTCACCACCTGGCTGTGCGGCATCGTCTTCAACGCCTGTCGCGATCTGCGCCGCCGGCGCCGCTCGTTCGGCGGCTTCACCGATCGGCTCGCCATCCTCGCAGGCCTCGCGCGCGGCCCCGACGGCCGCGATCTGCATGACGCGATGTGGCTGAAGAGCGCGATCGCGCGCCTGAAGCCGGCCTATCGCGAGGCGGTGGTGCTCGTCGCCGGCCAGCAGCTGACGCATGGCGAGGCGGCCGAGATACTGGGCGTCGCCGAATCCACCATCTCCTGGCGCATGCATGAGGTCCGGCGGATGCTCTCGGCCGAGGGCTGACCGCCGCGGCGCGCTCCCCTTTCGAAAATAATTTCCGGCATCACCCAAGGATCTCCCGCCGAGCCGCGTCGAAGGGACATGCGGACGATTGTGCGCCGCTGTCGTCAGGGAGAATGAAGATGCCTCGCTTACATCATGCGATCGCCACCGGGCTCGCCGTCATGCTGGTCGTGTCCTGCAGCCGATCGGGCGTCGACCAGTCGCCCTCCGCCGCCTCGGACGCGAAAGCCGGCAACGAGGGGCAGGCGATCGTCGTGACCGGCTCGCGCGTCGAGGGCGCCCGCGCGGATCGCGCGCGCCGTGCCGGGGGCCTGGCGGAGGTGGCGGATTATGCTGCCGCCCCCGGACTCGCACCGCCCGCACCCCCGCCGCCGCCGCTGATGTCCGTAGCCCCGATGTCCGTCCCGTCGCCGACGATGCAGGCGCGTGTCGGCGGCTATGTCGCCGAGCCCATGCCCTATCTGCCCCCGCAATATCATGACGAGGGCCGCGATCGCTTCACCGCCACCACGCAGAATCCGTTCAAGATCGCCCGCGAGGAGCCGGTCTCGACCTTCTCGATCGATGTCGACACCGCCTCCTATGCCTTTGTCCGCGCCTCGCTCAACCGCAACGTCCTGCCTCAGCCCGCAGCGGTGCGCACCGAGGAGATGGTCAATTACTTCCCCTATAACTACGCCGCGCCGCGCACCGCGCAGCAACCCTTCAGCACCAATGTCGCAGTCTTCCCCAGCCCCTGGACGGCGGGGCGCAAGCTCGTCCGCATCGGCATCCGCGGCTATGCGATCCAGCGGGAAACGCGCCCGCGCGCCAATCTCGTCTTCCTGATCGACACGTCGGGGTCGATGAACGAGCCCAACAAGCTGCCTTTGGTCAAGCAGTCGCTGGCCATGCTGCTCGAGCAGCTCGCCCCGGACGACAGCGTCGCGATCGTCACTTATGCCGGCCGCGCGGGCACTGCGCTCGAGCCGACCCCGGCGCGCCAGAAGGAGCGCATCCTCGCGGTGATCGACCGGCTCGGCGCGGGCGGCAGCACGGCGGGCGCGGAGGGCATCCGCCAGGCCTATGCGCTGGCCGAGCGCAATCTCGATCCGCACGGCGTCAACCGCGTGATCCTCGCGACCGACGGCGATTTCAACGTCGGCATCACCAACCAGGAGGAGCTCAAGGGCTATATCGAGCGCGAACGCGGCAAGGGTGTGTTCCTCTCCGCGCTCGGCTTCGGCATGGGCAATTACAATGATGCGATGATGCAGACGCTCGCGCAGAACGGCAACGGCACCGCCGCCTATATCGACACGATCAGCGAGGCGCGGAAGACCCTGGTCGACGAGGCGACCTCCACCCTCTTCCCGATCGCCAAGGACGTGAAGATCCAGGTCGAGTTCAATCCCGCGACCGTCTCCGAATATCGCCTGATCGGCTATGAGACGCGGATGCTCAACCGCGAGGATTTCGAGAACGACAAGGTCGATGCCGGCGATGTCGGATCGGGCCAGACGGTGACCGCGCTCTATGAGGTCGTGCCCGTCGGCGGCCCGCGCGCGATCGGCGATCTGCGCTATGCCAAGCCCGCCGCCATCGCCGCCCAGCCGCGCGGCGCCGAGCTCGGCTTCGTCAAGATCCGCTACAAGCTGCCGAAATCCGACACGAGCCGGCTGATCTCCACCCCGATCGACCGGACGACCGAGGTTGCCCGCTTCGCCGACGCGCCGCAGGACGCCCGCTTCGCCACCGGCGTCGCCGCCTTTGCCGAGCTGCTGCGCGGCGGCAAATATAACGGGTCGATGACCTATGACGATGTGCTGCGCATCGCCAGCGCCTCGCGCGGCGAGGATGATTTCGGCTATCGCTCGGAATTCATCCAGATGGTCCGCGCGGCCCGGAGCGCGGGCGCGCTCGCGCGGCTGGAGCGGTAAGCCCGGCGGGGCCGTCGCCGCCGGCAGCGCGGCGACGGCCCCCCGATCATGCCCCCGATCATCGCTTCGACCGCAGCGGAATTGCCGCTATAAGGCCAGCCAATGTCTCTCCTTTTTCCCTGCCGCGCCCGGTCCATCGCGTCTCGCCCGGATTGCGCCGCCCGCGCCGGTGCGGGCCGGTAACGCGGGCATGGACGACGACATCGCCTGGTCGCTGCCCGAGCCGCCGCCGCCCCGGCCCGATCGGCGTGAGGCGGCGATCGGCGAGGCGATGCGTCGCTTCGATGCGACCGGCGAGGCGCCGCCCGCCGCCAGGCCAAGGCCCGCGGCCGCGCCGTCGCCCTGGTGGACCCGGATCAACCGCCCGCAATTCGGCGTGCTGGTCTCCGCCGCGCTGGTCGTCGCGATCGGCGTGCCCGCCGCGCTGATCTCGATCGACGAGCGTGCCGTCCCCGTCACCCCGCAGGCGCCGGCGCCCGCCGCCATGCCATCGGCCATGGCGGATTCGGCCGCGCCCCCGCCGATCGCCTCCCCGCCGATCGCCCCCGCGTCCCCACCGAAAGTGGCGATCGTTCCGTCCTCATCGGCCGTCGCGCCCATGCTGGTGCCCGCGCCGGCGCCCGTCGCGCCCCCGCCCGTGGTGCTGGCCGACAACAGGGTATCGCAGCCCCCGGCCATGAAGCTTGCCCGCGGCGATATCGCGCCGCCCCCACCACCGCCGCCACCGCTGCCGGCGCCCGCGCCGGCGCCGATGATGCAGGCCGATCAGGGCTATGCGGCGGTCGGCGGGATGGAGGCCCGGCGCGCCGAGGCAAAGGCGGCGGCGCCACGGGCAGGGCCGGCGCCGGCGCCGCCGG
>NZ_JAQGLC010000396.1 GCF_028293085.1 Sphingomonas bacterium
CGAGCACCAGCCGCCGCCGCTCGATCGCGCGGCGGACCGAGGCGATCAGATGATCCGCGCCGAACGGCTTGGTGATGAAATCGAACGCGCCGTCGCGCAGCGCCTCGACCGCCATCGGCACGTCGCCATGCCCGGTGATCAGGATGACGGGGATCTCGGCATCGATCGCGCGCACGCGTTCGAGCAACTGCAGTCCGTCGATCCGCGGCATGCGGATGTCCGACACGACGACCCCCGCGAAATGCCGGTCGATCCGCGCCAGCGCGGATTCGGCGTCGGGCATGGGGTGGGTCCTGATCCCTTCGAGCTCCAGCGACTCCGTGTTGGCCTCGCGCAATTGCGCATCGTCGTCGACGAACAACACCTCGAAGGGACGTTCCTCAAGCATGGGCCGGCCGCCTCAAGGTCAGGGTGAAGGAAGCGCCGCCCAGCACCGGGCTCGACAAGGCGAGCTGCCCCCCGAATTCGCGCGCGATATCCCGCGCGATGCCCAGGCCCAGGCCCAGCCCCGCGGCCCGTCCGGTGACGAAGGGCTTGAACACCTCGTCGATGCGGTCGGGCGCGATGCCGGGGCCGTTGTCCGAGACGGTGATCGCGACCGTCTCGCCCGCCTCCACGGCAATCCGCAGGCGAGGGGAGGCGATCCCGTCCAGTGCATCCAGCGCATTCTGGACGAGGTTGATCAGCACCTGTTCCAGCCGCACCCGATCGGCGACCACCTGCAACCCGGCGTCACGATCGCCCTTCCGTTCGACCTTCACGCCGGATCGTTGCAGCCGGTCGCCCAGCAATAGCAGGGCGCCCATGATCGCAGGCTCCAGCGATACCGCGGAGACGCTCGGTGTGCCGCGCCTGGCGAAGGTGCGCAGTTCTGCGGTGATGCTGCCGATCCGCGCGGTCAGCCCCACGATGCTGGACAGGCTGCGCAGCGCCGCCGCGGGCGTGCTGCGCTCGATCTGGCGGATCGCGTTCTCGGCAAAGGTCCGGATCGCCGCGACGGGCTGGTTCTCCTCGTGCGCGACGCCCTCGGTGATCTGGCCGATGATGCCGAGGCGGTTGGCCTGGGCAAGCTCCTCGCGCGCCGCGCGCAATTGTTCGTTGGCGATCTCGCGCTCGGTCGATTCGATCCGCAACTGCCGGTTGGCGCCGACCAGCTCGGCGGTGCGCCGCTCCACTTCCTCTTCCAGCCGCTGCCGGCTGTCGCGCTCGATCAGCCGCTTTTCATAGGCGCGTACGATCAGCCCGAACAGGATGGCCAGCACGCCCGCCGCCGCGAGCATCAGCTCGCGCGCGCGCGCCGCCGGGCTGGCCTGGAACGGGTCGAGCGGCTCCAGGTGGCGAAGGTGCCAGCCGGGGATCGATACCGATGTCTGCGCGGCGACATAGCGGCGATCATCGTCCACGATCACCAGCGGCTCGATCTGCCCACCGCTCGTCGCGGCGCGGGCGTGGCGGCGCACCGGGAGCGGGCCCGCATGAGTCAGCGGCTCGACGGTGCGGAAGCGCCAGATGGCCTGGCTGGTGAGCATGACGCGCCCACCGGCATCCGTGATCAGGCTCGGTCCCGGCTGGCGGCGCCAGCGCGCCTCGACCTCGTCGAACTCGACCTTGACGACAACGACGCCGATCGGCGGCCCGTGCCCGTCCGCCGGGTCGATCCGCTGCGCCAGGAACAGGCCCGGCCGGTTGCTCACCGCCCCGAGCGCAAACTGCTCGGCATGGCCTTGCGCGAGCGCGTCGCGGAAATAGGGGCGAAAGGCATAATCATGCCCGACAAAACTGGTCGGCAACCGCCAGTTGCTCGCCGCGATGGCACGGCCATGCGCATCGAGCACATAGATGACCGCGGCATCGGTGCGCTCCGCCAGCAAGGCCAGCTTCGGGTTCAGCCGCGCTGCCGCGCCCGGATCGGTGGTCAGCGTCGCCCGGACCTCGAGATACTCGGTCAGCACCAGCGGCAGCAGGCGATATTTCTGCAGCTCGCTCTCGAGCATGCCGGCATGGGTATTAGCAATCTGGGTCGCCGCCGCCAGCGCCTGGTCGGTCGCTTCGGCGTCAGCCCAGCGCTGCGCCGCGGCCACCATTACGGCCAGGAACAGGAGCGCCGCGCCTCCCGCGACGAGCAAGCGCTGCCTTGGCGACAACCGATCGGTCCTGCTCCACCTCATTTTGGGGGATTACCACACAAAATCGGTAATTTTGAGCGAATTCTCACACAGGCACGTCAAAAATGTCGAGCGGTGTCATGAATTATACGATGGAATAACATATAGTTGAACAAATATCAGCAATCGCTTGCGTCGCCCGGTGTCATTTGTACCCTTGCCGGACTGCGGAAGCGAACGGCCGGAAAGGCTGTCGCCGGCGGGGAGGATGAGAGCGGATGGCACTGGCTGCGACAGATTCCACAAAAGCGGGCTCCCGGCTCGGGGGCGTTCTTCGCTCCACCTATTTCCAGGTACTTGTGGGGATCGCGCTGGGGGCGCTGCTCGGATTCTTCTGGCCGGCGACGGGCGAGGCGATGAAGCCGTTCGGCGACGGTTTCATCAAGCTGGTCCGCATGGTGATCGCGCCCCTTATTTTCCTCACGGTGGTAACCGGTGTCACCGGGGTACGCGAGCTGCGGTCGCTCGGCCGCGTCGCCGGCAAGGCGCTGATCTATTTTTTCACCTTCTCCACGCTCGCGCTGATCCTCGGCATGATCGTCGCGAACGTCGTCCGCCCGGGCGCCGGCATGCATATCGATCCCGCGACGCTCGATCCCGCCGCGGTCGCGACCTATGTGAAGCAGGCGCATGAAACCACCGCGGTCGATTTCATCCTCGCGATCATCCCCGACACTTTGGTGTCCGCGCTGACCACGGGGTCGCTCCTCCAGGTCCTGCTGGTCGCGATCCTGTTCGGCGTGTCGCTGTCGCTGGTCGGGCCGGTCGGCGAGCCGGTGATCGACCTGCTCGATCGGCTGCTGGCGGTGGTCTTCCGGCTGGTCGCGATCGTGATGCGCGCGGCGCCGGTCGGCGCGTTCGGCGCGATCGCCTTCACCATCGGCAAATACGGCCTTGGCTCGCTGATCAGCCTCGGCGCCCTGATCGGCACCTTCTACCTCACCTCGGCGCTGTTCGTGATCGTGGTGCTGGGCGCGGTCGGCCTGGCCAACGGTTTCTCGATCTTCCGCCTGATCGCCTATCTGCGCACCGAGCTGGTCCTGGTGCTCGGCACCTCGTCCTCGGAAGCGGCGCTGCCCGGCCTGATCGAGAAGATGGAGGCCGCGGGCTGCGCACGCCCCGTCGTCGGGCTCGTCGTGCCCACGGGCTATTCGTTCAACCTCGACGGCACCAACATCTATATGACGCTCGCGGCCTTGTTCATCGCCCAGGCGCTGAACGTGCATCTGCCGATCGGCACGCAGATCACCTTGCTGCTGGTCGCGATGCTCAGTTCGAAGGGTGCGGCGGGCGTCACCGGCGCGGGCTTCATCACGCTCGCCGCGACGCTCGCCGTCGTGCCGTCGGTGCCGGTCGCGGGCATGGTCCTGATCCTCGGCATCGATCGCTTCATGTCCGAATGCCGCAGCCTCACCAATTTCATCGGCAACGCGGTGGCGACGATCGTCGTCGCGCGGTGGGACGGGGCGCTCGACCGCGACAAGCTGGCCGAGGCGCTGGGCACCCGGCCGCGACCGGCCGCGCCGCTACTCGCACTGCACGAAGCCGCTGAATAAACCACAAAGCAAAAAAAGGGGAGAATGACGATGACGAGGTTGGCATTGAAGACGAACGGCCTGATCGGCGCATCCGTGATCGCGCTGGCGATCGGCATGGCATCGCCGGCGGCGGCGCAGAACACGCCCGCAACGCCCGCGCCCGCCGCCGATGCGCCGGCCGCGACCGACCAGGAGCCCGAAGCCAAGGACATCGTCGTCACCGGCTTCCGCTCGAGCCTCGCGAACGCGATCAACATCAAGCGCCAGACGGCGGGCGTCGTCGACGTCATCAAGGCGCAGGACATCGCCGCCTTTCCCGATCAGAATCTCGCTGAATCGCTGCAGCGCATTCCCGGTGTCGCGATCACCCGGGTCGGCGGCGAAGGGCGCAACATCTCGGTCCGCGGCCTCGGACCCGATTACACCCGCGTGCGCCTGAACGGGATGGAGGCGCTGGCGACCTCGGGCGGCAGCGACAGCGGCGGCGCGGTCGGCAACAATCGCGGCCGCGGCTTCGATTTCAACATCTTCGCCTCGGAACTGTTCAACGCGCTGACGGTACACAAGACCGGTTCGGCCGACATCGAGGAAGGATCGCTCGGCGCGACCGTCGATCTCACCACCAGCCGCCCGTTCGATTATTCCAAGCCCGAATTCGTCGTCTCGACGCAGGGCAGCTACAACGACATGTCGAAGAAATTCGACCCGCGCATCGCCGCGCTCGCGACCAAGACCTTCATGGACGGCAAGCTCGGCGTGCTGCTCTCGGTCGCCTATAACGAGCGCCATGCGCTGGAGGAGCTGTCGGGTACGACGCGCTGGGGCCCCGGCGGCGCCAATGGCGGATTCAACGCGGCCTCGACGCTGCCGGGCTCCACTCTCGCGACGATCAACAGCAACACCGTCGGCACCGCGATCTTCCATCCGCGCAACCCGAGCTACAACAGCTATGACGAGAACGAAAAAAGACTGGGCATCACTGGCGGCATCCAGTTCCGCCCGACCGAGCAGACGCTGATCTCGTTCAACGGCATGTACGGCCGGCTCCAGAGCAGCCGGTCCGAACGGCTGCTCCAGGCGATCTCCTTCTCGCGCAGCGGCTCGACCGGCAAGCCCCAGACGATCATCCGCAACGGTGCGGTCGATGGCGACCATAACCTCGTCTACGGCGTGTTCGACAATGTCGATATGCGCAGCCAGTCGAGCTACACCGAGTTCACCACGACCTTCCAGCAATACACCATGGATTTCAGCCAGAAATTCGGCGACCGTTTCAAGATCACCGGCCTTGCCGGCTATGCCAAGTCGGTGTTCGACGAGCCGATCGGCACGGTGGTGACGTTCGACCATCTCGATACGCAGGGCTATTCCTACGATTACCGCGACAATCCGAACGTGCCGAAGGTGAATGTCGGCTTCGATCCGACCCAGGCGGCCAATTGGGCGACGATCCCGGGCTTCTCCGCGCTCAACCTCAACAAGCAGAAGATCTCGAACAAATTCGTCACCGGAAAGCTGGAGGCGGATTGGCAGCCGACCGATTCCATCCACATCAAGGGCGGCGCGGACTATCGGAAGTTCGATTTCGCTTCGTTCCAGGCAATCCGCGTCCAGGCCGAAACCAGCGTGCCCGTGATGACCGCACAGCAGCTCGCCGATACCAGCTACGTCTTC
>NZ_JAQGLC010000397.1 GCF_028293085.1 Sphingomonas bacterium
ATCTGTTCGAGGAACTGCTCGAGGAACAGGATGTCGACATCATGGCCTGGGCGATCGGCACCGATATATGCCCGGCCCGTTTCGAAGGCCCGATCCTGGAGGCAATGCGCGTGCTGAACTACGTGCCGATCGCGAAGTAACCTGTTCCCCGGCGAAGGCCGGGGCGCAGTATCCATGTCCCCCAACTGGACCCCGGCCTTCGCCGGGGAGCAACTATGCCAGACCTGAAAACCATCCTCTCGGCCAAGACGCCTCTCACCCTCGCCGGCGTGCCGACGGGGTTCGAGCCATGGCTGCTCGCCGACCTCGCCCGCGCCGCGAAGACGCGCGCGGTGTTCATCGCCCCCGACGAAGCCGCGATGCGCGCCATCGCCGCGACCGCCACCGTCTTCGCCCCCGAGCTTGAGGTCCTCACCTTCCCCGCCTGGGATTGCCTCCCATACGACCGCGCCTCGCCGACGCTCCACGTCATGGCCGAGCGCATGGCCACGCTCCACCGCCTCCAACAGCCGGTCAAAGGGCCCCAGCTCCTCGTCACCACTGCCAACGCCGCCGCGCAGCGCACGCTCACCCCGTTCCGCATCCGCCAGCTCGTCGCCACCCTCGCCCCCAAGGAACGCATGGGCCGCGACCGCGTCGCCGCCCAGCTCCAGGCCAATGGCTATGTCCGCGTCGAAACCGTCGCCGATTCGGGCGAGTTCGCGGTGCGCGGCGGCCTGGTCGATCTCTTCCCCTCGGGGGCCGAACAGGCGCTCCGCCTCGATTTCTTCGGCGACGAGATCGAATCGGTGCGCACCTTCGATCCCGCCGACCAGCGCACCACCGGCCGCATCGACGGCTTCACCCTGCTCCCCGCGTCGGAAACCCTGCTCGACGAAGATAGCATCAAGCGCTTCCGCAGCCGCTACCGCGAGCGTTTCGGCGCCACCGCGACCGGCGATCCGCTCTACCAGGCGATCAGCGACGGCCGCCGCCTCGCGGGCATGGAGCATTGGCTCCCGCTGTTCGAAGAGAAGATGGCCACCCTGTTCGACCATCTCGGAGACGGCGCGGTCGTCGTCCGCGATGCCGGCGTGCTGGGTGCCGCAGAACAGCGTTTCGAGGCGATCACCGATTATCACGCCAACCGCGTCAAGGCGCAGTCGAGCGATCCCGGCAGCTACCGGCCGCTCCCACCGGATGCGCTATACCTGACCGCCAAGGACTTTGCCGAGCGCCTGCTGGAAACCCCGGCCCATCTCACCACGACCTTCCACGAGCCCGAAAGCGCCAATGTCCTCGACTTCGCCGTCGACGGCCCGCGCGATTTCGGCCCCGAACGGTCGAGCGGTGCGAATGTCTATGAGGCGGTCGTCCATCACATCGCGACGCTCCGCCGCGACGGCCGCAAGCCGATCCTCGCCAGCTACTCCATCGGCGCCCGCGAGCGCCTGTCCACGCTCCTCGCCGATCACGGCCTGAAGAGCGCCAGCAAGGTTGATACCTGGCAGGAAGCGCTCGGCGCCTCGGACAAGGGTGTCGCCCTCATCGTCCTCCCGCTCGATCACGGCTTCTCCGCCCCCCAGGTCGCCCTCCTCACCGAGCAGGACATGCTCGGCGACCGCCTCGTCCGCCGCCAGAAGCGCAAGAAATCAGCCGACGCCTTCCTCGCCGAACTGGCGATGCTCACGCCCGGCGACCTCGTCGTCCATGTCGATCATGGCATCGGCCGATACGAAGGCCTGACCTCGATCCCGGTTGGCCAGAGCCCGCACGACTGCGTCGCGCTGACCTATGCCGGCGGCGACAAATTGTTCGTCCCCGTCGAGAATCTCGAAGTCCTCTCGCGCTACGGCGCGGACAGCGAAGGCGCGCATCTCGACAAGCTCGGCGGCGAGGCGTGGCAGCGCCGCAAGAGCCGCATGAAGGAGCGGATCCGCGAGATCGCCGGCGAGTTGATCGCGACCGCCGCCGAACGCGCGCTCCGCCCCGCCGACGTGATCGAGCCCGACCAGAGCGGCTATGCCAGCTTCGTCGATCGCTTCCCCTATGAGGAAACCGACGATCAGGAGCGCGCGATCAACGACGTGCTCGGCGATCTCGCGACCGGCACACCGATGGACCGGCTGGTCGTCGGCGATGTCGGCTTCGGCAAGACCGAGGTCGCGCTCCGCGCCGCCTTCGCCGCCGCCATGTCGGGCTTGCAGGTCGCGGTGGTCTGCCCGACCACCCTGCTCGCCCGCCAGCATTTCCAGAACTTCACCGCGCGGTTCGAAGGCTTCCCGCTCAATATCGGCCGTCTCTCCCGCCTTGTCCCCGCCGCCGAGGCCAAGGCGACGCGCGAGGGCCTGGAAAACGGCACGATCGACGTGATCATCGGCACCCATGCGATCCTCGCCAAGTCGGTCGCGTTCAAGCGCCTCGGCCTCGTCGTGGTCGACGAGGAACAGCGCTTCGGCGTCACCCACAAGGAACGGCTGAAGGCGCTGAAAACGGACGTCCATGTCCTCACCCTCACCGCCACCCCGATCCCGCGCACGCTGCAGATGGCGATGTCAGGCCTGCGCGAGCTGTCGGTGATCCAGACCCCCCCGGTCGATCGCCTCGCGGTGCGCACCTATGTCATGCCCTGGGATCCCGTCGTGCTGCGCGAGGCGCTGTTGCGCGAGCATTATCGCGGCGGCCAGAGCTTCTTCGTCACCCCGCGCGTCGCCGACGTGCCGGATATCGAGGCGTTCATGCGCGATCATGTGCCGGAGGTCCGCGCGGTCACCGCGCATGGGCAGATGTCCCCGACCGAGGTCGAGGAGCGCATATCGGCATTCTACGACAAGAAGTTCGAGGTGCTGATCTCCACCACCATCGTCGAATCCGGGCTCGACATCCCCAGCGCCAACACGATGATCATCCACCGCGCCGATCGCTTCGGCCTTGCCCAGCTCTACCAGCTCCGCGGCCGGGTCGGCCGGGCGAAGACGCGGGCCTATGCCTATCTCACCACCCCGCCCGACCGTATCATCACCGAAACGGCGGAAAAGCGCCTCAAGGTGCTCAGCGATCTCGACAGCCTCGGCGCGGGCTTCCAGCTCGCCAGCCACGATCTCGATATCCGCGGCGCCGGCAATCTACTCGGCGACGAGCAATCGGGGCACATCAAGGAAGTCGGCTACGAACTCTACCAGTCGATGCTGGAAGAGGCGATCATGGAGGCCAAGGCCGGCGGCTTCGCCCAGCGCCCGAAGGATTTCTCGCCCCAGATCACCGTCGACGCGCCGATCCTCATCCCGGAAGAATATGTCCCCGATCTCGATCTGCGCATGGGCCTGTATCGCCGCCTCAACGATCTCGACGAATCCGATGCGGTGGAGGCCTTCGCCGCGGAACTGATCGACCGTTTCGGGCCCCTGCCCGATCCGACCGAGAACCTGATCCGCCTCATCGAGATCAAGCTGAACGCCAAGAAGGCCTGCGTCTCGAAGATCGACGTCGGCCCGCGCGGCGCCCTGGTCAGCTTCCACGACGACAAGCCGCCCAACATCGACGGCCTGCTCGCCTGGGTCACCCGCCTCGACGGCGTCGCCAAGCTGCG
>NZ_JAQGLC010000208.1 GCF_028293085.1 Sphingomonas bacterium
CCACGTCGAACGGCGCGATCTGGGCGATGCCGTTGACCAGAGCCTCGTCGTCGAGCCGGTTCACCGCCTCCCAGTCGACCGCATAGCCCTGGGTATCGGCGAAGCGGCGCGATTCCATCTCGAGCGAGGATCGGCGCGACAGCGACAGGATCTCGGGCTCGCCCGGCTGCGCCAGCAATTCGGCCTCGATCTGGCGGAAGGCGGTGGTCACGTCGAGCTCGCGCAGAACGCGGAACAGCGACAGCCCTTCCAGCACGATGTTGTAGCGCCCATCCTCGCTCGTCTCGACCTCGGCGATCCGGCCGACACAGCCGATCTCGAACAAAGCCGGCACCTCGCCCGGCGCGAGCGGCCCTGGGCGCGGCTGGATCATGCCGATCCGCCGGTCGCGCGCCATTGAATCGGATACCATCGCGCGGTAGCGCGGCTCGAAGATATGAAGCGGCAAATGCATGCCGGGAAACAGCAGCGCGCCGGGCAGCGGAAAGATCGAAAGCCGAGTGATGGTCGGCGCGTCGGTCATCCGAACAGGATCGCCGACAATCGCCGCCGCTGCGCCGATACCCAGGGATCCTCGAGCCCCACCACGTCGAACAGCTTGAGCAATTGCTGCCGCGCGGCGCCCTCGTTCCAGTCCTTGTCGGCCGCAATGATGCCGAGCAGAGAATCCGCCGCGGCGTCGCGGTCGCCCGCGGCCATCTGTCCGCCGGCCAGCTCGAAGCGCTTGTCGAGATTGTCGGGATTGGCCGCCACCTCCGCGGCAAGGCCGGCCAGGTCGTCGACCGGCTTGGCGTCCCTGGCCAGCGCGAGCGCTGATTTCGCCCGCTCGATCTCCGGGAGCTTGGCGAGATCCTCGGGCAGCGCAGCGATCGCCGCATCGGCTTCGTCGAGGCGATTCGCGGCCACCAGTGCCCGCAACCGGCCCGACAGCACTGCCGGATGATCCGGCGCGATCTCGGCGATCTGGTCGAACACCGACAGCGCCCGCTCGCCATCGCCCTCGGCCAGCACCTCCTCGCCCATCGCGATCAGCGGTTCCAGCTCGGCCTCGGCCTCGGCGGCCGGGCTCTCGACCGGCAGCTGCTTCAGGATCTGGTCGAGCATCGCCTTCAATTGCGATTCGGTCCGCGCGCTGGTCAGGTCGGCGACCAGCTGGCCCTGGAACATCGCATAGACGGTCGGGATCGACTTGATCTGGAATTGCGCGGCGATGAACTGGTTCTTGTCGGTATCGACCTTGGCCAGCACCACGCCCTTGTCGGCATAATCGGCAGCGACCTTTTCCAGCACCGGCGTCAGCGCCTTGCACGGCCCGCACCATTCCGCCCAGAAATCGATGATGACGAGACTCGTCATCGACGGCTCGACGACGTCGCGGCGGAAGCTCTCCACGGCCTCGCGTTCAGCGGCGGTCATTCCCAAACTGGCCAAGTCTCACTCCCGTGCTTCACTTCAGCGCCTTATGTGGGCGCTCTGCCCCTCAAGCCAACCCTTTTCGTCGGTAACGCGTAAGGGGTTGCCGGGTCGGAAGGCCGATGCTAGAGGCCGCCCCCTTACCCGCCCGGTCCACCGATCGGCGCAGGCGCCAGAGCGGGCGTAGCTCAGGGGTAGAGCACAACCTTGCCAAGGTTGGGGTCGAGGGTTCGAATCCCTTCGCCCGCTCCAGTTTTTTGTCAGCGTATCGACCGCCCTGCGGGGCCGCTTCGACGCGCGCCGGCTTCCTAGAAACCGAACCCCTGTTGGGCCGGTGCGGGCGGCGTGAGATCCACGCCTTCGATCGCGAGCATCCTCACTTTGGACTCCGCCCCGCCCGGTGCGGAGAAGCCGCCGACCTTGCCGCCGGTGGCCAGGACGCGGTGGCACGGGATGATCAGCGGCACCGGGTTCGAGGCCATGGCCTGCCCCACGTCACGCGCCGCTTCCGGTCCCGCGCCCAGCTCCTTCGCCACCGCGCCATAAGTGGTGGTCTCACCCCAGCCGAGCCGCCTCACCCGGTCATAAACCTGCGCGAAAAACGGCTCCTGCTCACCGAGATCGACCCGCACGTCGGAGAAATCCGCTTCCCCGCCGGCAAAATAAAGCTGTGCGGCTGCGATGGTCTCGGCGATCTCCGCTGGTGGCTCGGCGCGCACCGCGCCCGGAAAGCGGCGCAGCAAGGCGCGCTCCGTCGCTTCGGCCGAGCTGGCCGGCAGGCGAAAGCCGATGATGCCGGCCGCGCTCCAGGCGATCGCGGCAACCCCGCTCGCGGTATCGAACAACTGATAATGGCGCATGGCGTCTTCTCCTGTGCCCGACGGCACGATCAGATCAGCATTCGACGACATTCACGGCAAGCCCGCCAAGGCTCGTTTCCTTATATTTGGATCGCATGTCGTTGCCGGTCTGGCGCATCGTCTCGATCACGGCGTCGAGGCTGACGATATGGTCGCCGTCACCGCGCAATGCCAGATAGGCCGCGTTGATCGCCTTGATCGCGCCCATGGTGTTGCGCTCGATACAGGGGATCTGCACCAGCCCGCCGATCGGGTCGCAGGTCAGGCCCAGATTATGCTCCATTCCGATCTCGGCCGCATTCTCGATCTGGCTGTTGCTGGCGCCCAATGCGGCGGCGAGTCCTGCCGCCGCCATCGAACAGGCCACGCCGACCTCGCCCTGGCAGCCCATCTCGGCGGCGGAGATCGATGCGCGCTTCTTATAGAGGAAACCGATCGCCGCCGCGGTCGTCAGGAACAGCCGACTGCCCTCGCGGGTCGGGGCGGCGGTGAACACCTCGTAATATTTGAGCACCGCCGGCAGCACTCCGGCCGCCCCGTTGGTCGGGGCGGTGACGACCTTGCCGCCCGCCGCATTTTCCTCATTCACCGCGAGCGCCCACAGGCTGACCCATTCGAACACCGCCGACGGATCGCTGCGCGGCCCGCGCTCGGTCAGGATCTCGTGCAGGTCCTTCGCCCGCCGCCGGACCTTGAGCCCGCCGGGCAATATGCCGCCGGTCCGGCACCCTCGCGCGATGCAGGCGTGCATCGCCGCCCGCACATCGTCGAGAAACGCTTCCGTCTCTTCGGCCGGACGCCATGCCAGCTCATTGGCCAGGACGACATCGCCGAAGGTCAGGCCGGTCGCCTCGCCCTGCGCGAGCAGCTCCGCGCCCGAGGAGAAAGGATGCGGCAGGGTGAAATTGACTCGGGCCTGGGGTTCGCCCTCGCGCAGGATCGCCCCGCCGCCGACCGAATAATAGGTCGCCGTCTCGGATCGTCCGTCGTCGAACATGGCGGTGAAGGTCATCGCATTGGCATGGCCGGCGAGAAACTCGCCGCGCCGGAACAGCAGGTCGACCGGTTCGGTGAACCGGATCGCGCTTCGCCCGGCCAGCTTCAGCGTCTCGTCCGATCGGATCGCCGCCACCTTTGCACGCATCGTGTCGGGATCGACCGTCTCCGGGCTCTCGCCCGACAGGCCGAGCAGGATCGCGATGTCGGTGGAATGGCCAAGGCCGGTCAGCGCCAGCGATCCGAACAATTCGCAAACCACCCGGCCGACTTTGCCTTCGCCGCTGACCCGCTGCGCGAAATCGAGCGCCGCGCGCATCGGCCCGACGGTGTGCGAGCTGGAGGGCCCGACGCCGATCGTGAACAATTCGGTCACGCTGATCGCCCGCCCGCTGTCGGGGCGTTCGGTTCCGGGTTCGATGTCGGAAATCACGGCTGGTCGGCGCTCATCATCATGCGCGGATGGGATAGCGGCGCGGCGCCTCGTCACAAAACGCTTTCCGGCCAGCCCCGAATCGACGGGGTGCGGCGCGGGCAGCTTTTCGTCGAAAGCCGCCCGCTTGCGCGATGACTATTTCTTGCCGCGCAGGGTGTTGATCAGCGCAAGTGCCAGCGTGCCGACCAAAGCGGCCGTCGCCCAGGGCCGCTCACGCGCGAAGCGCTTCGCCTGGTCGGCGAGCGGCCCGACGCCATTGGCGACGGCATCGCGGGCCGCGCCATAGCTTTGCTGGACATTGCCCAGCACCTGATCAGCGACGCCTTCGTTCTTGATCGCCGGATCGCCCACGGCGTCGCCGATCCCTTCCTTGATCGCGCCGCCGATCTCGCGGCCCTGTCCGGTGAGTGTGTCGTTGTTCATGGATTCCCTCCGATCGGCGCCTCCGGCGGGAGACGTCACCTGGGTCGAACGGATGAGGTGGCGCAGGTGTCCATCGAATCAGCCAGATCAGCGCTTTCCCCGCCCGGCCTCGGTGAACCGGGCCGGCATTGCCGCGTTGATGCCACATGCCCTCCAGCGTCATTCGCTCCTTCGACTACGACCCCGCCGAGCAGCGGCTCGAGATCGAGTTCGTCAGCGGCCGGCGTTATTCCTATCTCGATGTGCCCGAATCGCTGGTCGATGCGATGCGCCGCGTCACCTCGAAGGGCGGCTTCTTCAACCGCCGTATCCGCGACCGCTATCATTTCGTCGAACACGCCTGAGGCGTATCACCCCAGCGGATGCAGGAACTGGTGGACCGACGACACCACCACCGATCCCTCGCCCACGCCCGACGCGACGCGCTTGACCGATCCCGATCGGACGTCGCCGATCGCGAAGATGCCGGGTTTGCTGGTGGCATAAGGCGATGTCGATCCGGCCGCGTCGGCGCCGGTCCGGACGAAACCCTTCTCGTCGAGCGCCAGGCAGCCGTCGAGCCAGTCGGTATTGGGCTCAGCCCCGATCATCACGAACATGTTGCCGATCTCCCGGCGCTGCGCCTCGCCGGTATCGGCATGAGTCCAGGTGACGTGCCGCAGATAGGCGTCTCCCTCCAGCCCCGAGACGGCGCTCCGCGTGTGTAGCGTGATCTGCGCGGACGAATCGATCCGCTGGACGAGATAGTCGGACATGGTCGCGGCCAGGCCGGGCGCGCGCACCAGGATATGGACATGCGCGGCACTGCGCGACAGGAACACCGCCGCCTGCCCGGCCGAATTGCCGCCGCCGACGACCAGCACCTCCTCGCCGGCGCACAGATTCGCTTCCATCGCGGTCGCGGCATAATGGATGCCCTGGCCCTCGAACCGCGCATAATCGGGCACGTCGAGCTTGCGGTAGCGCGCCCCGCTGGCGACGATCACCGCGCGGGCGCTGACCTTCTGCCCATCCTCGAGCGTGACGACATAGGGCTCGACGCTGCAATCGAGCGCCGTCGCCGACCGCGCGATCGCGAGCCGGGCACCGAACTTCTGCGCCTGCACCTGCGCACGACCGGCCAGCGCCTGTCCGGAGATACCGGTGGGGAAGCCGAGGTAATTCTCGATCTTGGAACTGGTGCCCGCCTGGCCGCCCGGTGCGACACCCTCGATCACGATCGTGTCGAGCCCCTCGGATGCCGCATAGACCGCTGCGGCAAGGCCTGCCGGCCCCGCGCCGACCACGACGACGTCATGGATGCGGCTGGGATCGAGCGTCTCGGTCAGCCCCAGGGCGTCGGCGAGCTCCGGGGTCGCCGGGTTGCGCAGCACGCGGTCGCCGGTCGCGATCACCACCGGCAGCTGGTCGGGCGTGATCGAAAAGCACTCGAGGAAGCCGCCGGCGTCCGGATCGGTGTCGATGTCGTGCAGGCGGTGGGGATAGCCGTTGCGCTCCAGGAATCGCTGCAGCCGGAGCGTATCGGCGGCATGCGCCGATCCGATCAGCGTGACCCCGCCATGGCTGTGCCGGATCAGCCCGACGCGGCGCAGGATGAAGGCGCGCATGATGATCTCGCCGATATCGGCCTCGGTCGAGACCATGCGGCCGAAGTTGGCGCGGCTGATCCGCAGCACCCGGCTGTCCTCGCCGGCGCGGCCGCTGACCAGGATCGCGCGGTCGTTGAACAGGTCGAGCTCGCCGGTGAATTGCCGGGCGCGGTGCGTGGTGAAGACCGAGGCGACGCCGTGATCGTCGGTGTCGAGCACCTGAATCGATCCCTCCAGCACGACGAAGAAATCGACGCTGCGCTCGCC
>NZ_JAQGLC010000028.1 GCF_028293085.1 Sphingomonas bacterium
AGGGCAGATTCCCACGCGTTACGCACCCGTGCGCCACTAGACCCGAAGGTCTCGTTCGACTTGCATGTGTTAGGCATGCCGCCAGCGTTCATTCTGAGCCATGATCAAACTCTCAAGTTGATGAACCTCTCAATCGCGGTGGAATAACCACGATGAAGAAGCGATCTCAAGGAGCCGTTCCTGCACATTTTCTTCAGGCCCCATCCGAGGCGAACCTCGGGCAGGACCCATTTACGTATGGATACGTGAAGGACATATAGGAACGGCTTGATTTAACCGAGTACATGGCACCTTGAATGCCAGACCCGGAGCCGCCGCCCACATGTCCCTTCATCTAAACCGACAATGTCAAAGAGCGCAAAAGCCCGACGCCTTACCAATCCCCTTTTTAGTGGGGCGGTCTGGCGCCTGGTTTATGGTGACTGCAGAAGCGAACCGTCTGGTCCGTCGCTGCGGTGGAGCTCATTTAGGTGAGGGTTCTTTGACCGTCAACGCCTTTTTGCAATTTTCTTACAACGACCCCTGAAACCCGCGGATTTCCGCGGATTTACCGCTCTGTAAGACCCTTTGAGGCATAGCGACTCACCATGGAATCGGCCGCTACACCCCCGAATCGCGAGTCGGAATCGCTTGGATCGCAGGTCAGGAGCGCCATTATCTGGCGTTCGGGCAGCCAGATCCTCGCCCAGCTCGTGCAATGGGCCGCCACCTTCCTCGTGATTCGGATCCTCGATCCCCATGATTACGGCCTGTTCGCCATGACTCAGGTGATCCTGGTCCTGCTCAACATGCTCAACGGCTATGGCCTGGCGAGCGGGCTCATCCAGGCCCAGGTGATCGGCAAGCGCGAGATCCGCCAGCTGTTAGGCATGCTGGTGCTGCTCAACTTCTCGCTCGGCGCGGCGCAGTTCCTGCTCGCGCCCCTCGCCGCGGCTTATTACCGCCAGCCGATCGTCGCCGATCTCCTGCGCGTGCAGGCATTGCTGTATCTCACCACCCCGTTCATCGCGCTTCCTTATGCGCTGCTGTCGCGGTCGATGGATTTCCGCATGCAGGCGCGGGTCAACATCATCGCCTCGTTCGCGAGCGCCAGCACCGCGCTGACGGGCGCATTGCTCGGCTTCGGCGTATGGACGCTGATCCTGGCGCCGCTGATGCTGTTCACCGTGCGCGCGGTCGGCATGACGATCGCGGCGAAATCGCTGGTCTGGCCGAGCTTCGATTTCCGCGGCGCGGGCACGCTCGCGAAATATGGGGGCGTGATGGCGGCGGGCCAGCTCTTCTGGTTCTTCCAGAGCCAGGCCGATGTGTTCATCGCCGGGCGGCATTTCACCCCGCACATGCTCGGCATCTATACGACCAGCCTGTTCCTGACCCAGATCTTCGTCTCGAAATTCGTGCCGCCGCTGAACGAGGTGGCCTTTTCCGCCTATGCGCGGATCCAGCACGATACGGAGGCGGTGGCGACCGCCTTTGCGCGCAGCGTGCGGATCATCATGATCGCCGCCCTGCCCTTCTATTTCGGTCTTGCCGCGACCGCCGAACCCTTGGTGCTGACCGTGCTCGGCGACAAATGGCGCGAGACGATCCCGGTCGTGCATCTGCTCGCGCTCGCCATGCCGTTCATGACGCTGCAGGTCTTGCTCCAGCCGGCCTGCGACGCGCGCGGGCGCCCGGGCATCGGCGTGCGCAATGGTGCCGCGGGATCTGTGGTGCTGGCGATCGCCTTCCTGGTCGGGGTGCATTGGGGCCCGGCCGGGCTCGCCATGGCGTGGATCGTCGCCTATCCGATCTATCTCGGCATCAGCCTGTGGCGGTCGCTACCGGTGATCGGCACCAATATCCGCGTGATCGCCGACGCGATCGCACCCGCCCTGCTCGCCGCGCTGGTCATGGCGCTCGGCGTGGTGATGGTCGACCATCTATTGCCGCCGCTTCACCCACTGCCACGGCTCGCAATCCTGATCGCGGCCGGCGGCACCATCTATGGCTCCTGGCTGTTGCTCTTCGCGAGGCAGGTCGTCGGCGAGCTGATCGCAATCGTAAGAAAGCAGCCGCTGGTATGATTTTATCGCGGTGCCGGCACGCTCCCCCGCCCCGCCTCCCAATCAGGATATGCTGTGGGAGGCGGGGGGAGGCGGGCCGGGAGCGAGCCGGCACCGCGAAAATCCTTACGCGGATTGAATATAGCTGCGCATCGCCTCGGCATCGGCCTCGATCCGGTCGATGCGATATTTGACGAGGTCGCCGATCGAGACGACCCCGATCACCCGGCCCCCTTCGACCACCGGCAGATGGCGGATGCGCCGTCGCGTCATCAGCGAGAGCGCGCCGATCGCCGCCTCGGACGGGCCGACGGTGATGGCGGGTGCGGTCATCACGTCGCCGACCTTGCGATCGAGCGCCGCGGCCCCGTGGCTGCTGAGCGCGTGGATCACATCGCGTTCGGAAAAGATCCCGACGACGGAGGCGCCTTCCATCACCGGCACAGCGCCGATTCGTCGCTCCGCCAGCAGCGCCACTGCATCGGCCAGGCTCTGGTGCGCCGTCACCGAGACCACTTCGCGCCCTTTGCCGCTCAGGATCGCCGCTATCGTCATCGTCTTGCTCCTCGTGCGTGGCTCGTATTCGCGAGTCTCTGAGGCGCTTGAGGATTCCACGTTTGCGGAGCAATGGGAAGCATGAGCGAGCATCCAACCGGATTAGATGACCCCGAATATGCCGCCTTTGCCTGGGCGCGCTACCGGCGGTTGCTGGCCTGGATGACCCTGGTGTCCGCGATCTGCGCGGTGATCGCCATATTCGGCCTGCAATATTTCTACGGCCCGCTCTCCTGGGTGGCGATCCTGGCGGCGATCGGCGGGATCGGCGGATCGGTACTGATGGCCTCCGCGCTGATGGGGCTGGTGTTCCTCAGCTCCGGCACCGGCCATGACGAAGCCGTGGACCGGCACGACGACTAGTCGTCGCGCGGGGTCTCGAGCTTGAGCGCGAAATCCA
This sequence comes from Sphingomonas bacterium, assembly GCF_028293085.1. Classification (GTDB taxonomy): domain Bacteria; phylum Pseudomonadota; class Alphaproteobacteria; order Sphingomonadales; family Sphingomonadaceae; genus Sphingomonas. Next base: position 3,001 of record NZ_JAQGLC010000028.1, read on the forward strand.
GCGTCGCTTCGCCGTTCGCCGGCACGCTCACCCGCCAGACCTTGCGCCCCTTGCGATCGATCAGCTTGTCGCTCGCCGACGCGATCTTGTACGGGATGGCGAGTTCGAACTGCTCGGGCGTGGCGCGCGCATTGGTCACGCGCACTCTGAAAGGCTTGCGGCGCTCGGAAAAGGGCCGCGCGACGATCTGATAGCGCACATCCGGACTGGCGCCCGCGCCGAATTCGACCTCCTCGCCGATCGCGCGATCGGCCAGATTGCTCTCGCCGACCAGCAACGGCGTGCCGCCCGCCTGTTCGAACACCGCGACCCCGCCCGCGGGCAGCGGCAGGCCGAGCCCGTTTGCCTCGCGATTCTCCGCGCGCAAGGCCAGGGCGGCGGGGATGCTTTCGGGCGCGTCATCGTCCCTGTCGTAATCGAACTCCTCGAACTCCCCGGCATAGATCCGCACGAAGCGCACCTTCTTGCGGTCGATCATCGCCACCTGCTTGCGGCTCATCGCGGCGACGGTGACGGGCTCAGGTATGCGGTAGAGCTTGAGGTCGCCCAGTTCCTCCTGCTCCGCCATCATCACCGTCACCGGCGTCGCCATTTCCGCGGACGAGCGGCGGCGCAATGACCCGGTGACGACGATATCCTGCGCCGACATGCTATCCACCACCGTCATCGGCGCCGGCACCGGCTCAGGCGGCGCCGCGATGCCCCAGCGCGGATGGGTGCTGGTGATATCCATCGGCCAGCAGCGTAGATGAAGCTCGGGTTCAGGGCCCTTGGGCGGTGCCTTGCCGCTTTCGCGATTCGGCGCCCCGGCCACCGCCTGGGTCCGCGCGTCGGCAAAGCCCTGGCTGCCGCCATTGGCGATCGTCATCCAGGCGAACAGCGAGAGGGTCTTGCCGTCGTCATCGACCTGCGCGACATAATTGGCGGCCCAATCGAACCCCTGCGCCAGATAGGAAAGCTGCACCGTGGCGGTCGCGGGCGCCACGCTGTCCGTGACCACCGACAAAGTCGGTTTGGCGGACAGATCCTCGGGCACGCCGGGATAGGACAAGGATTCGGGCAGGCCGGAGCAGCCGAGCGCCTCGACCCCGTCCGCCGTGGTGAGGACCACGCCGCCGCCCGGCCCCGCCTGGATCACAGCCTCGCCGACCATGACCTTGCCCGTTGCGCGATCGGTGCGGCGGATGGTCACGCGGCGCTTGAGATAGGCATCGACCAGGCCCGCCGGCGACAGCAGCCGCGCATCGCGGTTCTTCTCGTTGACCCGCTTGGGCAGGCCGGTGACGATCGCGCTTTCCGGCAGCATCCCTTCGGACACGCCCTCGAACCGGATCACGGACCGGCCGGCGGGCAGGCTGATCGTCCGCGTTTCGGTGATCAGCGCATAGCCGCCCGGCCAGCTCGGATCGGCCGCGCCCTCGCCGCGGCCGGGATCGCGGTAGAGCGTGACCGACACGGCATCGACCCGATCCGATTCGACGATCGTCTGCGCCGCCGCCGGGACCGCGGCCAGAAGCGCGACCAGGAAGGCGGTGTGCCGCACCCGTCAGGTCCGCGTGTCGAACACGACGTTCAGCGAGACCTTGCCATTGGCGGGCACGACCACCCGCCAGACCTTGCGCCCCTTGCGCTCGATCAGCGCGCCGCTGGCCGAGGCGATTTTATAGGGCAGAGCGAGCTCGAACGTCTCCGGCGTCGCGCGCGCATTGGTGACGGTGACGGCGAAGGGCGCGCGCTTGCGCGTGCGGGGACTCGATCTTGTCACATAGCGGAGATCGGGGCTCAGCCCCGCGCCGAGCTCGACCTCGTCGCCGATCGCGCGATCCCTGAGATTGCTCTCGCCGACCAGCAGCGGCGTATCGCCGGCGGCTTCGAACACCGCCACCGCGCCCGCCGGCAGCGGCAGGCCAAGCCCTTTGGCCTCGCGATTTTCGGTGCGCAGGACCAGCAGCGCCGGCCTGCTCGGCATCTCGCCGGGGGGACCATAAAGCGAGCCGTTGAAATCGGCGGTGTAGATGCGCTCGAACGTCACGCCCTTGCGATCGATCATCGCCACCTGCTTGCGGCTCAGCGCCGCCACCGTCACGCGCTCGGGGATGCGATAGAGCTTGAGGTCGCCCAGATCCTCCTGCTGCGCGATCATCGCCGGCTCGGGCGGCGGCGGGGGCGGCGGCGGGGCTGGCGCCGGTGCCATCATCCTCTTGTCGTTGCCGCGCACCCGCATGACGACGCCAGCGACGGCATCGTCCGAATAGCCATAAAATGCCGATGGCGGCGCGCGTTCGATGCTCCATTTCGGATGCGTGCTGGTGATGTCCATCGGCCAGCATTTCAGCACGAGCTCAGGCGGCGGCCCCTTGGGCAGCCGCGCCGCCGCCTCGCGGTGCAGGCCGCCGGCGACCGCCTGGGTGCCCGCATCGGCAAAGCCCTGGCTGCCGCCGTTCGCGACCGTCAGCCAGGCGAACAGATCGAGCGTCTTGCCGTCATCGGCGACGCGCGCGACATAATTGGCCGCCCAGTCGAAGCCTTGCGAGAGATAGGAGAGCTGCACCGTCGCGGTCGCCGCCGCGCTGCTGTCGGTCACCACCGACAAAGTCGGCTTGGCGGACAGGTCTGCGGGCACACCGGGATAGGACAAGGATTCGGGCAGGCCCGAACAGCCCAGCGCCTCCACCCCCGAGGCCGTGGTCAGCAGCACGCCGCCGGCCGGCCCGGACTCGATCACCGCGTCCTCGGTCTTCGTCCTGCCGGTCGCGCGGTCGGTGCGGGTGACGGTTACGCTGCGCTTCAGATAGGCGTTGATCAGCGAGGCAGGCGACAGCAGCCGCGCATCGCGATTCTTCTCGTTGATCCGCTTGGGCAGGCCGGAGACGATGGCGGTTTCGGGCAGCATTCCTTCCGACACGCCCTCGAAGCGGATCACGGCGCGGCCCGCGGGCAGGCTGATCGTCCGCGTCTCGGTGATCAGCGCATAGCCGCCGGGCCAGCCCGCGCGGATCGCGCCCTCGCCCCGGCCGGGCTCGCGATAGAGCGTCACCGACACCTTATCGATATGGTCCGACTCGACGATCGCCTGCGCCGTCGCGGGCGAGGCGATGCAGAGCAGGATCGGGAGGGCGATGCGCCGCATCGTCAGTAGCGCGTGTCGAACACCACGCTCAGCGATGCCTTGCCATTGGCGGGCACCGGCACCTTCCACTCCATCCGGTCGGCGGAGACGCGCTCGCCGGTGATGCCCTGTTCGACCACGCGGACATCGCCCCACAGCCCGTCCTGGGCGAGATCGATCGTCACGCCTTCGGGCCGCGCATTGGTGAAGTCGTAGCGCATCGTCGTGCGCCAGCGGCTCGACGACTGGCGCTTGCGCTCGACGATCACCGCGGTGCCCTTCACGTCGAAGGCATCGCCGGTGCGGATCGACATTTGCGATCCCATCGGCGTCGCCTCGATCCGGTTTTCGCCGATGAACTGCGGATCGCCGCGCGCGTCGCGCATATAGACGCGGATCGTGCCCGCGGGGAGCTGGTCGCCGAGCCCGCCGCTCTTCGAGGTCGAGAATTTGAGCACGGTCGCGGCGCTGCGCGGATCGGACGTGGTGGCGAGCCAGCCATTGGTCCATTCATAGGCCTTGCGCGCCGGCGCGCCCTTCACGTCGAGAAAGCTGACCTGCTTTTGCTGCGCATTGGCGATCGTGGTGCGATCGCTCAGGGGGTAGAGATAATAGTCGCCGAGCCGCTCGCGCGTGCCCGTCTCGGTGCCGGCTTCCTCGATCGTGCCGGTGCCGCGCGACAGCCGCGAAAAGCTGTTGCCGCCGCGATTGGGGTTGCCCGCGACCAGCAGCACATCGGCATTGGTATAGGTCGTACCCGTGCTGTTGGTCAGCGTCACCCAGCCCTGCACGTCGATCGCGCCCTTCGCCTCGTCGAACAGCATGACGTAATCGCTGGTCCAGCCGAGCCCCGGCGTCAGATAGGTCAGCGTAGCCGGCACGCGCCCGGCGCGCGCGGCCTGGAGCGTGACCGACAGGGTCGGGCGGGCGCGCAGATTCTCCGGCACCTTGTCGAAGATGACGCGGACCGGCAGACCGTCGTCGCGCAGCACCTCGATCCGGCTGCCGATCTGCAGCACGATGCCGCCATTGGCCGCGAGCACCTTGGCCTGCTCGCGCGTCTCGGCGCCGGTCGCGGGGTTGGTGCGGACGATGGTGACGACCGATCCGACCGCCTTCTCCATCAGCTTGTCGGGCGAGAGCAGGTCGAAATCGAAATTCTGCTCGACGATGCCGATGCCGGGCCCCGAAAGCGTCACCGTCTCCGACCGGATCTGCGCCGAGACGTCGGGAAATTCCTGACGCGTTCGACCGGCGGACAGCTCGAGCTGGCGGACATCCTGCACCAGCGACTGGCCGTTCTGGTAGATGGTGACCGCGATATCGCCCTGGGCGCTTGGCCCGGTGGGGTTGGTGGTGGTCTGAGCCTGGGCTCCAAGCGGAAAGACCATCAGCGCCGTCGTCGCCATCCAGAACCGCATCGCCACCTCCCAGTGATTTTGGAGCATGCTAGGCGAGCCGGCAGCGAGGTCAACCGATCGCGGCGGAAACGAACCCATTACTTCCGCCGAACGCGGACCTCTTTCCCTTTCCCGTCGGGGGAGAGGAAAAGAAAAAAGCCGGCCCCGCATCCGCGGAACCGGCCTGTTTCTTCACCACGAACCCGTTCAACTCGCCGGCGTCGTCTCACTCGCCGGCGGACGGCCGCGGCGCTTGCGTGGCTTTTCCTCGGGCTCGTCGGGGACGACCGCGGAAATGCTCAGCGACGGGGGCAGACGATCGGCCTCGAACGCGGCGGGCGCTTCCTCCTGCACCTCGCGGCGCGGTGGGCGGCCACGGCGCGGACGCTCGGCGACGTCTGCGGGCGCGGCCTCCTGGCGCGGAGCCTCCTGACGGGCGGGCTCCTGCCGGACCGGCACGCGATCCTCATCATCCTGGGCATAGGAGGCACGGTTGCCGCGATCCTCACCCCGGTTCGCATTGCCGCGATCATTGTTGCGATCGCCCCGATCGTTGTTGCGCTCGTTGCCGTTGCGCTCGCCACGATCGTCGCGGGCATAACGGTCGTTGCCGCCTTCGTAGCTGTTGCCGTTGCGGTCGCCATTGCCGTTATTGCCATTGTTGCGCGAGCGCGGGCGCTCATCGTCATACTGGCCGGCCTGGTTGCCGTTCTGGCCCTCATTCTGGCGATAGCCCTGATTGGACCCACGGTCCTGGCTATTGCCATTGCCGTTGGCCGGACGGGGTTCGCGCGCAACAGGCTCGGGACGGACGATCGGCTCGCCGTCGTCGTCATATTCCTGCTCGTCTTCCTCATACGCGGCACCACCATTCTGGCGCCGGTTCTCCTCGAAGCGCGAGCGCGTCTCGGCGAGCACGCGGAAATAATGATCCGCGAACTGGAGGTAATATTCGGTGTTGACGCGGTCGCCCTGCATCTGCGCGTCGCGGGCGAGAGTCTTGTATTTCTCGAGCAGTTGCGCCGCATTGCCACGCGCGCGATTGTCGATGCGGTTGCCATTATCCTGGCGACCTGGATTACCTTGCGGGCGCTGCTGCTGCCCGCCACGGCCGCGACGGCGGCCGGCCTGACGATTATTGATCAAGTGTTGTTGTCCTGTCGTTCGTAACCAACCCGGTCGTGCTCCAGAAATGTGGATGCATGCTCCTTGGCTCGCCTTACGCCGACAATCGGCGGAACGAGCCTGCCACGGTCGCCGGACGGCAGCGACTGCATGACGAAGGAGGCGGGCAACAGCCCGTTTTCAACCGGTTATGATGAAAACGCGTGCCCCTGCCCGCTCAATAGCGGTTGGCGGGCCAATCTCCAAGCGGAATATTGTGACGAATATGGGACCATTCAAGTGACGATCAGCGCGCGGGGGTTGCCGCCAAGGTCGTAACGGAGGGCAACCGACAGTCCCTGCTCGCCGAGAAGTGCGGTGACGGCGTCCGCCTGGGTCGCGCCGATCTCGAGAATCGCGGCACCGCCGGGCGCGATGAGGCGTGTAAGCTGGGGAGCGATGACGCGATAGTCGTCAAGGCCGTCGGGCCCAGCGAACAAGGCGATATCCGGTTCGTGGTTGCGCACTTCCAACGGCAAGGCTTCGCTGGTGCCGATATAGGGCGGGTTGGACAGGATCAGATCGAACTGGCCATGGAGATCGGTCGCCCAGTTGCCAAGCTTGAAGCGGGCGCGTTCCTCCATGCCCAGATCAATTGCGTTGATTTCGGCATAGTCCAGTGCCTTCTCGAATGCATCAATGCCCAGCCCGCAGGCCTCCGGCCATTGCGACAGCGCCGCAAGCAGAAGCGTACCAGGCCCTGTGCCGAGATCGAGGATAGTGGCCGGGGCGCGGTCGCCAAAATGCTCGATCGCCGCCTCAATCAACGTCTCGCTGTCCGCGCGCGGAACGAGAACGCCGGGGCCGACATGCAGGTCGATCGTCCAGAAGGCGCGGGTGCCAGTGATATAGGCGATCGGCTCGTGATTCAGGCGGCGGGTTGCGAGCGGGGCGAAGCCTTTAGGGGTCGGATCGTCGAGATGCTTGAGGAGCAGCATCTCGCGGGTGACGCCAAGGGCGTGGGCCATGAGCAGTTCGGCATCGAGGCGCGAGGTTTCGGAGATACTTGCGAAGGAGGCTGCGGCTTCGGCGAGCGCTCTTCTTACCTCGCCTCCCGCTTGCGGGAGGGGATTGAGGGGTGGGCTCGCGCTCACCGCCAACGGTTCGTTCGAGATCGGCCGGGCGCCCACCCCCAGTGGCTCGGCAGCCCTGCCCCCCGGGCAGGGCCAAGGGCCGCGCCACTCCTCCCGCAAGCGGGAGGGGAGACATCAAGCATCCAGCGACGCGAGCCTTTCGGCTTCGTCCTCGGCGATCAGCGCCCCGATCAGCTCGTCCATCTCGCCCTGGAGAATCTCCGGCAACCGGTGCAGCGTCAAATTGATCCGGTGGTCGGTCACCCGCCCCTGCGGGAAATTATAGGTCCGGATCCGCTCCGAGCGATCCCCCGAACCCACCATCGATTTCCGCGCGCCCGCGCGCTCGGTGTGCAGGCGGTCGCGCTCGAGTTCGTACAGGCGGGTGCGCAGCACCTTCATCGCCTTGGCCTTGTTCTTGTGCTGCGATTTCTCGTCCTGCTGGATCACGACGAGGCCCGTCGGGATATGCACGATCCGCACCGCGGAATCGGTGGTGTTGACCGATTGCCCGCCCGGCCCGGACGAACGGTAGATATCGATGCGCAGATCCTTGTCCTCGATCTTGACGTCGACTTCCTCCGCCTCGGGCAGCACGGCGACCGTCGCGGCGGAGGTGTGGATTCGCCCGCCCGCCTCGGTGACCGGCACGCGCTGGACGCGGTGGACGCCGCTTTCGAACTTCAATTTGGCGAACACGCCCTTGCCCTCGACCGAGGCGATCGCTTCCTTGAACCCGCCCGATTCGGAGGAGGAAGCCGAGATCAGATCGACCTTCCAGCCCTGCGATTCCGCATAGCGCTGGTACATGCGGAACAGGTCGCCGGCGAAGAGCGCCGCTTCGTCGCCGCCGGTCCCGGCGCGGATCTCGAGCATCGCGGCGCGCTCGTCGGCGGCATCGCGCGGCAGTAGCGACAGGGCCAGCGCGCGCTCGGCATCAGGCAAGGTCTCGCGGATCGCGTCGATCTCCTCGCGGGCCATCGCGCGAATCTCGGGATCCGCCTCGCCTTCCATGCTGGCGAGCACGTGAAGCTCGGCACGGAGCCGCCGCACCTCGCCCGCCGCCCGCGCAACGGGCTCGAGCTCGGCATATTCCTTGGAAACGGCGACGAAGCGGTCCGACGGCAGGTCGCCGGTCGCCATCAGCGCCTGCAACTCGTCCCGCCGCGCCTCGATCTGCGCGATCCTCTCCCCCGAGATACTGCTCATCCGGCTTTCAACACCCCAACCAGATCGCCGAGCGAAACCTCGCTCTGCGTACCCGGCTCCAGCGCCTTTAGCGACGCGACCCCCTTGGCCAACTCATTGTCGCCGATGATGATCGCGAAGCGCGCGCCCTGCGCATCGGCCCTGGCGAGCCGCCGTTTCATGTTGCCGCGAAAAGCCATGTCGGCCGCGATCCCCGCGCGGCGAAGATCGGCCAGGATACCGGTCGCGCGCGCCTCGGCGGCCTCGCCCATCGGGATGAGTACGGCGTCGATCCGTTCGGCTGCCGGCTCGTCGAGCAGCATCGCCAGCCGCTCGACCCCAGCCGCCCAGCCCACGCCCGGCGTGTCCGGGCCGCCGAGCGCGCCGATCAGCCCGTCATAACGCCCGCCCGCCAGCACCGTGCCCTGCGCGCCGAGCCGGTCGGTGACGAATTCGAACGCGGTGTGCCGGTAATAGTCGAGCCCGCGCACCAGCCGGGCGTTGCGCGTCCAGGCCACGCCGGCCGCATCGAGACCCTTGGTCACGTTCTCGAAGAACGCGCCGGCCTCGCTCGTCAGATAGGCGTCGATATCGGGCGCGGCGTTGGCAATCGGTCTGTCCCTGGGATCCTTGCTGTCGAGGATGCGTAGCGGATTGCGCTCCAGACGAGCCTGACTTTCCGCCGACAAATCAGCCTTATGCTGCCCGAAATGGGTAATAAGCGCGGCGCGCCACGCGTCGCGCGTCTCCGCATCGCCCAGCGTGTTGAGCTGGAGCGTCACCCCGTCCGAAATGCCCAGCTCGCGCAGCAGCTGGTCGGCGAAAACCAGCAACTCGACATCGGCCGCGGGTTCGGCCGCACCGATCACCTCGGCGTCGATCTGGTGGAACTGGCGGAAGCGCCCCTTTTGCGGTCGTTCGTAGCGAAACACCGGGCCGGCGGTCGCCAGCTTCAGCGGGATATATTGCTGCCACCCCTCGGTCAGATAGGCGCGCGCGATTCCCGCGGTGAATTCCGGGCGCAGCGTAATCGAATCGCCGCCGCGATCCTCGAAGGTGTACATTTCCTTCGAAACGACATCGGTGGTCTCGCCGAGCGAGCGCGCGAACACGGCAGTCGCCTCGAACACCGGCACATCGACGCGCTGAAAGGCAAATAGCCGTCGCACCTTCTCGAATGCCTCAAGCACGCGCGCGAAGCGGCGCTGCTCGTCGCCGAAGATATCCTGCGTGCCGCGGATACGATTGGGGGTTTCTACACGGGCCATAAAGGCGCGCTATCTATGCGAGCGCGGCATGAAGCGCTAGCCTTTGGATAACGCGCCTCAAACCACCGCGCGCCCGTATCGAGGAAGATGCCATGCAGCTCGGCAGGAAGATCGCGCCGGCCCGGTTCGTTGCGTTCGTCGCCGTCTTCGTTATCGGCCTTGCCGGCTTGATCCCCTGCCTGGGCTGGGGCCTGGGCACGATGGCGGCGTTCGACATCGCGAGCGCGCTGTTCCTGCTCCTCATCGCGCCCCTGCTCCGCAGCAAGGCGGAGGACATGCGGCGCTTCGCCAAGGAGAATGACGCCAACCGCGCGTCGCTGCTGGCGCTCACCGCCGTCGTGTCGCTCGTCATCCTGGTATCGGTCGCGAGCGAGATGCAGGGCGGCAAGGGCAATCCGCTGACGACCGCCCTGCTGATCGTCACGCTGGTGCTGGCCTGGCTGTTTTCGAACAGCGTCTATGCCCTGCACTATGCGCATATGTTCTATTCCCGCACCGGCGGCGGCGACTCCGGGGGGATCGAGATCAAGGGATGCCCCGAGCCCGATTATTGGGACTTCGTCTATTTCAGCTTCACCCTGGGTATGACCTTCCAGACTTCCGACACCGACATCACCTCATGGCAGATCAGGCGCGTCTCAATCGGCCACTGCCTCGCAGCCTTCGTCTTCAACATTGGCGTGCTGGCCTTTTCGATCAATGTGCTGGGCGGCTGACTTTCAGACGCTCCGTCAGGCTGCGGAAGGTCACCGACCAGCGGCGCACGTCCAGCGGCGCGATGCTGTGCTCCCAATCGTGCCGCACCTCGCCGCTCAGATGATAGATTGAGCGCGGTTCGAGCCGCAGCGCGGCACGATCGAAACCGCCCTCGCGCCGCCGCCGCAGCCGCAGGGTCGCCGACGCCTCGAGCGATAGGCCGACGACATGCTCGAACACCGGCCGGTCCCGGTGCCAGCCGATCCCGGCGCCCGGATCGTAGCGGACGACCAGCGCCTGGCCGAGCTCCTCGGCAGCCAGGCCGGCGAATTCGACCGCACGTGCACGGACCGGCAGCAGGAAATCCGGGATCGCTATGGTCGGGCCAAAGCTGGCATTGTCGAAATCATAGCGCCAGCCGAACGATGCGGTCAGCCGCTTGCCGAGCCAGCCCTGGAAGCGGAACGGCGTGACGTCCACGCCTTCCAGCCGCGCAATCAGCGCCCTTTCCTCGGCGGGCGTCAGCACGTCGTCGGCATGGCTGAGGCCCGGCGGGCAGGACGCAACGAGTGGCGTAGCGAACAGGTCGATCTGGGAAGGGGACATCGGCTTCAGATAGGGGCGATCGCGCCAAATTCACCTGCTCTCAGAGCGGCGGAATGCCGTAGCCCGAAGCATCGAGAATGGCCCGACCCCGTAGCAGCACCTCTGCCGACCAGGCGAAAAAGGCTTCGGCAAAGCGCGCACCGGCGGCATCGGTAACGAGGTGGCGGCGCAATTCCTCGTCGCCCGCCTCCATCCGCGGCACGTTGCGCGCCAGCAGATAGAGCGACTGCGCGCGCAACCGATCGGACGTGTCGGGAGCATCGTGCACGGCGACGTCGAGCTGGGTCACGTGCATGAACGAATATTGAGCGTGCAGGACTGCCGTCATCGGCCGCAACCGGCCGACGATGATCGGGCTGCGGTAAAGGCCGGCCGGATCGTTCGCGACCAGCCGCGCCGCACCCACCACCGGAACTCCCATAGCGCGCAGTTTGTGATGCGCCATCTCGTGCACCAGCGCCTGGGCAGTCCCGAACGGGCTGTCGATCGTCACCATGATGGTGCCGAACTCCTCCTCGATCGAGTGGCTCGAGGAACCCGGCCGCAGCGCCGCGACCGCGGCCGTCTGGGTCGTGTCGCTCCACACCTGGATCGTATCGATCAACTCGGGGACCTGCGCTACAGCCTCGGGCCAGGCGGCAAGGATCGCCTCCGCCTCGGCGAGGTGCGGATGCTCCGGCGGCGCGGGCGCGAATTGCGGCGGCGAAAAGCCGGAAAAGTCGCGATTGAGCACTGCGACGCGCCCGCCGAACAGGGTGGGCGCACCCGCCGGATCGCGCCGCCGCCAGGGAAAGAGCCGGTGCGCCACCAGGTCGAGAATCGCCTGCGTATCATAACCGTCGGGTTGGGGCCGCGCGAGCCTGGCCCAGTCGGGCGCGAGCGCGACGGCGATGTTCATGCTGCCCGCGGCGCCGACAGGCGCGGCGCGGCGAAGGGAAAGCCGAGCCCGCGCGCCGAGCCCTCGGGCATCGTGTCGCCCTCGCGTCGCACGCTCAGCTTGCCCGGCGTCGGCGGCGCGTTGCGGATGAAGCGGAACACCGGCGTCTTGATTTCGGCAATGCCGTGCAGCGCGCTCCACGCCACCGGCCAGGACAGCGCCTCATGCAGCCACCCGATCGCTTCGGCGCGATCGTGCCGCGCGGCCGCCGCGACCAGCGCAGCGCCGCGCGCGACGGCGTCCGGGCAGTCGAAGCCGCGCGGCCAGAGCGGCTGGACCACGAGACCGACCGGCGCCAGCAGCGGATTGACCGCCCAGTCGCCCGCGACCGCCACCTCGTCCCCGCTCACCGCGCCGGCGAGTCGCCAGACCGGATCGAGATCGTCCCGGTTCTCGATCGGATCGGCAAGCGGGGGATCCACGTCGCCGATCGCGACCAGCAACCGCCCGAGCCGGCCCGCCGCCACCGCATGCGCCGTCGCCGGCGCCGCATCGAGCGAGCGCAACGCCACCCCGCGTTCGGCGGCGAGCGCCGTCACCCGCGCCAGCGATGCCGGCCGGATCACCGCCACCGTGCCCCGCGCGCCGTCGGCGACCTGGAGCACCGCCAGATCCTCGCACGCGGTACGCGCCGCCCTGAACCGCGGCTCCCACAGCGCACGCGCCGTCTCGCTCGCCCAGGACGATCGGCAAAAGGCGGGCGCCGTCCAGCTTGCCATCACCCGACCTCCACCGAGGCGGTCGCGGCCCAGCGCGCCACCGCTGTCGCCTCGCGCTCGGGGCGCAGCGGATCGATCGACAGTGGGTGTTCGCCCTCGCGGATCAGCTGGTTCTCGAGCACCGCGAACAGATGCATCCAGATCTCGCAATGCTCGGACCGGTTGCGCCAGTCGCCGTCGATCGCGGTACCCGGACATTGCCCCTTGCACATCATGAAGAAGCGACAGCCGCCGCAGCCGCCATCGGCGCGGGGCGTGTTCCACAAGGCGACCGTGCGCTCATAACCGTGGCGATCGGCCTGGACGTAATCGACTCCGTCCTTGTTGGTCCGCCCGCAATTGCTCGACTGGCCATTGCCCTCGATTCCGCGCACCGCCTTGGTCGCGTAAGGATCGCAGGCGTTCCACACACAGGTCGTCTGGCGATCATTGCCGAGCAGCAGCTTCTTCATCTCGTCGACCAGGTCAAAACGCAGCCCCTTGAGCTCGCTCTGCACCTTGGCAAAGGCGAGGATCGCCTCGACATTCTCGCGCGTGCTCAGCGCCAGCTCGGCGCCCACCGCCGGATCGTCGACCTCAAGCACATGCAGGCGCACGCTTCTGATCCCGATCGTATCGAGCGAGCGCATCCAGTCCATCATCGCCGGCAGATGCTCCCCCGCCGCATTGCCGCGGTGGAGCGTCACGATCAGCCCCGGCGGGCGGTATTCACGGCATAGCCGCTCGATATTCGCCTCCGCTTTCGCGGTGCTCGCCCGGGTCTTGCTTGCCTTGCGATCGAGCCGCGCATCGTTGAGCGCGCCGGGCCCGTCGATCGAGACGCCGACACTCACCCGGTAGCGCCGGAACAGATCGATATGCGCGTCAGTGATCAGCACGCCGTTGGTCTGGACGCTGCTCCCGCCGTGGCGCTCATGGCCGTAGGCGAACAGCTCCTCCAGATCGGCGATCCGCATCAGCAGGGGCTCGCCGCCGAACAGGGTGAAGGGCTCGCCCGCCTTGTCGAGCGCCGCCTTCATCCGCGCCATGTCGTGCTGCTGGCGCAGATTCCCCGCCTCGCGCATCGGGTTCTGATAGCAATAGCTGCACGACAAATTGCACGCGACACCGAAGGGACGGAGCTCGACGCCCATTAGCCCGTCACATCGATATGCGGGCTGGTGTCGCCGTGCGGCGGAACCTGGGTATCGGCATGCTGCGACGTATCGACATGCGGCGGCGTCGCCGTATCGGCATGCGGGCCGGACGGCGTGTCGCCATGCGGGCTGAGATCGATATGCGGTGTGGTATCGGCATGGACCCCCCATTTTCCGACATCGCCGTGCGGACCGCTGGTGTCGCCGTGCGTGTTGCCGTCACCATGCGGCGGAATCTGGGTGTCGGTGTGCGGCCCGGCCGGGGTGTCGAGATGCGGCGTGGTGTCCGCATGCGGCCCGCCGGGCGTATCGATATGGACGGCGGTATCGGCATGGGTGTTGGTGAAGGCGTTCTTGATCGCATTGGCGATGTCGCCTGCGGCATAGCCGGCAGCCGCCATCGCATCCGCCGCCGCATTGGCCGTGACGTTCGCCGCGTTGAGCGCGGTCGCGGCGGCATCGGCGCCGTAGCCGAGCACCGAATCGACTGCGCTGGCGATCTGGTCGGCGCTCTGATGGAAGGTCGCGCCGAGCACCTGGCCGACCATCTGCGCGTTCTGCGCGACATTCGGGATGATGTTGTTCTTGACCCAGTTGAGCCATTTGCTCGGATCGAGATTGCCGAGCAGATAGGTCTTGATCGCGTCGGCGATCGCCGAGGCGATCTCGTTCGCAAGATTCTCGAGGCTCGCGCTGGTGACGTCGAGCCCGACCTGGCCGGTCGAGAAGCCCTGCCCTTCGAAGGTGAAATTGCCCGAGAAACTCGCCGTCGCGGCCGAGCCGGTCAGGGTCACCAGCACCGAGCCGCCGACCGAAACATTCAGCGGCAAGGTCCCGAGCACGCCGAGATCGACGCTCTGGTTGAAGCCCAAGGTCGCCGAGCCGTTGGCGGTGAAGCCGCTGCTGTTGAGCGTCACGTTGATCGAATAGCTGTATACCGGGTTGGTCGACGCGAGCTGGAATGTGCCCCCGCTCGGCGAGATGTCGATCGCGATGCTGTTGCCGACCAGGCCGAGCAGGGTGACGGTGCCGGACGCGGTCGCGTGCGGCGGGACGCCGCCCTGGGTGTAGCTCGACAGCGAGAGATACGGCCCCTTGGTCGTGTCGCCGTCCGCGGTGATCGTGAGGAGGCTGTCGTTGAGCAGCTGGATCGGCGACATATTGGCCTCGACCGACAGGCCCACCGACGGCTCGAAATTCACGTCGAGCATGCCGTACAGGCCGAACACCGACAGCTTGCCCGACAGCGCAAAGCCGGCCTGGATCGGCGGCAGCGTGCCCAGCTGCGTCGTCTGCGGCACGACCTTGACCTGCGCCTCCTTCTCGACCGTGATCGTCCCGCCCGCGGGCGTCAGATGATAATGGAACAAGGTCGACAGATCGGTCACCGCCCAGGCGCCGGACGAGCCGCCCAGGATCGAGATATTGGCGGGATTGGAATCGAGCGTGATCCCGGCGGTCGCGAAGGCCGCGATCACCGGCTTTGCATCGCGCGCATCGAGCGCAGTCGACAGGCTGGCCGGCACCGATACGGTCTGCGTGCCTTGCAACGAGAATTGCTTGAGTAGGTTGGTCACCTCCGGCGGCACCGATCCCGCGGCAAGCCCGACGATCGGGCCCAATACCTCATCCAGCGTCACGTCGCTGATCGACCCCGCGAACATGCTCTGCGAGGGCGTCGCGCTGTTGAAGAAGATGGCGATCGACGAATCGAACGTCCCCACCATGATCGTGCCCGCCACGCCGATGCTCGGGATGCCCTCGGCATCGACGCCGAGTTCGATCGCGAGATTCTGCAGATTGATGCCGCAGAAGGAGATGGTGTCCCCGGCCCCGGTATTGCCCGAGACGAACACGCCATTGGCCTCGAAACTGACCGCGATCGTGAAGCTCACATTCTGGCTGGCAATGGTGGTCGGGATCGTGCCCTGCAGCGACAAAACGGGCTGCCCGCCGACCAGCTTGGCGATGAACGAACCGCTCATCGTCATGTTCGAATTGATCTGCCCCGAGATCGTCAAAGCGAGCTGAGTGCCGGTGGTTGGATCCTCCGGGATCGTCATCACGGCGGCGACCTGGCCGGAGAAGTCGACTAGCTTGCACAGCCAGCCAAATGCCTTGCTGTTCTGCGGATCGAGCATCGCATAGATGCTGAGGCCCGGCGCCAGCGTGCCGTTCCAGGCCGGCGTGGAGATCGCTGGCGCCTTGATGTCGGGATTGTCGAAATCCGCCAGCGCCGGGAAGGTGAAACCCGATCCCGAGAGCGTGCCGAAGATGACCGCGATCTCTTCCAGCCCGAAGATCGAATCGAACGCGGAGAGCAGGCCCAGGCCCGGCAGCGCGCCGAGCTTGGTCGTGTCGAGCAGCAGCCCGAAAGCGAAGGCCCAGCCGTTCGAATTCTGCACCACCAGCGCCGCGCTGCCATAGCTGTCGAGCTGAGTGCCGAACTGGAAGGTGAAATTGCCCCCATCCTCGGTGATCAGGATAGTCGAATCGGTGAAGCTGAAATCGAACGAGGGCGGCGGCGCGCCGATCGCCTTGCACAGATCGCCGACCAGGGTGCTCAGCGAGATTGACGGCACCTGCGCGACCAGCTTGAACCCGCCCGGCACGCCGTACGTGACCGCGAAGCTGTTGGTCTTGTCGAGCAGCAAGGTGCCCGTCACCGTGCCGGACGGGGTACCCGCCGTGTCGGCCAGGGCGATCGACGCACCCGCGATCGACAGGCCGAAATCGCCGATGTTGAGCGACCAGTCGGTCGAGAAACCGGCGGTCAGGCTATAGGTCGATTTGCCCGGATCGAGCTCCACGTCGAGGCTCGAGACCGTGATCGTGGGCAGCCCGAAATTGCCGGCGAGATAGGTGACGAGATCCGAGACATTGGGCTTTGACCCGTTGGGATCGAGCTTGGCCGAGAAGGTCCCGTCGGGCAGCGCCGCCGTTGCGTCGAGCGTGCAGATCGATCCGTTCGGGCCGATCTGTAAATCGCCCGAAATCGTTCCCGAGACCGAAGTGCCGCCGCTCGTCGCGACGACCAGCGCCATATCGATATCGGTCACCGCGAATTGCGATCCGATCGTCCAGGGCTTGCTCGATCCCAGCGAGAAGGTGACACCGGTCAGCGAAGGCGTGGCGGGCACCACCGCGAAGTCGATCGTCTTTAGCGCGATCGCGCCGGTCGGATCATATTGGCCGACCGGCGGCAGCAGCGAATCGAGCGCGCCGCCCAGCGCAAGCGGGATCAGGTCCGAAATGGCGACGCCCGATCCGCTCGGCGCGGTGACGATCAGGTGCAATGTCGGATCGCCGTTGAAGACGATCGACGCGGGCAGGTTGGTCGCCGTCCCGTTCACCGTCACCGACACGGTGGTGACGATCGCGACCGCCGGCGTCTTGGACGCGTCGAGATTGGCGGTCAGCGCCAGGCTGACCAGCGGCCCGAGCGTGAAGGGCTGGGCGATCGGCCCGACCAGGGTGAAGCTGGGCGCGCCCGAGACCATGGTGATCGGGCCGGCGAAAGCGAGGCTCGGCACTGAGCCGATGAACTTGGCGGCCTGGAGCAGGGTCCCGCCCACCGACACATTGCCCATGAAGCCGAGACCGGCCGGATGCTGGTTGTCAGTGATCGTCCGCAGGATCAGCGAGGCGCCCGCCAGCACGCCCAGATCGGCAAGCACACTACCGGCCAAACTCGGATAGGCCGTCGCGAACGCCCAGTCGCCATCGCCCGCGCTCGTGCCCGTCGCGACCAGGGCGACGTCATTGCCCTGCGGTGTGAACGTCGCGGTCACCTGCATACCGGCGAACGGGCCCTGGCCGGTGCCGCTGATCACCACATCGGTGCTCGTCTCGGTCATGGTGCCGTCGATCACGAGTTGCCCGTCCGGCAGCGAGGCGTCGAACACCGCCTTCAGCGTGGCGGAGCCAAACAAGGTGTCGGGCCCGGTGAAGACGGTTCCCGAAAAACATGGCTGCAGCGCCTGCTTGATCTCGTCGAGCGTCATGGTCCGGCCCCCCGCCGGCCGCCACGACGGGACCGGGCCGGCGCCGAATCCCCCACCGATCGGGCCTTGCCGTATTACCCCCGGCGGCACGCTGCCCAGGACCAAATGCTACGTCTCGCCAATGACCCGCGCAAACCGAGATGGTGCCGGATTCGCACCTAGTTTCAGGCGCATACATGGATCAAGAATCAGCCGATTCCGATCGGCCTCATTCGGCCCATGCCATAGAGGATGATCGCCGCGATCAGCACCTACGGCGCCCCCGCGCCGAAGACCATGTCGCTGGAATGACGCCCCAAGAAGCGCCCATGACGCCGGCAAGCAGGCTGCGGAGGAACCTGGCGACATACCGGGCGCCCATCGTCATCGCGGCGACCTTACCGAAGCGCTGCTGAGGGCCGATCATACCCGCCGACTCGGCCTCAAGGTGATGGTCGGCAACGTGGCCGGGCGCCGCCTTCTACGGTGCCAGCCTTCCTCCTCGCCCAGCTCTGCGACATCGTCGATGGCCTGTGGTCCTCGTCGCCGATCCGCTCGCGGCGAGATCATGGTCCCGGCGCGGATCCGAGGCGTGGGCTAGCTGTTTAGCCTCCGCCTGAAACGGGCCATGTCTTGATGGCGACGGTCGCGGCGCCGATCAGGTCGTCGACATGCTGCGACCGCTCTACGGCCTGCTGAAGCTCACCTACCGACTGTTGCAACGCGGCGATTTGCTCATCGGTCGGGAAGGGCGGGATGATGTTCGCCTGAACCATGTCTCGCAACGCATCTATCCGCTGTATCTCGAGATACGCATTGCTTTTCAGCCCCTCATAATCCGGCGCATCGTCGGGCATCACCTCTTCGTTCAGTTTCTGCAAGAAATCGACCAGCGCCTCGCGCTTGTACCAGAGGTCCATCGTCAGGGCCTTGGCCCGTTCTGCGTCGGTTGACTGACTCGGCATATCCCGTTCCTCCCCTTGTCAGCTATTCGGTCGGCGCAACGGCCGGTGTTGTGGCTTTCTTGGTGTCGGCTGTCGCGGCGGACGCCTTGTCCCCATCGTCCTTCAGCGCGGCGTCATAGGCGGTGCGCAACGCCGTTCCGTAGGCGATCAGATCATTGGCGCTCGTCGCCCAGTCGGGTTTTTTCTGGAGCACCACGAGCTGCTTGATGACCGCATCGACTGGCGCCGGATCGAACTTCAGCGTCGGCGTCGCCACGGCGGCAGGCGTCGGCGCCATCCCCGCCAGAATCTCGTCCGGCCCCTTCGCGCCGACCAGGGCGAGCCGGTCGAGCGCTTCGTGATCGCCCGCGAGTGACCAGGACATTTTCCGGCTCTCGATTTCGACCTTGTTGAAATTCGCCATCGCGGTGAGATGCGAGATGCGGTCCTCGGTCCCGACGTTCAGGGCGGATTGTTGCGCGGCGACATCGCGGAACGCCGTGCGATATTGCTGCAGCACGACTGCGGTCTGGCTCGATGTGGATCGCATTGCCCGCTCACCGGCACAGGATGTCAGGCACAGAAGGATCGGGAGAAGAACATGCTTCATCGTCATTTCCCAATGATTGCGGCGGTGACCGGCAGGCTGCCGAGGAAGGTCCCGAGTGTTTCTGCCTTGATGCCTCCCTCGCCATAGGCAGCAAGCTGATCGACAGCCGGCTGGATAAGCGCGCGATAATCCGCCTCGGTCGCCTGCGCCCGCCGGACGATGGCGATCCGGCTTACCTGGATCAGGCGGAAGTCGTAGATGCTCGATGGCGCGAGCCCCTGATTATAGGCGCTGAGGAAATAGGACAGCGCCTCCGACAGGGCCTTGTTGTCGGTACGCGCCGTACAGGGCCCGATATTCGGGCAAAGCGCGGCCTGCGACCTGGCGAGATAGTGGAGTTGCGTCCTGGACGCCGCGGCTTTCTGGCGCAGCAGGACCGCCCTTTGCGATTGCTCGTCGATATCGATCGTCACCAGGTTCAGGTCATGTTGCACCTTGGCGATTCCGATCAGCAACGCGCTCGGCTCGTCGAGCGGCGGGCCCTGATCGGCGGCAACCGTATCGATCGCGTCGATCAACCCGAGGATAGCCTTGGTTTCGGCCTTCCAGGCCACGACCTTCGGGCTATCGACGGCAGCAGTGAGCCGGCCGAGTTCGCCGGAAAGGTCAATGGCGAGAAGCTTGCCCAAAGCATCGAGGGCATCCTTGTATCCCGCATTGGCGGTTGCGGCGTCGAGAGCGGCTTCGCCCTCCGCGATGGCGTCCGCCGCCGCTTTCTGGAGATCGGCGCGCGCGGGCCTTTCGAGTCGCTTCTTGAGAGCGCTGACGACTCCGCCGAGATCCTTTTTGCGCTTCGCCGAAATGGGATTCTGCGACTCGTCGATCTCGCCGCAGATCTTGTCGAGCGGCGAGTTCACGAGATCAAGATTGCAGGCGGATCTCGCGACCGCGGCCGCGATTTTCGGATCCGCTGCGGCGCACGCCTTGCGCAACGACCGATAGGCGATCTGCGCCGCCGCCGGGTCTGCAGGGATTGCGGCGTTATTGTTTACCGCCGGGCAATCCGTCGTGCCCGTACCGCCCCGCCGACGATAGTCGTCCGCCAGGTCGCTGATGGACGGTGCGCTCGAGGATCGCGTATTTTCCAGCGTTGCCTGGATAGCCGGCGCGGTCATGAGCCTGCGTCGTTGCGCCTGGTCGAGGCTGCGGATTCCGGCTGCCTTCTCCAGCTGGAACTCGACCGCGGCCCTGAGGCGATCGCCCCGGCTTCCCGGCGCGCTGCCAGAGGCGGGCTGGATGATATTCAGCAGCGAATAGTCCCGGGAACTCGCAAGATAGGTTGCCAGTGCCTGATCCTCGCGCTTCGCTGTGTCGGTCAGCCATTGCTTCTGGGCGGCGAGGTAGGCCGGCGCCGACAAGGCAGCGACGTTGTCATGCACCGCCTTGGTCTGCGTTTCGAGCGACGCGCGATGGAGATAGGTGCCGCAGCCCGACAGAACCAGCGCAGACAATATCAGGCTGGTTCCCGCCCCTGCCCGACGCAATATTGATAGCCGCGTGCGCACATAGCCCCCCATTCTTTCCACGAAAGCGAGACGCACGACCAACCAGGCAACGCAGTGCAGGACTGCAACCCCGGCACGAAGGAACCCGAAAGTATCTTCCAGTAATGGCAGAGCTCTCCGGCGCCCGATACAATCGACGCTTCCTAATTATCGCGAATCGATAACCCCCACAGCGAGCTTGACTGCAGAGAACGTCATATTCAAGCAATAATTATGCATGATTTTGCATATTTATAGCCATTTTGGATATAATTATTGAATACCGAGACGCGCTCACAGCCTAACTAATTT
>NZ_JAQGLC010000041.1 GCF_028293085.1 Sphingomonas bacterium
ATAGGCGCCGCGCAACTGCGCGAACAAATGCACAGGCGGGCCGAAGGTCAGCAACAAGCCGAGGATCCAGCCGGGTGCCCCGACCTCCAGTCCCAGCGTGAACACGGTCACCAGCAGCAGCATGAACGACAGGCTGTAGGTGACGAAGATCGTATGGTCGTAGAGCTTGTAGCGGCGCTTCCACAGGAACAGCAGCGCCACGAACGGCACCGAGATCGGGATCAGCGCCCAGGAGAATTTATAGGCGCTCGATTGCAGCTTGTAGAGCGCGAGGCCGGGATTGGCCCTGGCCTTGGCGATGCCCTTGTCGAGCGCGGACCAGCCGGTCTTCATGTCGTTGACGGTCACGCGGGTATGGCCGTCCTTGCTGAAGCCGACCGTGTTGCGCGCGGTCTTCAGCGAGTTCAGCACTGCCTGCGCTGCGATCAGCTGCCCGTCCGGGATTCCGGGATCGCGTGTCGCGTGTGCGGTCTGCGCTTCCTTGAGGTCGGCGGTCGCCTTGACGATCTGCTTGTCGATTTCCGCGATCCGCTCCTCGCGGCTCCTCGGGCTCTGGTCGATCGGCTCGATCTCGCCGCTGAAGGTGTGGATCGTCGCGAACATCAGGAAGACGGAGAACAGGAACAGCGCCAGCGGCGAAACGAACCGTGCGCGCTCGCCGGCGATGTAGCGCCGCGTCAGCGCGCCGGGGTGTGTCACCAGCATCGGCAGGGTGCGCCAGATCTTGCCCTCGAAATGGAACACGCCGTGGAGCAGGTCGTGCCCGATCGACGACAGCGATCGGTGGACATGCTCGGTCTGCCCGCAGGCATGGCAATAATCGCCGATCAGCGCGGTGCCGCAGTTGAGGCACAGCCCGTGCTCGATTCTCCCGGCATGGCCCTCCCCCGCCCGCGGCTCGACCGCGCGCCCGATCAGGGCCCCTGTGGCGATATCGCCGGCTGCTTCGATTCCCCCGCTCATGCGCCTCGATTATCATCGGTTGCCCAAAAGGCGATAGGGCTTTGGCGCGCACGGCATGCCGTGGTAGCGACGCGCAATGGCCGATGCCGAAACCGATTCCACGGCGCTGATCGCCGATATGGGCCGCCGCGCCCGCGCCGCCGCGACTTCGCTCAGCGGCCTGTCGAGCGCTGCCAAGTGCCGCGCGCTCGAGGCGGCGGCCCAGGCGATCCGCGACGCGGCGCCCGCGATCGTCGCCGCCAACACCATCGACATGGATCGCGCGCAGGCGGCGGGGCTGTCGACCGCAATGCTCGATCGCCTCCGCCTTGATGCCGGGCGGATCGAATCCATGGCGGCCGGCGTCGCCGCGGTCGGCGGCCTGCGCGATCCGGTCGGCCAGCTGATCGACGAGACGCGCCGGCCCAACGGCCTCAATCTGCGCCGCATCCGCGTGCCGATCGGGGTGATCGGCATCATCTATGAAAGCCGCCCCAATGTGACGGCGGACGCCGCCGCGCTCTGCATCAAATCGGGCAATGCGGTCATCCTTCGCGGCGGGTCGGAGGCGATCGAGAGCAACCGCGCGATCCATGCCGCGCTTGTCGCCGGGCTGGAGAGCGAAGGCATGCCGGGCGACGCGGCGCAGCTCGTGCCGGTCACCGATCGCGCGGCGGTTGGCGCGATGCTCGCCGCCCACGGCATGATCGACCTCGTCGTGCCGCGCGGCGGCAAGAGCCTCGTCGCGCGCGTCCAGGCCGAGGCGCGCGTGCCGGTGCTCGCCCATCTCGACGGGATCAACCATGTCTATGTCGACGCCTCGGCCGATCCGACGATGGCGGAGGCGATCACGGTCAACGCCAAGATGCGGCGAACCGGCATCTGCGGCGCGATGGAGACGTTGCTGATCGATCGCGGCTATCGCCCCGCCGCCGCGTTGGTCGAGGCGCTGGTCGCGACCAGTTGCGAGGTGCGCGGCGATCCCGCGGTCAGGGCGCTGGTTCCCGGCATCGCCGCGGCGAACGCGGCCGACTGGGATACCGAATATCTCGAGGCGATCGCCTCGGTCGCGATGGTCGACGGGGTCGAGGGCGCGATGGCGCATATCGCCGCGCACGGATCGCACCATACCGACGCGATCGTCGCCGAGGATGAGGGCGTCGCCGAGCGCTTCCTCGCCGGCGTCGACAGCGCGATCGTGCTGTGGAACGCCTCGACCCAGTTCGCCGATGGCGGCGAGTTCGGGCTGGGCGCGGAGATCGGCATCGCCACCGGCCGGCTTCATGCCCGTGGCCCGGTCGCGCTCGAGGGCCTGACGACGTATAAATGGGTGGTGCGCGGCACCGGCCAGACGCGCCCCTGAGTTTCGGGCCTGAGCTTCGGCCCTGAGCTTCGGCTCGATTTATTCCAACAAAGCCATTGTCGCCCCTTGGCGCGATACGCATATCCGCGTCGCCGACGGGAGCGGCTTCGACGAAGGGATATCTCACGAATGCGCTATAATCCGCTCGGCCGCACCGGCCTGTTCGTCTCCGAGCTCTGCCTCGGCACCATGACCTTCGGCGGCGAGGGGTTCTTCGCCTATATGGGCCAGGTCAAGCAGGACGAGGCCGATGCGCTGCTCAAGGCGTCGGTCGATGCGGGCGTGAATTTCATCGACACCGCCAATGTCTATTCGCAAGGGCTGTCGGAGGAGATTACCGGCCAGGCGATCAAAAATGTCGGCCTCCGCCGCGAGGATGTGATCCTGGCGACCAAGGTGATGGGCCCGATGGGCGACGGCCTCAACAGCCGCGGCAATTCGCGCGGGCACATCATGGATCAGGTCAAGGCCAGCCTTGCCCGGCTCGGCACCGATCATATCGATCTCTACCAGATCCACGGCTTCGACGCCGTGACGCCGATCGAGGAGACGGTGCGCGCGCTCGACGATCTCGTCCGCCAGGGTCATGTCCGCTATGTCGGCGTGTCCAACTGGGCCGCGTGGCAGATCGCCAAGGCGCTGGGCATCTCCGAGCGCCTCAACGCCGCGAAATTCCAGAGCGTGCAATCCTATTACACCATCGTCGGCCGCGATCTCGAGCGCGAGGTGGTGCCGATGCTTCAGTCCGAAGGCCTCGGCCTGATGGTGTGGAGCCCGCTCGCCGCCGGCTACCTCTCGGGCAAATACCGCGACGGCGACAGCGGCGGCCGCCGCGCCACGCGCGCCTTCCCGCCGGTCGACGAGGTGCGCGGCGACAAGGTGCTCGACGCGCTGGAGCCGATCGCGAAGGCGCATGGAGTCTCGGTCGCACAGATCGCGATCGCCTGGCTGCTGCATCAGGCGCACGTCACCAGCGTGATCATCGGCGCCAAGCGCCAGGACCAGCTCGACGACAATCTCGGCGCGACGAAGGTCGTGCTCAGCCCGGACGAACTGGCCACGCTCGACACGGTCAGCAAACTCCCGGCCGAATATCCCGGCTGGATGACCGCGCTCCAGGGCACCTATCGCGACAATGTGTTGAAGCAGCCGCCGCGGGGGAGCTGACACTTGTATCAGATGTATCCTACGTATACATCTGATACATGAGCAAGACAGCCGTCATCACCGCCCGCATTGACGAAGCGACGCTTCAATCCCTCGACGCCCTTGCGGAGAGCCAGGAACGCACCCGCGCCTGGCTCGTCGCCAAGGCGATCAAGCGCTACGTCAAGGAAGAAACCGAATTCCGCGCCTTTCTCAAGGAAGGCGAGGACGCGATCGATCGCGGCGACTATTTCACCCAGGAGCAGATGGAGGAATGGGTCCAGGCGCGCGGCAGGACTGCTGACGCCGCATGAGGCAGCTCCGATGGTCGCGCGATGCGCGGTCGGACATGGCGGCGATCGATGACTATTACCGTCCGCGCAACGTCGAATTCGCGCAGCGTGTGCTCGCCCAGGCGGTCGCCGCCGGCCGGATGCTTCAACAGCACCCGCAGGCCGGTCAGATGATCGATGACGACGGCATGCGGAAATGGCGCGTGGCACGCACGCCGTATATCTTGCTGTACCGCGACACCGGGACGATCCTTCGCATCGTGCGCATCATGCATGCCGCACAGGATTGGCAGAGCGAGTTGCCGTGACCCGCATCGGCATCCTCGGCGGCTCCTTCAACCCGGCGCATAGCGGGCACCGCGCGATCAGCCTTGCCGCGATTCGCGCGCTCGGGCTGGACGAAGTGTGGTGGCTGGTCTCGCCCGGCAACCCGCTCAAGGAGCAGGCCGGCGACATGGCGCCCTTCGCCGCGCGCTTCGCCTCCGCAAAAAAAATGGCGCGCCATGCCCCGATCCGCGCGAGCGCGATCGAGCTGAAACTGCACACCCGCTACACCGTGGATACCCTCCGCGCGCTCGTCCGGCGTTATCCCAGAAAGCGCTTCATCTGGCTGATGGGCGCCGACAATCTCGCCCAGTTCGATCAGTGGCGCGACTGGCGCGGCATAGCGCGCGAGGTTCCGATTGCGGTCGTCGCCCGTCCGGGCTATGACGGTGCTGCCCTCGCGGCCCCCGCGATGGGTTGGTTGCGACGCTTCATCCGGCCCGCACACCAGGCAAAGAGCTGGACGAAGTGGAGAATGCCGGCACTCGTGCTGTTGCGATTCCGCCCCGACCCCAATTCTGCGACCCGGCTTCGCATGGCCGATCCCGCCTGGCAGCGGCGTTTTTTGCCGCGAACATCGTCCTCACCCTCAACATAGGAATCGTCTTGGCCTCATCTTCTCCTGCGTATCGTGCGTCCGAACCCGATGAGGTCGAGGCGCTGCACAAGCTCGTCCTGGCGTCGCTCGACGACGATCAGGCGGTCGACACCATCTCGATCCCGCTCGCGGGCAAGAGCAGCATCGCCGATCACATGGTGATCGCGAGCGGCCGTTCGACGCGCCAGGTCGCCTCGATGGCGTCGAAGCTCGCCGAGAAGATCAAGGGCGAGCTCGGCCGCAGCACGCGGATCGAAGGCCTGCCGACCGCCGATTGGGTGCTGATCGATGCCGGCGACGTGATCGTCCATCTGTTCCGGCCCGAGGTGCGCAGCTTCTACAATCTCGAGCGGATGTGGGCCTTTGGCGATGCGCCTCCCACCGATGCGTCTCCGGTGGTGTCGACCCCCGACGCGTAAGCTGCGTTGCTTCTCCATATCGTCGCGCGTGGGCGGATCGGGCGTGGGCCTGAGGCGGAGCTGGTCGATCGCTATGTGAAGCGGCTCGCCTGGCCGGTGAAGCTGACCGAGCTGCCCGATATTGGCGGCAAGATGCCCGTGGTCGATCCCGGTACCAGAATCGTCATGCTCGACGAGACGGGCGAGGTCCTGCCCTCGCGCGCCTTTGCCGACCGGCTGGAAAAATGGCGTGACGGCGGCGTGCGCGAGACCCGCTTCCTGATCGGCGCGGCGGATGGCTTCGAGGATGCGGATCGCGCCAGGGCCGATCTGCTGCTGTCCTTCGGCCGCGCGACCTGGCCGCATCTCCTCGCCCGCGCCATGCTCGCCGAGCAATTGTGGCGCGCGACGAGCATCCTTGCCAACCACCCCTATCACCGCGAAGGGTGAACGCATGCGCGGGGGCAGAACAGCATGGATTGCCGTAGCGGCCGTTCTGGCCGGCGCCGGCCTTGCGTCCTCCGCCGCCCAGAGCCCCGCCTCCGAGCAGCAACAGCGCCTGGTCGAGGCCAAGGCCCAGTCCGAGGCCGCCGCCGCCCGCTCGGCCAAGCTCGAACGTGCCGCCGCCAGCGAAAAGGACCAGGCGCTCCAGGCGCGCGCGCAGGAGGCAGCGGTCGCCGCCCGCATCCAGCAGGCCGAGGCGGATATCGCCGCCGGTCAGGCACGCGTCGCGATCATCGGTCGCTTGCTCGGCGCGCAACGCGCACGGCTTGCGGTGCGGCAGGGGCCGGTCGCCCGGCTGATCGCCGCGCTGCAGTCGCTTGCCCGGCGCCCGGCCCTGATCAGCGTGGTCCAGCCCGGCTCGGTCGACGATCTCGTCCATGTCCGCGCCGTGCTGTCGAGCACCTTGCCGGTGATCCACGCCCGCACCGCCGATATCCGCGCCGAGCTCGCCCGCACCCGCCGGCTTCAGGCCAGCGCCGCGCTCGCCACCAGGACGCTCGCCGACAGCCGCGCCCGGCTCGAGGAACAGCGCCTGGCGCTCACCCGGCTCGAGGCCGAACACCGCCTGCGCTCGCGCGCGCTCGGCCGCGACGCCCTGTTCGAATCCGATCGCGCCATCGCGCTCGGCGAGCATGCCCGCGACATTGTCGATCTGATGGACCAGCTTGGCAACCAGGCCGCGACGCGCGAGGAGCTCGAATCGCTCCCCGGTCCGCTGCCACGCCCGCCGCGCCCGGGCGAGGTGCCGTCCCCGGTCGAAACGGTCTCCTGGTCGCACGGCGCGCCGCCCTACAGGCTTCCCGTTGTGGGACGGGTGGTCACCGGCCTCGGCGAGCTTTCGGACTCGGGCGTGCGCTCGCGCGGCCTGACCATCGCCAGCGCGGCGGAGGCAGCGGTGATCGCGCCCGCGGCGGGCCGGATCGCCTATGCCGGCAAGTTCCGGGACTATGGCACGATCGTCATCATCGATCATGGCGGCGGCTGGACCTCGCTGATCTCGGGGCTCGGCGCGGTCTCGGCCCGGGTCGGCGAGACCGTGCCGCAGGGCGCCCCGCTCGGCCGCGCGTCCACCGGGGACGATCCCCGCATCACCATCGAGCTGCGCCGCCGCGACCGCCCGGTCGACATGACGCCGCTGCTGGGGTGACGCTCACCTCCGGTTAAGCCGCGCTGCG
>NZ_JAQGLC010000116.1 GCF_028293085.1 Sphingomonas bacterium
CGCGAAATGCGTCGCCTCGTCGCGCAACCGCCCGCGCGGATCGGGCAAAGCCCATACCACGGCGGCCGAAGCCAGGCCGATGATCGTGATCACGATCATCAGCTCGACCAGCGTGAAGCCGCCGTCACGCGTCGTTTCAAGGGTTTGCGTTCGGGACAAGGTTACTGCCAGCTGGCGATATCGGCGTCGGCGCCCTCGCCGCCTTCCTTGTCGTCGGCGCCGAGCGTCCAGATATCGACGTCGCCATGCTGGCCGGGCGAGGCATAGAGATAGGGACGACCCCAGGGATCGTTGGGGAGCTTCTTGATATAGCCGCCGCGCTGATATTTGGACGCGTCGGCACCGGCCGGAGCGGTGACCAGCGCTTCGAGGCCCTGGCTGGTCGTCGGATAAGTGTCGTTCGACAATTTATAGGCGTCGAGCGCGCTCTCGATGGTCGAGATGTCGACCTTGGCCTTGGTGATCTTCGCCTTCTCGCCGCTCGGCATCACGTTGAGCAGCACCACGGTGGCGAGCAGGCCGAGGATGACGATCACGACCATCAGCTCGACGAGAGTGAAACCCTCTTCGCGGCGGCGTTTGCGGGGATCGGGTTTGCGGGGGGTAAACATGGCAGTCCTCATCATGGCTCTACTGGCCGGCAAGCGTGTTGAGCTGCAGGATCGGCAGCAGGATGGACAAGACGATCGTGGCGACGATTCCGCCCATCAGCACGATGATCGCCGGCTCGAGCAGCGATAGCGCCGTCGCGGTGAAACGATCGAACTCGCGCTCGAGATATTCGGCGGCGCGCTCGAGCATGTCGTCGAGCTGCCCGGCGGTCTCGCCCGAGGCGGCGAGATAGGTGAGCAAGGGCGGGAACACGCCAGTACGGCGCATCGCCGCCGACAGGCTGCCACCACCGCGGATCGATTCGATGATCTCGTCCGAGGCGAGCTTGAGGCGGCGATTGTGGATCGTGCTCCCGGTCAGGGTCAGGCCTTCGAGCAAGGGCAGCCGGCTGGCGACCATCGTCGCCAGCGTGCGTGCCATACGCGCGGCGTGGAGATCGCGGATCAGGCGGCCGAGCAAGGGCAGCTTCAGCACCCAGGTATCGAAGGCGAGCTTGATGCCGGGATCCTTGAGCGCGCGCCAGGTGCCGAGCCCGATCACGGCGATCGCGATCAGGATCAGCCACCAATAGCCGACCAGGAAAGCGGAGATGCCGATCACGATGCGGGTGAGCAGCGGCAATTGCTGCCCGACGGTGTCGAACTGCTCGACCACCTGCGGCACGACGAACATCATCAGCGCGGTGACCACGCCCATCGCGACGACCGCGAGCACGATCGGATAAGCGAGGGTGGTGACGATCTTCCCGTTGATCTCGGCCTGGCGCTCGAGCAGCACCGACAGGCGTTCGAGGATCACCGGCAGCGAGCCCGAGCGCTCGCCCGCCGAGACCATCGCGCGGTAGAGCGGCGGGAAGCTTTTCGGCTCGCGCCCCATCGCCTCGGCGAGGCGGCGGCCCTCGACCACGCCCGAATGGACCGACGAGACGATCGCGCGGACGGTCTCCTGCTCGGTCTGGCGGGTGATGGTGCGAAGCGACTCCTCGAGCGGCGAGACGCGATTGAGCGTGGCGAGCTGGCGGGTGAACAGAGCGAGCTGTTTGGAGCTCATCTTCTTCGCGCCGAAGCGGAGATCGGAGAGCAATGGCCTACCGCGCGGTGCCGGGCGCGATCCCGGCTCGACCTTCACGACATAGAGGCGCTTTTTGTCGAGCGCGACGCGCGCATCGTCGATCGACTCGGCGGCGATATGCCCCCGCGTCTCGCGTCCGCGCGTGTCGATCGCCAGATAGTCGAAATCAGCCATCGGTCGCGGCATCCACCACCAGAGGCGCCTCGACATCGGCCATGTCACGGCGCGAGACGCGAACCGCCTCCTCGGGCGTGGTCAACCCCTCGCGCACCAGCTGGCGCGCGGCCGAGCCGAGATTGGGCGCGTGGAGAAAGGCGTGGCGCGCGATGATCGCCTCGTCGCCGCCGTCATTGATCAGGCGGCGGATCGTCTCGTCGATGCGGATCGCCTCGAACACGCCGATCCGGCCCTTGAAGCCCGAGCCCTGGCATTGCTCGCACCCGACCGGTTCGTAGACGATCGCGCCGGCATCGAAGCCGAGCAAGGCCGACACCGAGCCGCTCGCCTGGACCGGACGACGGCAATGCTCGCACAGCTTGCGCACCAGGCGTTGCGCGATGACGGCGCGGAGCGTGGAGGCGAGCAGGAACGGCTCGACCTTCATGTCGCGCATCCGGGTGATCGCGCCGACCGCGTCGTTGGTGTGGACGGTCGAGAGGACGAGATGACCGGTCAGCGAGGCCTGCACCGCAATCTCGGCGGTCTCGCGGTCGCGGATTTCGCCGACCATCACCACGTCCGGATCCTGGCGTAGGATCGCGCGCAGCCCGGCGGCGAAGGTCAGCCCGACCTTGGGGTTCACCTGGGTCTGGCCGATGCCGTCCATGGCATATTCGACCGGATCCTCGACCGTCAGGATGTTGCGGCTGCCGTCGTTGAGCAGGCGGAGCGCGGCGTAGAGCGTCGTGGTCTTGCCCGAGCCGGTCGGGCCGGTGACGAGGATGATGCCGTTGGGCTCGGACAGCGCGCCCTTCAGCATCGTGTTGATCGCGTCGGTCATGCCGAGCACGTCGAGCGTGATCCCGGCATTCTCCTTGTCGAGGATGCGCAGCACCACGCGCTCGCCCGCCCGGCTCGGCAGGGTCGAGACGCGGACGTCGAGCAGCTTGCCGCCCAGCGTGAGCCCGATACGCCCGTCCTGCGGCACACGGCGCTCGGCGATGTCGAGGCGCGCCATCACCTTGATGCGGCTGACGACGACCGGGGCGACATGCGGCGGCATGCGCAAGGTCTCGCGCAGCACGCCGTCGATCCGCATGCGCACGACGAGGCCGGTCTCATAGGGCTCGATATGGATGTCCGACACGCCGTTGCGCGCGGCGTCGGCGATGATGCCGTTGATCAGCCGGATCGCGGGCGCGTCGTCGGCGGTGTCGAGCAGATCGTCCGCGGTCGGCAGATCGCCGGCGAGCAGGTCGAGCTCGTCGCCGAGACCGAGCGTTCCCGCCGCGACCGCCGCCGCCTGCCCGTCCATCGCATAGCGGTCCGACAGCAGCCGGTCGAAATCCTCCGGC
>NZ_JAQGLC010000121.1 GCF_028293085.1 Sphingomonas bacterium
ACGATCGGCACCATGGCGCTGAGGAACCGCGTGATGTCCCCCCCGCATTCCTCGGCGATCGGCAATCTCTGGGGCAGCGAGGCGGATGCCGATCGCAACATGGCCTATTGGGAGGTGCGGGCAAAAGCGGGCGTTGGCTGGATCGACGGCGTCACCGGGCGCATCGCCAACCATTTCATCCCCGGCTTCGAGCCATCGGGGATCAGCGCCGAGACCAAGGGCTTTTTCCGCTTGCCCTTCTATGTCGAGCGCGTCGCGGAATTCGTCCGCCGCATGAAGGTGCATGACAGCTACGTCACGGGCCAGATCGGCGGCGTCGGCGGCTACCCGCATGCGCCGTCCCCGGTGCTGAGCGCGCCGATCGCCAATGCGCGGCCCCATGCGCTGACGGTCGAGGAGATCGCCCGCTATGTCGACGAATATCGCTACTCCGCCGAGCGGGCTCTGACCGCCGGTCTCGCCGGCGTCGAGCTCCATTTCAACCATGATGACCTGATCGAATGGTTCCTCTCGCCGATGACCAACCGTCGCGACGACCAATATGGCGGCAACCTCGAAAACCGCACCCGCTTCGCGGTCGAGATACTCACGGCGGTGCGCGATGTGGTTGGGCGCGACATGACGGTCGGCATCCGTCTCAACCTGATGGAGAACGACCCCCGCGGTTATGACGCGGCAGGCGGGATCGAGATCGCCCGGCATCTCGAATCGATGGTCCCGATCGATTTCGTCCATGCCGTGATCGGCAGTCCCTGGGGCGCTCCCAGCTATATCCAGCCGCACCATTATCAGCCCGCCCAATGGTCTTCGCTGGCGGGCGACCTGCGCGCCGCGATTGGAGCGCCGGTGATCTATTCCGGCCTGGTCAACACGCCCGAGATCGCAGAGCATATCCTCGCCGCCGGCCATGCCGATATCGTCGGCATGGCGCGTGCCCATATTGCCGACGGTGAGTTGCTCGCCAAGGCGCGCGATGGCCGCGCTGCGGAGATCCGCCCCTGTGTCGGCGGCAATGACTGCATCAACCGTCGCTATGTCGAAGGCCTGCCCTTCGGCTGCGCGGTCAACCCGCACGCCGCGCAGGAGATCGACGGCCCCTGGCCCCGCACGACAAACCCCCGCCATCTGCTCGTCGTCGGCGGCGGCCCCGCAGGAATGGAGCTGGCTGGCCTGGCGGCCGAGAGCGGCCATCGGGTCGATCTATGGGACATGGGCGACACGCTCGGCGGGCAGCTCCGCATCGCCACCCACGCGCCCTCCTACGAACGCTTCGGCCATTATCTCGACTGGCAAGCCCGGCGGCTCGGCCGTGCCGGCGTGGCCGTGTCGCTCGAGAAACTGGCGACCGCCGATACGATCGAAGCAGGCACGTTCGACCTGATCGTCCTTGCAACCGGGGCGCGGCCCTTCGTACCCGAAATCCCGGGCATCGAGTCGCCGCATGTGTTGCAGGGTACCGACGTGCTCCAGGGCGGGGCCAAACCCGGACGACGTGTCGTCATCGTTGCGCAGGACGATCACATGCCCCCGCTTGCGCTCGCCGATTTTCTCAGCGAACGCGGGCACGAGGTGGTCATTGTCTACGCCACCCCGACCCCTGCCCAATTGCTTGGCCGCTACATCGTCGGCGCTCCGCTCGCCCGACTGGACGCCCGCGGCGTCGAAATCCTCATCCTGCAGGAAGTCCGGAGCGTACTGCCCGACGGGGTGGAGGTCGCCAATGTCTATTCAGGACGCAAGCGCCTGCTGACCGGCTTCGACTCCGTCGTCCTGTGCTGCGGCGGCACTGGCGAAACCGCGTTGTTCGAGGAGCTGAAGGGCAGGGGTATCGAAGCCCATATCCTTGGCGACGCCTACGCCGCGCGCCGCCTCGTCTTTGCGACGCGGCAGGCTTACGCGCTCGCCAGGACGTTCCTCTGACGCAGGGACTTGCGTTCCCCGCCCCATAGGCCGACCCTGTCGACTCCCGACGGACCGCCTTCGACAGAAAGGCCGGCAAGCACGAGGAGAGCAAGGATGGACGGGATTCGCAGAGGCGCACGGGCCATCGCGCTCGTTGGACCAGCCGGTGCAGGCAAGACGAGTCTGGCAGAAGCATTGTTGTTCGCCGCGGGCGCGATCCCCCGCCTGGGCGCGGTCGCTGCCGGCAATTGTGTCGGCGATGCGAGCCCGCAGGCTCGGGCGCGCGGCGGCTCGACCGAGCTCAATCTGCTCCGCTTCGACTGGATGGGCGATCGCTATTCGCTGATCGACGCGCCCGGTTCCGCCGGCTTCGCGACCGACACCGAGATGACGCTCGCCACCGCGGATCTCGCTCTGGTGGTGATTGATCCTGACCCGGCGCGGGCCCTGCTCGTCGAGCCGATCCTGCGACGGCTGGAAGCGATCGGCCTGCCCCATGCCCTGTTCGTCAACAAGATCGATCAGGCGCGCGGCAGCATCGAGGATCTGCTCGCCGCACTCCAGCCGATGAGCGCGGCGGCCCTGGTCGCGCGCCAGATCCCGATCCGCGCCGGCGAGCGCACCGCCGGCTTCGTCGATCTCGCGCTTGAACGTGCCTATCATTACCAGCCCGGCCAGCGTTCCCAGCAGGTTCCGAGATCGGA
>NZ_JAQGLC010000223.1 GCF_028293085.1 Sphingomonas bacterium
GCCGCCTCGCGCGCCAGCGCAGCGAGATCGGCACCGACAAAGCCGTACGTGGTGCGCGCAAGCTCGCCGAGATCCACCCTGTCACCGAGCGGCATGCCGCGGGTGTGAATGCCGAGGATCTCGCGCCGGCCGCGCTCGTCGGGCACGCCGACGACGATCTCGCGGTCGAACCGGCCGGGCCGCCGCAGCGCTTCGTCGATCGCCTCGGGGCGGTTGGTGGCGGCGATGACGACCACATTGGCGCGCGCCTCCAGCCCGTCCATCAATGTGAGGAGCTGTGCGACGAGGCGCTTCTCCGCCTCGCCCGAGACCTGGCCGCGCTTCGGCGCGATCGAATCGATCTCGTCGATGAACACGATGGAGGGCGCGTTCTTGGCCGCCTCCTCGAACACCTGGCGCAATTTGCCTTCCGATTCGCCATACGCCGAACCCATGATCTCGGGCCCGTTGATCAGGTAGAATTCCGCGGCGCTCTCATTGGCGACGGCGCGCGCGAGGCGCGTCTTGCCGGTGCCGGGCGGCCCGTGGAGCAGAACGCCCTTGGGCGGATCGACGCCCAGGCGCTGGAACAGCTCAGGGTAGCGCAACGGCAGCTCGACCATCTCGCGCAGCTGGTCGATCGTGGGGCCCATGCCGCCGATATCGTCATAGGTAACGTCGGCGCGGCGCGCTTCCTTCGGCTCCTCATATTCGGGGCGAAGCTCGATCTCGGTAGTCTCGTCGACATGGACGACGCCCTTGGGGGTCGTCGCGATCACGGCGAGACGGATCTCCTGCAGCGCATAAGCCGGCGCGCGAAGGAATTGCTGGACGCCCGGCGGCATATTGTCGACGCGCTGCTGGCCCGCCGTCGCGACGATATCGCCCTGGGTCAGCGGCCGGCCGAGAAAGGTGCGCTTGAGCGCGTTGGACGATCCTTCGAGTCGCAGATTCTGCTGCGCGGGCGCGAATACCACGCGCGTCGCGGGCTTGGATTCGACCTTGCGCACCTCGACGAAATCGCCGGCGCCGGCGCCGGCATTGGCGCGCTGCAGGCCGTCGATGCGAATGATCTCGAGCCCTTCGTCCTCGGCATAGGGCGAGACGGCGCGCGCCGGCGTGGTCGATTTGCCGACGATCTCGATCACGTCACCCTCGCCGATACCGAGCGCTGCCATCAGTGCGCGCGGAATGTGCGCGAGGCCCCGGCCGCTATCCTCCGGCCGGGCATTCGCCACCTGCAATTTACGGACGGGCGGTTCGCCGTCGGCCATGGTAGATCCCCTCGAGAATGCGAAGCTGAGCGCGCGAGATAGGATCATGGTTCCGGATATGCGAGGGCACAGGCGGCTGCTTCGGCCAAGCCGCTGAAACGGAGACAAAAAAAGGGCCGACCCCGGAGGATCGGCCTTGAAAGTTTTAGGAGAGGATGCCTGAAAGGCCTGCTCTATATGCAACGCAGTATATTATGCTGCAAGTGCGAAATGAGGTGGCATGATTGCGTTCGACGCAATCAGCGCTGGCAATCTCACGAGGGAGGATGCTAGATTTAGAGTACAGGGTATATGACGCAGTGCACAAGGGAGCGTTACCACCATGCGCAGATTGCCGCCGCTGACCGCGATCGAGGCCTTCGTGCAGGTAGCGCGCCTCGGCTCGATCAAGGCCGCGTCACAGGAGCTCGCACTGTCCCCGCCCGCGCTCAGCCGCCGGGTGCAGGCGCTGGAACGCTTCATCGGCCGGCCGCTGTTCGACCGCCGCCATCAGGCGGTGGTGCTCAACGCCGATGGCGAGCGGCTGCTCCAGCAGATCGCGCCGGCGCTCGATAGCCTCTCCGACGCGGTCGAGGTGATGACGAGCGGTACGGACGTGTTGCGGCTGCGGCTCGGCATCCTGCCGCTGTTCGCCTCGCAACGATTGTTCCCGCGCCTCGGCGAATTGCGCGTGAAGCACCCCGAGCTCCATCTCGACATCGATACCGCGGGGCACGGCCTGGCCCGGCTCGGCGACGGTCTCGATGCGGTGATTGCGCTGGCGCGCGA
Source organism: Sphingomonas bacterium (assembly GCF_028293085.1). Lineage (GTDB taxonomy): Bacteria > Pseudomonadota > Alphaproteobacteria > Sphingomonadales > Sphingomonadaceae > Sphingomonas. The sequence continues at coordinate 2,022 of NZ_JAQGLC010000223.1, forward strand.
TATCGATCCGGCGCTCTACGCCAAGCGGCTCGATCGCAATTCGGTTTATGTGATCGGCGCGCGAAACCTGATCGAGGGCGATAACCCGATCACGCGGCCCGAGCAGATCGCCGGGCTCACCGCGCTGGTCCACCGCGATATGCCCGACACCTTCACCGCATGGTGCCGCGCCGCCGGGCTCAACGATCTGGAGCCGCTGGCGATCGACCATTTCGATTCGGGCGCATTGATGCTCGAGGCGGCCGCGCAGGGGCTCGGTATCGCCTTCATGCACGAAAGCCATTTCGAGGACGCGCATGACGACCGCCTGGTGCGGCTGTTCGATATCGAAGTGGAGAGCCCGTACAGCTACTGGTTCGCCTGCCGGCCGCGGGCGCTGGTGCAGCGGCCGGTGCGGCTGTTTCACGACTGGCTGATCGAGACGATCGGGGATCCGCGGGTTTGATCGCGAAAACCCCTCCCCCAAAGGGGAGGGGCTTGAAAATCAGGCTTATGCAGCCCGCATCTTGACGATCTTGCCCGGCTCGCGCGGCGGTTCGCCCTTGGGGAGGTTGTCGACCTGCTCCATGCCGTCGGTCACTTCGCCCCAGACGGTGTACTGGCCGTCGAGGAAGCGCGCGTCGTCGAAGCAGATGAAGAACTGGCTGTTCGCGCTGTTCGGGCTCTGCGCCCGCGCCATCGAGCAGACGCCGCGGACATGCGGCTGCTTCGAGAATTCGGCGGGAAGGTTCGGCTTGTCCGACCCGTGCATGCCAGTGCCGGTGGGATCGCCGCCCTGCGCCATGAAGCCCGGGATCACGCGGTGGAAGACGACGCCGTCGTAAAAGCCGTCATTGGCGAGTTCGACGATGCGCGCGACATGCTGGGGCGCGAGATCGGGGCGCAGCTTGATCGTCACGTCGCCGCCGTCGAGCGTCAGGGTAAGGGTTTCGGGGGAATCGGCCATGTCGGGCTCCTGAAGAAAGGGTCCCCGCACCTAGGGACCGTCTTCGAGAACCGCAATGGCGAGAATGGGCCGTTATGGGGCAGGACCTGCGCTCATACGGGGGCGAACATTGTCGAGCGCAGGCCCTGAGACGGAAGGGACCCAGGGTCGCATCGAGCCCCTTCCGTCGGCTTGTGAGCCACGCACAGCAATAAGCGAGGCCGCGGATTCGGTCCTGTTACAAATGCTGTCATGTGGAATTGGCTTTGGCCGCGCACGAGGCTAGAGCCCGGGTTTCGCGTGGCTATGGGAGGTCAGGATGAGCGAGACCGAACTGACCCAGCACGACGCCGAACCACAGCAGCTCGACGAAGATGATCGGCTCAAGCCCGAATTCGTCCGCGCGGTGCTCGACGCGGTCGAGAATGGCGATCCGGAGACCGCGCGGGCGCTGGTCGAGCCGCTCCACCCCGCCGACATCGCCGACCTGTTCGAGCTGACCCCGGGCGAACGGCGCGCCGATCTCGCCAAGGCGATCACCGATCTGCTCGACGGCGACGTGTTCGCCGAGATGAACGATTATGTCCGCGAGGACCTGATCGACGCGCTCGAGCCTCACGAAGTGGCGGACATCGCCTCGGAACTCGATACCGACGACGCGGTCGCGATCATCGAGGACATGGAGGAGGACGACCAGCGCGCCGTCCTCCGCGCGCTCGATCCCGACGATCGCGCCGCGATCGAGGAAGCGCTCTCCTATCCCGAGGAATCCGCCGGTCGCCTGATGCAGCGCGAGCTGATCGCGGTGCCCGAGCATTGGACCGTCGGCGATGCGATCGACTATCTGCGCGGCCATGAGGAACTGACGACCGATTTCTGGGAGATCTTCGTCGTCGATCCCGCACACAAGCCCGTGGGCACCTGCCAGCTTTCCTGGATTCTGCGCACCCCCCGCACCGTTTCGATCGGCGACGTGATGAAGCGCGAGCAGACGCTCATCCCGGTCGATATGGATCAGGAAGAGGTCGCGCTGCGCTTCCAGAAATACGCGCTGATCTCCGCGGCGGTGGTCGATTCGGGTGGGCGGCTGGTCGGCATGATCACCGTCGACGATATCGTCCACATCATCTCCGAAGAGGCCGGCGAGGATATCCTGCGGCTGTCCGGCGCGGGCGAGGGCGATATCAACGAGCCGATCGCGATGACGGTGCGGACGCGCATCACCTGGCTGGTGGTCAATCTCGGCACGGCGATGCTCGCCGCCTCGGTGGTCGGCGCGTTCCAGGGCGAGATCGGCCGCTTCGCGCTGCTCGCGGTGCTGATGCCGATCGTCTCGGGCATGGGCGGCAATGCCGGCACCCAGACCCTGGCGGTGGTGGTGCGTGCGCTCGCCACCAATCAGCTGACCAGTTCGAACACGTTGCGCATGATCATGCGGGAATTCACCATCGCCGCTGCGAATGGGGCAATGCTGGCGACGCTGATCGGCGTCGGGACCTTCCTGATCTTCGGCAGGGCCGATCTTGCGATCGTGATCGCGCTCGCGATGGTCATCAACAATCTGATCGCCGGTCTCTCGGGCGTGCTCGTCCCGGTCGGCCTCGAACGCGCCGGAGTCGATCCGGCGGTATCGTCGGCGGTGTTCGTGACGATGATGACCGACGTGATGGGATTCTTCTCCTTCCTCGGCCTTGCCACGCTCTGGGGCCTTGGCGGTTAGGGGTCGGGTACCCAAATCTCTGAAATGCCTCTTCATCTCACCAAGGTCGCGTTCGGCGCTACTGGCCTCGAGCACCTCGCGGAGCGGCTGCTGGCACGCGCCGAGGCGGGGCCGGTGTTTCTGACGACCCGTTATCTGCCCAAAAGGCACGAGGAGATTGCGGGGCAGGGATCCTTGTTCTGGATCATCAAGCACCAGCTGATCGCGCGTTCTCCGATTCTGCATTTCGGCGATGCCGAGGGCGGGCGGGTTGCGATTCATATCGATCCCCTGCTGATCCTGACCCAGGCACGGCCAAAGCGCGCGCATCAGGGCTGGCGCTATCTGGAGGATGCCGATGCGCCGATCGATCTGGGCGATGGCATGGTGACGGGCGACCAGATGCCGCCAGCGCTGATGGGAAAGCTGGCCGGGCTGGGGTTGATCTAGAGATCAAACCACCTCGTCTCCCGGACCTTGTTCCGGCACGACGGCTATGCGCGTTGAGAGTGACTAAGGCTTGGCCAGTTTTCCGCAGCTGATCGGCCCGCCGGCCGTGGCCTTCACGGTGCAGGCCGGGGTGCCATAGACCGTCGCCGCGCCGATTCCGGTGGTCGTGACGTCCGCGGTAAAGCGGGCGCTGGCGCGGGTTTCGCCGGGGCCATCGAGCCGCAAGATGAGATCGCCGGCGCTGAGCCGCGCGGCGTCGATCGTGCCCGCGCCGCTGGTCAGCAGCCGCACCTTTGCCGCCCGTCCGCCGAGCTTCATGCCGCCCGAGCCCAGCACGGTCGCGTTGAGCTGGTCGGCATCGAGCCCCGCCGCGCCGAGCGTGCCGCTGCCGGTCACTGACAGGTCGACCCGCTGACCCTTGACCGCGCCTTCGATCGAGAGCTGCCCACCGCCGATCACCGTCGCGCTGCGAATCATGAGCGTCGAGACCCGGATCACCGGAGCGCCCGTGGTGCCGGCGACGGGCTGCTCACCCCAGCCGTTCAGGCCGGCGCGAACGATCAGTGTCGTGCCCTCGACCCGGATATCCAGCCCTTCGGTGGCGCGGGCCGCGCCCTCGGCCCGCGCACCGGGCGATTTGCCCGTTGCGAGATGGACCTCGAACGGCCCCTCGACCCGGATGCGGTCGAAGCTGCCGATGGAATAGGTGCGATCCGCGGCGCCGGCGGGAACCGACAGGAGCAGCAGGGCGAGCGCGGGCAGAAATCGGATCATCCGCCCGGCATCGTCCCAATCCGCTTTTCAGGCAAGCGCGCTCAGCTGCCGCACTTCACGTCGCCCGACCCCATCTTCGACGTCGAGCATTTGGCGCCCGGCCCGAGATCGACATCGCCCGATCCCATCACCGACACCGACGCGCCGCCCTTTACGTCTGCCCGGACGCTGCCGGATCCGGCGATCGATACGTCGGCGCCCTGGGCGGTCAGGCCCGGCGCGTCGACACCGCCCGATCCGGCGATATCGATGCTCAGCTTCTTGGCCGTACCCTTCAGCGTCATGTCGCCTGATCCCGCGATCGAGAATTTGCCGGTCTCGACATTGATCGCCGCGACGTCGAGATCTCCCGAGCCCGCGCTGTCGCCGGTGAAGCTCTGGCCATCGACCCGGTCGACCGCCATGTCGCCCGATCCTGCGATGCTCGCCTCGGCGATACGCGGCATCGTGACATAGACCTTCACCTTGTCGTGATCGCCGCCGCCCCAGTGAAAGCTGTTGCCGTCGATCCGGCCGATCCGGAGCGTATCGCCGACCTTCGCGATCTTGAGCTTGTCGAGTTCCTCGGACGGCCCCTCGGCGCGTACCGAGAAGCCGGTGCCGACGCGGACATCGACATCGTCCGAGCCGCGCAACTCGACCCCGGTGAAATCGGCGACGGCGAAGCTGCGCGCGGTGCCGGTCCCCGAGCCGGCGACGCCGGGCCAGGAATCGCTCCCGCCGGAATGGAACGAGCAGGCCGCCAGCGGCAACGCCGCGATCAGGGCAACAAGACGCATGAGAATCTCCTATGTGTGTTGTTTAGATAACACACCAAGAGAGGCCACGCAAACGAAAAGGGGCGCAAACAAAAAGGGCGGCCGTTGCCGGCCGCCCTCATGTTCGGTCCGGAAGCCGCGTTCAGACGGCAACCTTGTCCTTGTTGTGGATCGCAGCCGCCTTGCGGAGG
>NZ_JAQGLC010000131.1 GCF_028293085.1 Sphingomonas bacterium
CGCAGCTCGCCGACGCCACCGACTAGTTCGTCGGCTCCAAGACCGCGCATGTGCTGACGGTGTGGACCTATACCAGCTTCATGATCGGCTTCCTGATCCCGAAACTGCCCGATTTCCAGGTCAAGCATCCCAACATCAAGGTCCGCCTGATTTCGGCGACCGACAGCACCGATTTCAACCGCGAGCAGGTCGATGTCCGACTGCGCTACGGGCACGGCCATTGGCAGGGCTTCGACAGCACCCTGCTGTTCCGCGAGGAATTGCGCCCGGTGTGCAGCCCCAAGCTGCTCGATCCCGGCCGGACCGGCATGAGCTTCGCCGAGCTGGAGAAGCAGGTGCTGCTCCACCATGACGGGCGTCGCCATGACTGGGCCGACTGGCTCGCCGCGGCCGGCCATCCGGAGCTGGTGCCGCACGACAATCTCGTCTTCGACGAGCTCAGCGTCGCCAACCAGGCGGCAATCTCCGGCGTCGGCATCGCCATGGCGCAGAAAGCCTATTTCCAGAACGAGATCGCCAATGGCCAGCTTGTCGCTCCCTTCGATACCGTGCTGAAGCGCGATCGCGGCTACTACCTCACCGTCCCGCGCGAGCGTCGCACCGCCGATCACGTCGCGGTGTTCCGCGATTGGCTGCTCGGCCAGCTCGCCGACCAGGACGAGACGGAGCCCTATCCCGTGCTCCGCGCCGCCAATGGCTGAGGGCCGCGCGCCAGGCTGGTGACGATCCCGATCGCGGCGAACAGCGCCGCGACCAGCAGCGCGACAGTGCGCCCCTCCGCCGGCAGCAGCCGGAACATCAGCGCCGCCACCGCGGCGCCGCTCGCCTGCCCCAGCACCCGTGCCGTCGCCCCCATCACGCTTGCGCTGCCGCTTCGTTCGATCGGGCTCGCCAGGATCACCGCCTTGCTGCTCGGCGGCTGGAAAATCCCGTAGCCGAACCCGCACAACCCCATCCGCCAGGCGATATCCCACACGGATGCGTCCGGTTGAATCAAGGCAAGCAACAGCAACCCGCTCGCGAAAAGGGCGAGGCCGATCGCGCAGAGAGGCCCGGTTTCGATCCGGTTGCCCAGCCATCCCCCAAAGGGTGCCACCGCCGCGAGCATCAACGGCCAGGGCAGGAACAACAGCCCCGTCTCGATCTGGGTGCGTCCGAGATCCTGCTGGAAATGAAAGGGCAGCACGACATAGGCCAGCAGCTGCGCGGCCGAGGCCGCGAACACCGCCCCGACCGACAGTCCGAAGCGGCGCGTCCGCAGCAAATCGACTGGGAAAAGCGGCCGCGTCATATCGACCTGCCGCCGGAGCAGCAGCGTGCCGGCAGCGATTCCGCCAATCCCAAGCGCAACCGGCACCGTGGCGCCATCGCGATGCGCGCCCGCATCCAGCGCCAGCAGGATGAGCCCGAAGGTCGCCATGCTCAGCACGACGCTGATCGCATCCAGCCGCTCCCCGTCCCGCTTGCCCGGTGCCGGCAAGGAGGCAATCCCCATCGCAAGCAGCAGCAAGGTCACTGGCAGGTTGACGATGAACAGCCACCGCCAACTAGCCAGCGTCACCACCAGTGACGCGAAGCTCGGCCCGCCGGCCAGCGCCAGCGCCACGAGCAGGCTGTTGACGCTGATCCCGCGCGACAATTTCTCCGGCGGATAGACGAAGCGCAGCATCGCGTTGGTCACGCCCATGATGCCGGCCCCGCCGCAGCCCTGGACGAAGCGCCAGGCGGCAAGCGACCAGAGATCGTCCGCCATCGCGCAGCCGAGCGAGGCGATAGCGAACAGCGCGATGCAGCCGAGATAGAGCCGCGTATGGCCATAGATATCCGCCGCCTTGCCGATCGGCAGCAGCACCACCGCAACCGCCAGCTGATAGGCGTTGACCACCCAGATCGCCTCGGCCGGGCTCGCCTGCAACTGCCCCGCGATCGACGGGAGCGCGACGTTGAGCATCACCCCGTCGAGCACCGACATGGTGACGGCGAGCCCGATGGTGAACGCCGCCAGCCTGCCCCGGCCGCGCGGCGTCACCCGGTGCGACGCTCGAAGATCGCGGCCAGCCCCTGCCCGCCGCCAATGCACATCGTCTCGACGCCGTAGCGCGCACCGCGCCGGCCCATCTCGCGCAGCAATGTCGCCATGATGCGCCCGCCGGTCGCGCCGACCGGATGGCCGAGCGAGATGCCCGAGCCATGGACGTTCATCCGCTCGAAATCGGCGGGCGCGAATTTCCACTCGCGCGTGCAGGCCAGCACCTGCGCGGCGAACGCCTCATTCAATTCGATCAGGTCGATATCGGCGAGGGTCAGGCCAGCCCGCTCCAGCGCTTTCGCGACCGAGGGCACCGGACCGATCCCCATCGTCTTCGGCGGCACGCCCGCGACTGCCCAGGAGACCAGCCGCGCGAACGGCCTGAGGCCGAGTTCTGCCGCTTTCTCCGCCGTGGTCACGATCGCTACCGACGCGCCGTCATTCTGCCCGCTGGCATTGCCGGCCGTCACCGTGGCCTCGGCATCCTTCGCGCCGAGGATCGGTTTCAGCGCACCCAGCGATTCCGCCGTCACGCCGCGGCGCGGATGCTCGTCGGCCTCGACCAGTATCTCCTCCTTTCGCGTCTTCACGGTCACCGGCACGATTTCCTCGGCGAAGACCCCGCTGTCCTGCGCCGCCACCGCGCGGCGATGCGATTCCGCGGCGAAGGCGTCCTGCTCCTCGCGCGGCACGGCATAGTCGCGACGCAGATTCTCGGCGGTTTCCAGCATGCCGCCCGGGACCGGATAGTTCACGCCGCCAGCGGTAATCCGGCCCTTCGCCAGCGCATCATCGAATTTCATCCCGTCGCCGGTCGCGCCCCAGCGAAGCGCCGTCGAATAGAAGGGCGCGTTGCTCATTGATTCCGCGCCGCCGGCCAGCACCAGATCGGATCCCCCGGTCGCGACCTGCATCGCCGCATAGATCACCGCCTGCAGCCCCGACCCGCAGCGCCTATCGATCTGCAAGCCACCAACCTCGATCGGCAGGCCGGCGTTGAGCGCGACCACACGGCCGAGCGCAGGCGCGTCCATCGAAGGGTAGCATTGCGCGAACAGCACATCCTCGACCTGTTCGGGCGGCAGGCCCGTCCGATCGAGCAGCCCGCGCACGACGATCGCGCCGAGCTCCTGGGCGCTCAGCGTCTTGAATACTCCGCCGAACCGGCCGACCGGCGTCCTCAGCGGTTCGCAAATCACGACGTCGCGCAACCTCATTCTCCCGTTTCGATGGTGCCGGTCATCGCCGGCTGGCCCGACGCGTCGGCGGTCCAGACCTCGGCACCGCCCGCCGTCCGCTTGAGATTGAGCGAGAAGGGCGTGGTGTCGAACAAGGGCCGGCGGGCGCGGAAGGAAAAGCGCGTCACCTGCGCACCAGGTGTCTCGCGGAGGAAATGATCGACGAGCAAGGTCGCGGCATAGGGGCCGTGCACGACCAGCCCCGGATAGCCCTCGACGTCGCGCGCATAATCGCGGTCGTAATGGATGCGGTGACCGTTGAAGGTCAGCGCCGAATAGCGGAACAGGGCGACCGGATCGGGCGTGACGATGCGCGCGGCATCGGCGACGGGCGCTTCGGTCGTTGGCGTTGGTGTCGGCGCGGCCCCGGCGCCGCGATAGACCAGGTCCTGCCGCTCCTCGATCGCGAGTACGCCGTGGCTGTGGATCTCGTGCCGCAGCGTCACGAACAGCATTTCGCCGCTCGCGCCGGTCTTTGCGGTGACATCGGAGACGGTCGACACGCGCTCGATCGGCGAGCCGACGCGCAGCGGTGCGTGGAAGCTGACCTGCCCCGCTGCCCACATGCGCCGGGGCAATGGTACCGGCGGCAGGAAATCGCCGCGCTTCGGATGCCCGTCGGCATGGATCGCCGATTGGCGGGCGCGCGGCAGGAAATAGAGCCAATGGCCAAGCGGCGGCACTTCGTCATTCCATGGCGCCGCCTCGTAATCGAGCAGTGCGGCAAGACCGGCCAGCGGCGCGGCGGACGCAATGTCGCTCGCGCGCTCCTCGCGGCCGATCCATTGCCTCAGATGCTCGATATCCAACACGCGCCTCCCGTCGCCGTCCTTATGCGGCCTTGTGCCCCGCCTGTCGTCGTTGCGGAGAAAATTTCCCGGGCCTTTGCCAATTTTTCATCGTGCAGGCGCCCGCTGCGCCGGCCATCACCCCGCCGTTCGAAGCGGAGACGGGAATGCCGGAAATCGAGTTCGTCCAGGCCGATGGTACGCGCAGGAAGATCGTGGCGGACATCGGCGACAGCATCATGATCGCCGCGACGGAAGGCGGCGTGCGTGGCATTCTCGCCCGCTGCGGCGGATCGTGCAGCTGCGCCACCTGCCACGTCTATGTCGCACCGGAATGGGCCGATGGCCTGCCCGCAATGTCGCCCCATGAGGACGAGATGCTGTACGCGGCCGAGGCCGAGCGTCGCCCGACCAGCCGGCTCAGTTGCCAGATAGTCCTGACCGCGGCGATGGACGGGATTGTCGTGCATGTGCCAGACCGGCAGTAAGATATCGTCGATAAAGGTTCCGTCATGAAGCTCCGGTCGCTGCTGTTCGTCCCCGGGGATCGTCCCGATCGCTTCGCCAAGGCGGCGGCGAGCGGCGCCGACGCGCTGATCCTCGATCTCGAGGATTCGGTCGCGCTGGAGAAGAAGCCCGAGGCGCGCGAGGCGATCGCCGCCTGGCTGAAGACCGGGCGGACCCTGCCCTGCTTCGTCCGGGTGAATCCGCTCGACGGCGGCGAGATCGAGGCCGACCTTCGGGCGATCCTCCCCGCCCCGCCCGACGGGATCGTGCTGCCCAAGGCGGAAGGCGCCGCCTCGGTTCGCGCCCTGATCGCGCTGGCAGGTGGCAGCACGCCACCGATCCTGCCGATCGCAAGCGAAACCGCCGCCGCGGTGTTCCAGCTCTCCACCTATGGCGACGTCGCAGCCCATCTCGCCGGCCTGACCTGGGGCGCGGAGGATCTGCCCGCCGCGATCGGCGCGACGTCCTCGCGCAATCCCGACGGCAGCTATACCGCGCCTTATGAGATGGTCCGCGCGCTCACCCTGTTCGGCGCCCACGCGGCTGCCGTGCCGGCGATCGAGACGGTCTATCCCAACATCGCCGATAGCACCGGCCTCGCCGCCTATGTCGCGCGGGGCCGGCGCGACGGCTTCACCGGCATGATGGCGATCCACCCGGCGCAGGTCGCGGCGATCAACGCCGGTTTCAGCCCGAGCGAGGCGGAGATCGCGCATGCCCGAGCGATCGTCGAGGCCTTCGCCGCGAACCCGGGCGCAGGGGCGCTGAAGCTCGACGGCAAGATGATCGACCAGCCTCATCTCAACCAGGCGCGCAAGGTACTGACGCAGGCGGAGAGCTGACGAGCGGAGCGGACATGGGGCCGGATTAGCGCCGCGAACCGGCGGGTTGAATCGAACCGGGACGACGAACGCCTGCAGAAAATGTCATGCAGTTAGCTGACATTTTAGATTCATACATAATCTATAATTATCAATGCCTTATCGAAAATTGGCGTTGCTCGACGGCCTTGGAGGCGCTCAGTCGATCCGCGCATAGACCGACTTCACCTCGGTATAGGCATCGATCGATTGCCGCCCGAGTTCGCGCCCGATGCCCGACTGGCGATAGCCGCCAAAGGGCGAGATCAGGTCGACATGGAGATAGGTGTTGATCCACACCGTCCCAGCCCGCAGCGCTTTCGCGACGCGGTGGCCGCGGCCGAGATCGCGCGTCCACACGGCCGCGGCCAAGCCGAATTCAGTGTCGTTGGCGATGCGGATCGCCTCCGCCTCGTCGTCGAACGGGATCAGCACCGTCACCGGCCCGAACACCTCCTCGCGCGCGATCCGCATGCGGTTGTCGGCGCCGGCAAAGATCGTCGGCTCGACGAAATAGCCCGGCCGGTCGAGCGCGGCACCGCCGGTCAGCAGCTCCGCCCCATCGGCACGGCCAATATCGAAATAGGATTTCACCCGGTCGAACTGCTCGCGCGAGACGACCGGCCCCATCATCGTCGAAGGATCGAATGGATCGCCCACGCTGAACGCCCGCACCTGTGCGGCCAGCTTTTCGGCAAAGGCGTCGTGCACGCTGCGATGGACGAGGATGCGCGAGGCCGCGACGCAGATCTGGCCCGACAGGAAACAGAAACCCTGCGCGGCCGTTGCGGCGGCCGCATCGAGATCGGCATCGGGAAAGATGATGTTGGGCGATTTGCCGCCCAGCTCCAGCGTCACCCGCTTGAGGTTGCCGGCCGAGGCGATCAGGATCTTCTTGCCGACCTCGGTCGATCCGGTGAAGCCGACCTTGTCGACGCCGGGATGCTCGGCGATCGCCGCGCCCGCGGTGTGGCCAAAGCCGGTGACGATATTAATCACGCCCGGCGGCACGTCCGCCTCGAGCAGCACTTCGCCAAGCCGGATCGAGCTCAGCGGCGTCTGCTCGGCCGGCTTGAGGATCACCGTATTGCCGCAGGCCAAAGCCGGCGCGATCTTCCACGCCGCGCTGCCGAGCGGCCCGTTCCACGGCACGATATGGCCGCACACGCCGACCGGCTCGCGCAGCGTGTAATTGAGCATGCCGCCCGCGGAAGGATTGGTCTCGCCATAGATCTTGGTCGGCCAGCCGGCATAATAAACGAAGGTCTCGACCACGCCGGCGACCAGCGCCCGGGCGATGGTGAGCGGCGCGCCATTGTTGCGCGATTCGATCTGGGCCAGCTCCTCTTGATGCGCCTCGATCCGGTCTGCGATGTGCAGCAACAAGCGCGAGCGTTCGTGCGGCGACATGCCCGACCAGCTCGGCGCGTCGAACGCGGCCCGCGCCGCGACGACCGCCGCATCGACATCGGCCTTGTCGCCCGCCGCCGCCTCGCCAAGCACCGAGCCGTCAGCCGGGTTGATCGCCTCGAACGTCTCGCCCGATCGTGCCGCGACCCAGTCGCCGCCGATCAGCAGCTTCTTCGTGCCGGCGCCGAGAAAGGCGGTCGCGTCGACATCGGCCGGTGCGGTCGGCGCTTCGAGTATGGAGGCCATCTTTATCCCCTCTCCTGTGCATCGTCCCGTTTAGGCGATGCCGCATTTCCGCTCCGCACGACTAATTGTCGCGCGCGTTCGAGCGCAGGTCATACACGATCGAGCCGATAGGCTCGCGCCGCCGTGCCGCGGAACAGCGCGTCCTGCTCGTCCTCCGAACAGCCGGCGGCGATCCGCTTGAAGGCGTTCCACAGGGTCCGGTAGCTGCAGCTCTGTCTGTCGACCGGGAAATTGCTCTCGAACATGCAGCGCTCGACCCCGAAGACCTCGATGCAATGCTCGATATAGGGCCGCCACGCATCGGCGATCTCGGCCGAGGAGGCTGGCCGCTGGCGCGCCTCGAAGCCGAAGCCATAGGCCGCCATGCCCAACCCGCCGAGCTTCACCATCACGCTTGGATGCCGCGACAGCGCGCGCATGCCTTGCGACCATGTCTCGAACACCGCCTTGCGCCCGGTATAAGGGCCGATGCCGAGCGGCGCGCCGATATGGTCGAGGATGATCGCGGTCTCGGGAAAGGCGGCCGCGAGCGCCGCGACCTCGTCGAGCTGGGTGAAATAGACCCAGGCATCGAAGCTGAGCCCGAGCGGCGCGAGATGGCCGAAACCTTTGCGGAAATCGGCATCGGCCAGCAGGTAGCGCGGCGGCGTCGCCCGGGCGAGCGCACCCAGTGTCGCATCCCATTGCGCCTGGTGCCGCACGCCCCTGAAGCGTCCGCCGCCCGCCGCGACGTGCGCCGCCAGCACCGGCGCCACTGCACCGCCCAGCGTCAGGTCCGCGAAGCCGACGATGCCGCTGCACGGCCGCCGATCGCCGAACAGCCCGCTCGCGCCGATCGCCGCAATGCCGTTGACATAGTCGGTCTCGCCGACCGGCCGCATCGCCTCCGGCCCGTCGGCTCTGTACATCGCGGTGCATTGCACGAACACCGTCTCGCGCACGTCATGGCCGGATTCCAGATCGGCCATCAATTCGGGGAATTGATAGGCCTCGGGCGGCCGCCACCACAAATGATGATGCGCGTCGACGATCGGACGATCGGGATCGATCACCTCCTCGACATGCCCCGCCAGCCAGCGGTCGAGCTCGGTCCTGTTCCGGTGCGGGATCGTCGCCAACACTCTCTCCCGGCTCGACATGTTCTGAATGGCAGAACATATGCCGACATGACGGCTTACCACAAGCGACCATCCGGGAGACGGCGCCGGTCCGGCATGAGTTGGCCTCATTGCACGGGCAGGAAAATTGGCTTGTTGATCGTCCCGAACTCGGCGGATTGGAGCAGCGAACAGGGCGGCATCGCACGGCATCGACCGACGATTCCCAGTCCGCCGCGAACGTTCGGGGGAGTGAGCATGGCATCGGTGGTAACCCACGACTTCGAGCGGGAAGACCTGATCCTCGTCCGCCGCGAAGAGCGTGCCGAGGGCGGCTGGGTCGCCTATGTCACGGTCAACAACGCCGCGAAGAAGAACGCCCTCCCCGTGGAAGGCCGCGCCCTGTTGGCGAAGATCATGACCGAACTCGCGACCGAGCCGGACCTGCGCTGCGCCGTGCTCACCGGCGCGGGCGAGGATTTCATCGGCGGCGCGAATATCGGCCAGATGTCCGAATTCCCCGATCATGTCGTCGCCGAGACGGGCAGCAAGACCACCCATCATGCCTGTGACAGCGTGCGCCGCATGCCCGTGCCGGTGATCGCCCGCATCGACGGCTATTGCCTGGGTGCGGGGATGGAGATCGCCACCTCCTGCGACATGCGCGTAGCCACGACGCGCGCCCGTTTCGGCATGCCCGAGGTTAAATATGGCGTGCCCTCGGGCATGGAGGCGTGCCTGATCCCGCGCCTGGTCGGCTGGGGCAAGGCGATGGAGCTTGTCTTCACCGGCGAGATGATATCGGCCGAGGAGGCCTGGCATTTCGGCTATATCGAGAAGCTGGTTGCCCCCGAAGAGCTCGACCGGCAGACTGAGGCCTGGGTGCGGGCGATCTGCGAGGCGGGGCCACGCGCGATCCGGATCCAGAAGGAATTGTGCCGTGACTGGGAACAGATGTCGATCAGCGACGCGGTGCAGGCGGGCGTGCGCGCGGTCGGCCGCGCCCACACCACCGACGAACCCAAGCGCCTGATGACCGCGTGGCGCGAGCGCCAGCGCCGGAGGCGGGAAACCCGCGACGCCTGATGGAGGGCGCAGTTCGGGATCGGGATTCGAGCGTGCTGACCGAATGCACCGCGGCCTTGCGGGCAGTCGGACGTTACGTCGCCCTGGTCCTCGCCAGGGTCGAGGAACGCGTATCGGCGAACGGCAAGATCGATCCGGCGCTGGTCAACCGCTACCAGCATCAGGCGCACGGCCTTGCCTGGCTCGCCACCTATGAAGCGGCGCTGCGCGCGCTGCTCGGCTGGGCCGAACGGCTGACGGCCGAGCGCCCGTTGCGCGAGATCGAGCATCTCATCCTCGTCAGCGGCTTCGCCGAATATATCGCGCAGATCGGGGGCGGCATCCCGATGAGCCAGGTCGAGACGATCCGCCCCGCCGATTTCGGCCTGGAGGACGCGGCCGCCGCCTGCCTCGCCGATCCCGCCTGCCGCGCGCTGATTGCGGCCGGCGGCAACGAAGCACGCCTTGGCATTGCCCGGCTGCTCGGTGAGGGCGCCGTCGCCGATCGCGCGCTCGGCGACGAACTGCTCGAGATGATGGCCGACCAGTTCTCGCGCTTCGTCGAAGACAAGGTCGCGCCGCACGCGCATCAATGGCATCTGGACAACGCTTATATCCCGATGGACGTCGTGCGGGCGATGGCGGGCATGGGTGTGTTCGGCCTGACCGTGCCCGAGGAGTTTGGCGGCTCGGGCCTGGGCAAGCTCGCCATGTGCCTCGTCTCCGAAGAACTCTCACGCGGCTATATCGGCGTCGGGTCGCTCGGTACCCGGTCCGAGATCGCGGCGGAACTGATCAGGCTCGGCGGGACCGAAGCGCAGAAGGAGCATTATCTGCCGCGCCTCGCCTCGGGCGAAATCCTGCCGACCGCGGTGTTCACCGAACCCAATGTCGGCTCCGACCTCGCCTCGCTCCGCACGCGCGCCGTCCGCGCGACCAACAAGGCTGGCGAGCCGGTCTGGCGCGTCACCGGCAACAAGACCTGGATCACCCATGGCGCGCGTAGCGACCTGATGACCCTGCTCGTCCGCACCGATCCGTCGCAGACCGGCTATCGCGGCTTGTCGATGCTGCTCGCGGAGAAGCCGCGCGGCGACGATGCGAACCCCTTCCCCGCCCCCGGCATGAGCGGCAGCGAGATCGCGGTGCTCGGCTATCGCGGCATGAAGGAATATGAGATCGCCTTCGAGGATTTCGAGGTGCCGGAGAACGCGCTGCTTGGCGGGGTCGAAGGCCAGGGCTTCAAGCAGCTGATGGAGACCTTCGAGAGCGCGCGCATCCAGACGGCGGCGCGCGCGGTGGGCGTGGCGCAGAATGCGCTCGAGCTCGGGCTCGCCTATGCTGCCGACCGGATCCAGTTCGGCGAGCCGATCGCCGCCTTCCCGCGCATCGCCGGCAAGCTCGGCTGGATGGCGGCCGAGATGATGATCGCGCGCCAGCTCAGCTATGTCGCCGCGCGCGAGAAGGACGAGGGCAAGCGCTGCGACATCGATGCCGGCATGGCCAAATTGCTCGCCGCCCGCGTCGCCTGGACCAATGCCGACAATGCGCTGCAGATCCATGGCGGCAACGGCTTCGCGCTTGAATATCCGATCAGCCGGGTGCTGTGCGACGCGCGCATCCTCAACATCTTCGAAGGCGCGGCCGAGATCCAGGCGCAGGTGATCGCGCGCGGCCTGCTCGGGCGGGGCAATCGATGATGACGGTGATCGGCGTTATCGGTGCGGGCGTGATGGGGCGCGGGATCGTCCAGTTGTTCGCGCAGGCCGGCCACACGCTCCGCCTCTACGACGCCAATCCCGATGCGGTGACCGAGGCCTGCACTTTCGTCGCGGGCATGATCGACCGGCAGGTCGCCAAGGGCGGCGTGACCGCCGAGGTGGGCGCCGCCATCGCCGGCCGAATCGCGGCCTGCTCGGCCATCGCCGATCTCGCCGGCTGCACAATGGTGATCGAGGCGATCGTCGAGCGCCTCGATGTGAAGCAGGCCTTGTTCGCCGAACTGGAGGCCGTGGTGGATGCCGACTGCATCCTCGCCAGCAACACCTCCTCGCTGCTGATCAGCGCGATCGCCTCGAAATGCGCGCATCCCGAGCGCGTGGCGGGGCTGCATTTCTTCAATCCGGTGCCGCTGATGAAACTCGCCGAGGTGATCCCCGGCGTGATGACCGCGCCCGCCGTGACGGAGCGGCTCAAGGCATTGGTCGAGGGCGCGGGCCACCGCGCCGTCGCCGCGGCCGACCAGCCCGGCTTTCTGGTCAACCATGCCGGCCGCGCGCTCTATACCGAGGGCCTGCGCGTGGTCGAGGAAGGGGTGACCGACCATGTCGGCGTCGATCGCATCGTACGCGAGGGGATGGGATGCCGCATGGGCCCGTTCGAGCTGCTCGACCTGACCGGGCTCGATGTCTCGGGCAGCGTGATGCAATCGATCTACGACCAGTTCCTGCAGGACCCGCGTTACCGCCCGTCGGCGCTGATTCCGCCAAGGATCGCCGCGGGGCTGTACGGTCGCAAGACCAAGCGGGGTTTCTATGCCTATCCCGACGGCCAGAAGCAGGAGCCGGCTGAGCCCGATGTGCCCGAGGCACGGCATCCGGTCTGGCTCGGCGAAGGCGTTGATGGCGCGCTCGGGAAGCTCTGTGAAAATTTCACGGTGGTCGACCGATCCGACGATCCTTCCGACCCCATCCTGCTGCTCGCGCTTTGGGGCGAGGACGTCACCGCCGCCGCCGTCCGCCTCGGCCTCGATCCCACACGGTGCGTCGCGATCGACCCCGTGACCGATGTCGCCCGTCGCCGCACATTGATGAAATCCCCGGTCACTCGCCCTGCGATCGTGGACGCCGCCCATGCACTGCTTGCAAGCGACGGCATAAAGGTCAGCGTGATTGGCGACAGCCCCGGCTTCGTCGCGCAGCGCATGCTGGCGATGATCGTCAACACTGGCTGCGAGATCGCCCAGCGCGGCATCGCCTCGCCTGACGATATTGATGCCGCGGTGCGGATCGGGCTGGGCTATCCGACGGGGCCGCTCGCGCTCGGCGACCGGATCGGCGCGGCGCGGGTGCTCGCCATCCTGGAGTCGCTTCAGCGGATCACCGGCGATCCGCGTTACCGCCCCAGCCTGTGGTTGCGCCGCCGCGCGCTGCTCGGCCTGCCGCTCGGGCAGCAGGCGGCATGAGCGTCCTGACCGACACGCCGGCGCCCGGCGTCCTTCGGGTCCTGATCGACCGTCCCGACGCGCGCAACGCGATCAACGCCGCGGTCCGCGAGCCACTGCTCGACGCGGTGACCAGGGCGCAATCCGACCCCGAGGTCCGCGCGCTGGTGATCGGCGGCACGGGCGGGATGTTCAGCGCGGGCGGCGACCTGCCCAGCCTGGTCGGCATCGGCGAACAGGCCGCGCTGGCACGGCTGCGCGACGGCCACGCGCTGGTGTCGTTGTTGTGGAGCTATCCCAAGCCCGTCGTCGCCGCGGTCGAGCGTTTCGCGATCGGCGCGGGTGCCGGGCTCGCGCTGCTGAGCGACGAGATCGTGATCGGCGAGAAAGCGGTGCTCGGTTTCCCCTTCATCCGGCTCGGGCTTGTCCCGGACTGGGGCCTGTCCGGCACCGTCGCACGGCGTGCCGGGGCGGAGGCGGCGGCGAAGCTGTTCGCTGCCGCGGCGAATGTGCCTGCCGATCGCGCGCTGGCGCTTGGGCTGGCCGATCATGTCGTCACGGACGAGGCGGTGATGGAGGTGGCGATCGGACGGGCCGAAGTCCTTGCTCGCCTTGCCCCCGGGGCCTTCGCCCGACTCAAGCTGCGGCTGCGTGGGGACGCCGAGACGGCGCTAAGGCTGGATCGCGAAGCGCGGGATCAGGCGGCGTGCCTGGTGTCGCCTGAATTCGCCGAGGGCTATGCCGCGTTTCGCGAGAAGCGGGAGCCGCGATTCTAACTTCTACTCCCCTCTCCTTTCAGGAGAGGGGCAAGCTGCGGAGCAGCGCGGGGTGAGGTTGAGGGCAGAAGCGGCCAATCGCCCTCACCCTCCCATTGCTTCGCAATGGGCCCCTCTCTCTCCCGCTGGGAGAGGGGATTTGTCGGTATCACCCGGTCAACTGCGTCACGCCCTTCACATACGTGTACCCATCCAGCCCTTCGGAACCACCCTCGCGGCCGTAGCCGGAATCCTTGATTCCCCCGAACGGCACCTCGGGGAAAGACGAAGTGAAATGGTTGATCGAGAGGCTACCGCACTCCACCCCGTCGATCAGCTTTGCCGTAACGCTGGCGGAGTCCGTGAAGGCATAAGCGGCCAGCCCGAACGCCACCGAATTGGCCCGCGCAATCGCCTCCTCCACAGTCGAAATCCGGCTGACCAACGCCAGCGGCCCGAATGGCTCCTCCACCATCGCCCGCGCCTCGGCCGGTACATCCGCGATCACCGTCAGCGGATAGACAAAGCCCTCATTCCCCTGCCGCGCTCCGCCGCTCGCCAGGCGCGCACCACGACCCAGCGCATCGCGCACATAGGTCTCGATCGCGGTCATGCGGCGCTGGTTGATCAGCGGCCCCATCTCGGTGCCCTCGGCGAGC
>NZ_JAQGLC010000150.1 GCF_028293085.1 Sphingomonas bacterium
TCAATCCGGGCGCGCTGCAGAGCTGGGTGTTCGGCCTCGCCTCGATCGCCTGCGTTATCGTCACGCTCGGCATCTGGCGCCGTTCCAACTGGGCCGCCCCGTCACGCGGCGAAATGATCTGCACGGCGGCGTGCCTCGCCGCGCTCGCTGTCTGGGTGGTCTCGCGCAACGCCTTCTGGGCGCATATGCTCGTCGTCGCTGCAGTACCCGTCAGCTTCTGGCCGACCTGGGAAAGCGTGTGGGAGGATCGCACCCGCGAACGCTCGCCCGCCTGGGGGCTGTGGGCGATCGGCGATCTCGCCACCCTGCTGGTCGCGACCCGCAGCGGCGACCAGCATGTCGGCGAATATGCCTATCTGTTCGTCGAGCTGGTCTGCCACGCCAGCGTCTGGTTCATGGTCGGCCTCGCGACGATCAACCCGCTGCGCTCGTTCGGTTTCCGCAACGGCCGCTTCTACATCCTCGACGCCTATAGCCCGGCGGCGAACCTGTTCTCGGTCGGCGAGACGCATCTGGGCAAGGCGGTCTATGCCGCTTTGGGCTTCGCCGAGGGCGACACGATCATCCGCTTCACCGGCCGCCGCTTCCGCGCCGATCGCGTGCCGAGCCTGATGCGCGGCGCAAGCGACCGCTTCGTCCAGGTGACGCCCGACCATTATATGGGCCCCTCGGGGCGGATCGACGACCTGATCAACCACAGCTGCTCGCCCAATGCCGGGTTGCGCTTCGCGGTGGACGGCGTGTTCCTCGTCGCGATCCGTGCCATCGCGCCGGGCGAGGAGATCAGCTGGGATTATTCGACCACGCTCAAGGAATCGAACTGGCACATGATCTGCCAGTGCCGCAGTCCGGAGTGCCGCCGCGTGATCGGCAATTTCGAGACGTTGAGCCCCGAGCGGCAGGAGTGGTTTCGCGCGAAGAACCTGGTGGCGCCGTATCTGCGGCGGAAGGACAATTTGGCGGGGCCGAAGGATCGGGCTGCGTGATGCTTCACGCCCCTTCGCCGTCGATCAACCTGTAAAGCGTACGCAGGAGCGGACCTAGAGCAAGCCCAGATCGATCTCCTGGTGCCGGTCGAGCGTCGCGTTCGCCTCCGGCATCGGATATTTCAGGCCCGTCGCGCAATTGAACAGCACGACCCGGTCGCTCGGGTCGACCATGCCTTCGCGCAACGCGCGGTGATAGGCCGCGAGCGTCGCTCCACCTTCGGGACAGAGCAGCAGCCCGTCCTCCCGCGCGCAGCCGTCGACCGCGGCGATGATCGCGTCGTCGTCGATCGCCAGCGCGCGGCCACCGCTCTCGCGCACCGCGCGCAGGATCAGGAAATCTCCGACCGCGCGCGGCACGCGGATGCCGGCGGCCACGGTATGGGCGTTCTCCCAGCGCTCGGCATGCTCGACGCCGTCTTCGAACGCCTTGACGATCGGCGCGCAGCCCGACGCCTGTACCGCGAACATCTTCGGCCGCTCGGGCCCGATCCAGCCCAGCGCCTCGATCTCGTCGAACGCCTTCCACATGCCGATCAACCCGGTGCCGCCGCCGGTCGGGTAGAAGATCGCGTCGGGCAGGCGCCAGCCGAATTGCGCGGCGAGTTCCAGCCCCATCGTCTTCTTGCCCTCGATCCGATAGGGCTCCTTGAGCGTCGAGAAATCGAACCAGCGCCCTTCCGCGGCCCCCTTGCCCACGATCGCCCCGCAATCGTCGATCAGCCCGTTGACGCGGTAGACCCGCGCGCCCTGCGCCGCGATCTCGCGCACGTTGATCTCCGGCGTGTCGTCGGGACAGAAGACGATGGTCTCGATCCCGCAGCGGCTGGCATAAGCGGCGAGCGCCGCGCCCGCATTGCCGTTGGTCGGCATCGCGATCTTCGTGACGCCGAGCGCCTTGGCCATCGATACCGCCATGACCAGCCCGCGCGCCTTGAACGAGCCGGTCGGCAGCCGGCCCTCGTCCTTGACCAGGGCATTCGGCCCGCCCGACGAGGGAATCGCCAACAGGGGCGTCTCGATCTCGCCGAGGCTGACGACATCGGCGGTGTGGCGAACCGGCAGCAATTCACGCCAGCGCCACATATCGGTCGGGCGCGCGGCGATCATCCCCCGCGGAATCATCGCGCGGATCGTGTCGAGATCGTAGCGCACCAGCAGCGGCCGCCCGACCCGCGACAGGCCGTGCAGCATGTCCGCTTCGTAGCGCTCGCCCGTCATCGAGCATTCGAGATGCGTGACGAAGGTCGGGCGGTCGGCGGTGAGGTTCTCGTTGATCTTACTTCTCCGTCACCCCGGACCCGTTCCGGGGTCCACCGCGCCGCTAACCCATCAGCCGAGGATCCTGCCCATCGGCGGATGCCGGAACAAGTCCGGCATGACGATGTGACTTATTCCGGCTTCTTCGCCACCCCGACCAGCGCCGGGCGCAGCAGCCGGTCCTTGATCATGTAGCCGGACTGCATTTCCTGCACGATCGTGCCGACTTGCTTGTCGCTCGGGATTTCGAACATCGCCTGGTGGAAATTGGGATCGAGCG
>NZ_JAQGLC010000154.1 GCF_028293085.1 Sphingomonas bacterium
TAAATATATTTAAGGATCTTAAAATAACTATTGGCTGACTCTCGCCGTGGATTTGCAATATCATCGATAGTGTATTGGCCATCCAATTCGGTTCGCCCATTTCTCCATGCGTAGATCCATATCTCGCGATATTACTTCCTGATAACACGGCGAGGATCATTATTATCGGCACGACAAATGGCTCAATGTGCCGTAATCGTTTGCCTAGGCCGTCCATATCGCCCCCCCCGGAGTACAATGAGTAGCTCTTACGAAAAGATTCGCGCTGTCGATACCAATACTTTGGAAAGATGAGAGGAGAAAGCAGCCAAAATGGACAAGTCAAGCGTTGTGCGGCAGCTGTGTCGCTTGCATGAAGCTCCTGCTCCGCTGAGATCAACGTTCCGGCATCACGAGTTCCGGTGACCTTCCACTTAACTGGGAGTTCCTGGGAGTTCCGGTGACACTGCACTTAAATCGCCGCCCGGCGGACGACGCACCCACCCCCTATAGGCAATCCTAACGCCGCCACCCCCCAACTCGCCCTCGATCCCTATCCCCCTCCCTCCTATCCCTCCTCGCGGCACGATCGCGCGCCGCGCCACCGCTGGGGGCACCTTTGCCGGCGCGGGAGCATGTCGATGCACATCGGTCCCGCCGAAGCTGGCGCGACGGCCCATATCCTCCGCACCGGGCAGGATGACCGCGACCGCTGGATGGACCGGAGCCATTTCGATCGACTCGATCAGCGCGTGGCGCCGATGTTGGATGCACAATCAAGGCATTGATCTATAACGATAAACTACAACATATCGCCCCATCCCAAAATGTCAGCGAACAGCATGACATTTTGCCCACCCCACCCTTGATTCAAACCACACCCCAGCGCCGCTATCCCGGCCCAATGATCTACGACCCCGCCTTTGCCGATGAGGCCCGCGACATGTGCCGCCTCGGCGCCACCGACGAAGAGCTCGCCGAGCATTTCGAGGTCTGCGTCCGCACCATCTATCGCTGGCGCAACACCCATGAGGCCTTCGCCAAGGCCGTCGTCATCGGCAAGGAACATGTCGATGCCCGGGTCGAACGCGCGCTCTATTCCCGCGCCGTGGGCTGCACCGTCGAGCGCACCAAAGTCTTCAGGCACGGCGATGCCGATCCCGTCTACGCCACCTACAAACACCATTTGCCGCCCGATCCCGTCGCCGCGCTCCACTGGCTCCGCGTCCGCCAGGGCAAGAAATGGCGCATCCGCGACGAACCGGAGGAAGATACCAGTTTCAGCAAGAGGATCGATGAGGCGGTCGCCCGCGTCGAGGCGCATAGACGCGAAGAGAAGGCCAGGCTGGCCGACCGGATGCCGCCGCCCCCGGCACCACCGCCCCCACCGCCGCCGCAAGCCGCCGCTCCGGACCCCGCTCCGGCGCCGGCGCCTGATCCGGACAGGCGCCCGAATGACGATCCGGCGCCGGAGCCCCGCTTGGGCCCGGATGAAGGCCCGCGCCTGGCCTCACATGCAGGACCGGCTCCGCCGCCGCCGGCTCCCCCGCCGCGTCCTTTGTTCGAGCTCTTTCCCCGTCCCGGTGGCGGCTATGGGCCCAGGCCCCCCGACGGCGGCTGACGCATGATGGGCGTTCCGGCAACGCCGCCCCTCACGCGCGCCCTGACGCGCCGAGGGCGGGCGCGAGGCGGACACTCCCCACGCCCGCTGCTGCATCGCAGCACTCGGCCCGTCTTGATTCATGTTAACGCAACAAAGTCGTCACCGGACCGTCACGAAGTCGGGCTAGGCGCGGCCATCTCGGAACAAGGGGATTGTGCATGCGGTCGGCGCGGACAGTGGTTTTGGCGTTGCTCGCAATCGCGCTTCTTCCCGCCGCAATGCCCGTCGCGGCACAGGCCCCGGCCCGCGCACGGACGCGCGCGGCGCCGCTCGTCATGGACAAGATCATCCTGGTCGGCGATTCGCTGATGGCGCCGATCAGCGGATGGGGCGCCACTTTTTGCGCCCGGCATGTCGCATCGTCCATCTCCTGCCTCGATCTGGGGCGCGGCGGCCGCTCCACCCGCGATTATCGCGACGAGGGATCCTGGGGCGCGGCGCTCAACGAGGCGTCGGTGCACGGCTATCGCAAGGTCTATGTGCTGATCGGCTTCGCGCATAATGACGGCACCGAAAGAGCGGACCGGCCGCAGCGCTGGACGGAACTGGACCATGAATTTCCCGACAATCTCCGCCGCTTCGTCACGGAATTGCGGGCGGTCGGTGCCACGCCGATCCTCACCACGCCGATCGCGCGCCGGATCTTCCGGGACGGCCGGCTGACGAACGGCATCAGGCCCTATTCGGACAAGGTGGCGGCGGTCGCCGCGGAAACGGGCGCGCCGCTCATCGATCTCAACCGGAACAGCATCGCCCTATACGAGGCGATGGGGCGCGACGCGGCGGATCGCTATGCCCAGGCGCCGAAGGGCGCGCCGCCGTCGCCCGCCCCGCCTGTGTCGGCCGACGGGCCGCAGCACCGGTTCGATCTTCGCTATGACAGCGTTCATCTGGACGCGGAGGGCTCCGAGACATTCGCCGCAATGGTCGCGAGAGACCTGGCACGCACGGTGCCGGACCTCCGGGACCGTCTCGCGCCCTGAGGCCCGGGCCAGCTGGTGGCGACCGCGCCCGACCATCCTTTCCGGCTTCGCCCGATCCGACATTGGCCTGGTCAGTCGCTGTCGCTGTCGCTCGGCCGCGCAACCGGATTGCGCGTGTCGCCCGGTGCGTCGTTCATGGGCGTCTATGGCCTGGCGCACGCCGCCAAGAGCCTCGTCTGGCAGGTCAGCGAGACGCTGTTCGCCTTCTTCCTCACTGAAGCCGTCGGGCTGCCGCCCGCGACGATGGGCTGGATCCTGGCGGCGTCGCTCGCGGTCAACGCGGTGGGAGACCTGGCGGTCGGCGGCTATCTCGCGCGCCGGGTGCGGACGGTGGCGGATGCCGGCCGGGCCCAGAGGGTCGGCGCACTTGCCGCCGGCGCCGCCTTCGCCCTGTTCAGCCTTTCGGCCTTGATGCCCGGCACAGCGCGGATACCCTTCGTCCTGGTCACGATCCTGCTCTTCCGCCTTGCCTATCCGCTCGTCGACAATCCGCAGAACGCGATGCTCGCGCTGGCCACCGACGACGATAGCGGCCGGGTGCGGCTCTCCGTCGTCCGCTACACCACCGCCGGCGTTTCGAGCCTCGCCATCGCGCTCGCCGTGATGCCGCTGGTCGATCATCGCCACGCCGACCTGCGGGCGCTTGCCTTCGCCGTGCTCGCCGGCGGCCTGGCGCTTGGCCTGGCAGCGTCCGCGCTCGCCCTCGATCGCCGCGCGCGCATGCCCGAGGGCCTGCCCATTCGCGGGCGGACGACCGACGGCGCCGGGCGCGCCCGGGGCAGCGCGCCCATCGGCGCGCCGATCGTGTTCGGGTCGATCTTCGCCTTCGCGATCTGCAACGCGGTGTTCGGAAAGCTGCTGCCCTATTTCACGGCCTTCGCCTCCGCCTCGGTGCTGTCCGGCGGGATATTGATGTCCTGCATGGCGATCGGCCGATTCCTGTCGCAGTTCCTGTGGAGCGGGCTTGCCCGGCGGCATTCCGTGATCTGCACCCTGCGCGTCGCCGCGATCTGCTGGGCAGCGGGTGCGTTGGCCTTCTCGCAATATCGCACCGGCGGGCTTCCGCTGCTGGGTATCGCCGGCCTGCTTTATGGCGCGGGCTGCGGCGGCGTGCTGATGGCGCTGTGGGCGCTCGCGGCAGCAGCGGCCCATGGCGAAGCCGCGCCGCGGCCGGCCACCATCGTCTTCGGCCGGCTCACCTTCTGCTCGAAGCTGGGATCGGCCAGCGCGTTCCTGGTGATCGCCTGGTTCCTGACCGGAACCACCTATCGCCAGGCCTCGACCTTCGCCGGCGGCGTAACCCCGGTCATGGTGGCCGCGCCGGTGCTCGGCGCCCTCGCCTGTCTCCTCTTCTCGTTCGTGCCGGGCCGGGCGCGGCGCCGCGCGCTCACCCCGTCTCGGTGGATGCCGGGGGCGAGAAGAACAGGCGCTTGAGCGGGACCGACGCGGCGCCGATCGCGGCCGATTGCGCGGTCAGTTCCGCAGCGACGATGCGCGGCCGCGGCAGCGGCTTGCCGCGCCGGGCGGGCCGGTCGTCGTCGAGCCAGGTGATCGCCTCGACGAGGCGCTGGGCGAGGTCCGGGGGAAGCCGTCCCCCGATCACCACCGCATCGAGATCGAGGGTATAATGAAGGATCAGGGCAAGGGTGGACAAAGCGGGCGCTGCCTCGGCGATCCATTGATCCAGGCCCGGCCAGCTGGCCTGGTAGGCGGCGAGCATGTCGCCCACGCCGTCCGTCGCCACCCCGTTCTCCGCCAATATCTCGCACAGGCGCTCCAGCGTGGGCTTGACCGCGCCCAGCCGCTCGGGCAGCGCGCCGATCTCGCCGGCATTGCCCCAGCGGCCGCGCATCAGCTCGCCGTCGACGATGATCCCGCACCCGAGACCCGCGGCAATGTTGAGATAGGCGAAGCTGGGCGCCCAGCGGCCGACGCCGAGGATCGCCTCGCCGACCGCCGCCGCTCGAGCGACATTCTCGATCTCGACGGGCCGGCCCAGCCGCGCCGCCATCCTGGTCCGGAATTCGACCAGCGCCCAGTCGTCGAGCTCCGGCGACGTGTTGAGCATGGTGCCCTCGCGGATGAAATAGCCGGCCACCGCCACGCCCACGGCGCCGACGCGATCGGGCGGGATCCCGCGCTTCGAGCAGACATAGGTGATGAACGCCTGCAGATTGTCGGCGATGGCGTCGCACTGCATGCCCGGCGCGCTGACCTCGTCCGCCCCGATAATGGCGCCCGAAAGATCCATGAGCACCGCCTCCGCCCGGTCGCTCATGACCGCCAGTCCCGCGGTCAGAAAGGCGCCGGCGTTGAGGCTTGCCAGCGCACTGGGCTGGCCGCGCCCCTGGATGACGCCCGGCCCGATCTCGACCAGGCCAAGGCGCGCAAGGTCCTCCGTCGCGCGGAAGACGGCGGGACCCGACAGATCCATCAGCCGCGCGATATCCGAACGCGGCAAGGGACCCCGCCCGCGCAGCAGCGCGAGCAGGCTGCGCTCGCGCGTGGTGAGCGATGCCATGGGCGATCCGGCGGAATCGCCCGCCGTGCCGGCGAATCTCATGCCGCCTCCTCCTCCCCGCGAGCGGGCCCGCGACCGGGGCGCACGGGAAATTCCACGTGCGCGCCTCTTCCCCGCGACTGTCCAAATAATTTCATACAGCGTGATATATATACGGTCCGGCGCGCGAATCGAGGAGAATTTTCATGAAATATCGCCGGAATGGACCGTTCCTGATCGCCCTGCTCCTGGAGACATTCCGATACGATGTGGACACGGGCCAGCACCTCTCGCCAGGCGGCCCGCCACCCGTCGCGCCATCGACTGAATCCGGGGCGCCATAAAAAAGCGTCGGAGTGTCAAAAAAATATCATGCAACGCGGTATATATTAGATCTCACATTGGTGTTGACCGATTCGGGAGATTATTTCGTGAAGCAGGGGAAAGTTGTTCAGGCAGCGCTCGCGACCGCAGCCATGTGTGCTGCGCTGCAGGTCAGCGGAGCATGGGCGCAGGAGGCTGCCGCCTCGCCGGATGCGCAGGAGCTCACGGCGCAGGACGACATCGTCGTCAGCGGCTACCGCGAGAGCCTCGAAAAGGCCATCGACATCAAGCGCCATTCGGCCGGCATCGTCGACGCGATCGTCGCGGACGATATTGCGAGCTTTCCCGACGACAACCTCGCCGAAGCGATGGCGCGCATCACCGGCGTCACCATCACCCGCTCCAATGGCGACGAAGGGAGCTCGGTGCAGATTCGCGGCTTGAATGCCAAATATGCCCAGACTCTGATCAACGGGATGCAGGCCGCCACCGGGGCCAGCGGCAGGCAGTTCGATTTCTCGACGCTTGCGTCCGAACTGTTCCGCGATGTTCGCGTCGCCAAGACCACGTCCGCGGACATCACCGAAGGCGGCATCAGCGGCACGATCGACATCCAGACTCCATCGGGCTTCAACTACAGCAAGCCGACCTTCGTCGTGAATGCGATGGGCAGCTACAATACGCTCGGCCAGAATTGGTCGCCCAAGGTTTCCGCGCTCGCCGCCGATCAGTTCCTGGACGACCGGCTGAGCGTTGTCGTGTCCGCCGCCTATACCAACCGTACGGCCCGGCAGGATTCGGCGGACGCGGCGAACTGGACCCTGGGAAACCTCGCGATCCCCGGCGGACAGACCTATAACAACGTCTATCTGCTGTGGATTCCACGCGCGGAATCGGACATTCGGCACATCGAGCGCCTGGGCCTCACCGGCGATATCGCCTTCAAGATCAGCGATGACTGGAGCATCGAGCTCAACGCCATTCACTCGCATGAACACACCGAATACGGCCAATATGAATATCAATGGTACCTGAAGAACGCCAAGAATGTCGGCGGCGGAGCAAAAGGTGCAGGCACGATCACCGACGCCGTCATCGGTGGCGTGAACAACGACACCGTCGTCTACGCCAATATAACGGGCGGCGGCATAGTCCGATCGATCAATAACGACCAGGTCTATGACCAGGACTTCGGCCTGTACACTGGCATATTAAAGGGCAAGGTGCTGGGTTTCGACATGGTGGCCAAAGGCGGCTATTCCAAATCATCGACGATATGGGAAGTCGACAACACGAACGCCATCATGACCGCGACCGCGGACTTCAGCCTGGACTGGCGTCCTGACTATCATATCTGGAGCCCCACCGATAATCTGGCGAATCCGACTGATCCCAATGTCTGGACCTGGGCAGGCAGCAGCGGCACCGTTGCGATGGAAGCGCCGACGAAGACCGCAGAGGAATATACCGGCCAGATCGATTTTCGTCACGATCTCGACAATATGGGCGCGTGGAAGTCGATCGTTTTCGGCCTGCGCTGGAACAAGCTGACCACCATCAGCACCGATTTGAATGCAACGAGCATCAAGCTGACGAACGCGCAGGCGCTGGGACTGTACACACCGACCCCGTTCGACAATTTCATGGGGAGCTTTTCCGGCCTTCCTGCCGGCTTTCCCCAGCAGTGGATGGCGATCGACTTCGCCAAGGAGCGCGCGCTGATCGGCACCGCCGCCGATATTCCCACGGGGAACGCCAACGCGAGTTTCGTTTCTGCCGACTACAAGAACAATTACTCGGTCGGCGAGAACACCTGGGCTGGCTATCTGCAGGCGCGGTTCGAGGACGATATTTTCGGCGGGGATTTCGTGGGCGATCTCGGCGTCCGCGTGGTGAGCACCACCACCGACTCCCACGGCTACCAGAAGGGCGCGCAGGGCAGCACCGTGTACCCCTTCTCCCAGACCGGCACCAATACCTCCTTCTTCCCTTCGCTGAACACGCGCTGGGCGCCGGCCGAGAAGCTCTATCTCCGCCTGTCCGCCGGGCGTTCGATGTCGCGCCCCGATATAGCCTATCTGGCGCCCAATGGCGCGATCTCTCTCAGCAACCTGACCGAAACGCTCGGGAATCCGGGACTCAAGCCCACCACTGCCAATTCGGTCGATCTCGGCGTCGAATGGTATATCAATCGCGATTCGCTGTTGTCGGTTACCGGGTTCTACAAGAAATATATGGGGCTGGTCCTCAAGAACAGCTATTTTCAGGATCTTACCATCGATGGCGCGACCGATACCTATACGGTCACGCAGCCAGTCAATTCGCCCCTTCCTTATGAGGCACGGGGCATCGAACTGAACTACCAGTCGAATTGGAGCTGGGCGCCGGGCTTCCTCAAGCATTTCGGCCACATTCTCAACTTTACCTATGTGACCAGCAACAAGAACCAGGACACCACGCCGGGTTTCACTCATGGAATGCCGGGTCTGGCGCCCTACAGCGCAAACGCCGTCCTCTATTATCAGGACAAGAAGCTGCAACTTCGTGCAGCCTATAACTATCGCGGGCGCTATTTCCAGAACGCCAGCGCCAGCCTGCCGATCTATCAGGATAGCTACGGGCAACTTGACTTATCGGCCTCCTACAAGATCAACGAAAATATCCAGTTCCGCGCCCAGTTCATGAATGTGACGGATGCCAAGGATTACGACTTCGTGGTCGCGTCTGACAAAGTGGTGCATTACGGCGTCGTTGGGCGCACGTTCTACTTTGGTGTCACTGGCAGATTCTGAAGATGAAGCAGGGAGGGGTGATATTCCCCCCTCCCTTTCATGACCAGCCGCAATCGGGAAAACACTATCATGCGCTCAGGCCAGCCACCTTCCTTCACGCGCCGCCGCTTGCTGTCGAAGGCGGCCCAGTTCGCGTCGGTCGCGGCGGCATCGACGCTGATGCCGCCCAATGTCCAGAAGCTGCTGGCGCAAACGCCGCGCCGCACGGGATCGCTCAAGGACATCAAGCATGTCGTCCTGCTGATGCAGGAAAATCGCTCCTTCGATCATTATTTCGGCACGATGGCCGGGGTGCGCGGCTTCGGCGATCCGGCCGCGCTCACGCTTTCCACAGGCAGGAGCGTGTTCCATCAGCCGGATGCCGAGAACCCGTTGGGCTATATGCTGCCCTTCCACATCGACAGCTTCTCCAGCAATGCGCAGAATATTCCGTCCACCAGCCATGCCTGGTCGGTCCAGCACCGCGCCTGGAACGGCGGCAGGATGGACCAGTGGCTGCCCGCCCATCGCAAGGCGGATGGCCCGAACGGCCCGTACACGATGGGCTATTTCAAGCGCGAGGATATCCCGTTCCACCACGCGCTGGCCGAGGCCTTCACCATCTGCGACGCCTATCATTGCTCGGTGATGGGCCCAACGGAACCCAATCGGCTGTACTGGATGACCGGGATGATCGATCCCGACGGGCTGAATGGCGGCCCGATCACCGGCAGCAAACTTCCCGAAGAAGGATTGCGCTGGAAGACCTATGCCGAACGGCTCGAGGAGGCCGGGATCAGCTGGCAGGTTTACCAGCATTCGGAGGCAGGCGGTGGCTATAATGTGCTGCGCGGCTTCCGCCAGTTCAGGGATGCGGCACCGGGATCGCCGCTGCAGATGAAGGGCGCTCCGACATTCTCGCCGGGGCGGTTCGAACAGGATGCGCTGCACGATCGCCTGCCGGCCGTTTCGTGGGTCCTGCCTCCCTATGAAGCGTCGGAGCACCCCAGCCGTTCGCCCGCCGCGGGGGCCGACTTCATCGCCGGCATCGTCGACGCCATTGCCGCCAATCCCCACGTCTGGGCCAAGACCGCGCTCATCCTCGACTATGACGAGAATGACGGGCTTTTCGATCATGTCCCGCCGCCGGTGCCGCCCGGGGGCACGCCGCAGGAGTTCGTGAAGGGCCTGCCGATCGGCGGCGGGTTCCGCGTGCCGTGCATCATCGTCTCGCCCTGGACGGCGGGCGGCTGGGTGTGCAGCCAGCCATTCGATCACACCTCCGTCCTCCAGTTCCTCGAACGCTTCACCGGCGTGCGCGAGCCGAATATCTCGGACTGGCGCCGCAAGACCTTCGGCGATCTCACCGCCGCCTTCCGTTTCGATCGGCCGCTGGCGAAGCCCCCGGTGCTGCCCGGCACCGGCGAGATGCTGCGCCATGTCCGCGACGTCGCCACCAAACTGCCTTTGCCCCCCATTCCGGGCGGCGAGCAGGAATTGCCCGTGCAGCAAAAGGGCGCGCGCAAACGCCTGAACCAGGATCAGCCTCGATGAACCATAGCGTCCGTTCCCGATACATGTTGCCGCTGCTGCTCACCGCCAGCTTGCTGAATGCCGATCCCGCTCAGGCGTGGGGCGCCAAGGGGCATCAGATCCAGGCGCGTCTCGCGCTGGCCAATCTGCCCCCGGAGACACCCGCCTTCTTTCGCGATGCGAACGAGGAGATGGCGATGCTGATCTCCGAGCCTGATCACTGGCGCACCGCGGAGGAACCCGACCTCGACGAGACGACCGGCGTCAACCACACTTTCCGCTGGGAGATCGCGCCGAAGCCCCTGCCGGCCAATCGGCATTTCTTCATCATCGAGCTGGCCAGGCAGGGCAAGATCGACGCGACGAAGAACAGCGTCCGCGCGTACGGCACCGCGCCCTACGGCATGCAGGAATGGGCCGAGATGCTTACCGGCGCTTTCCGCCGCTGGCGCGCCATGCCGGAAACCACGCCCGAGGAGATCGCCCGCAAGCGGATGCAGGAGAAAAGCATCCTCTTCATCGCGGGTGTGCTCGGGCATTGGGTGACGGACATGTCCAACCCCATTCACGCATCGATCCACGTGCACGGCTGGAGCCCGAGCGTACCCAATCCCAATGGTTATGCCGAGCCCAGGGACGATCCGCACGGCCGCTACGAGAGCACCTATCTCAATCGCGTGATCGAGCCGGGCGACGTCGCGCCGCTGGTCGACGGCAAGGCGCGTGTGGTCGGCGACTGGTTGCGCGAGGCCGAAACCTATATCGCTGCGACCAATTCGCACGTCGAGCAGATCTACGCGTGGGACAAGCAGGGCCGGTTCGGCGACGGCAATGAACCTGCAGCGGCCAAGCCCTTCACGGCGGCACGTCTGGCCGACGGTGCTCGCGAACTGCGCGACTATTGGTACACGGCCTGGGTGCGTTCGGGTCAGCCGATGCCGGAAAAAGAGAAGAAGGTGTCTGGCGAATGAGGACAGTCACTCTCGCACTCCTGTGCAGCCTCGCTTTGCTGTGCGGCGCGTTCAAGGCGACAGCCTCGGCGCGACCGGCTCCGCATGACTTGGCCATCGTGCTCCTCATCGGCCAGTCGAACATGTCGGGCCGCGGCGCGATCGAGCCGCAGGACAAGGTTCCTGTCCCGGGCGTCGTTGCGTTGAACGCCGCGGGCCAATGGGTACCGGCGATCGACCCCCTGCACTGGGACAAACCCGGGGCTGCGGGGGTCGGTCCGGGACGGGAATTCGCGCGCGCCCTGACGAAAGCCCGGCCGGGCGCGCGCATCGGTCTGGTCCCTGCCGCGGTAGGCGGAACCAGTCTGGAACGCTGGCAGCCCGGGGGAGATCTGTACAACCAGGCCCTCGCGCGGCTTCGCACCGCGCAGAAATCGGGAAAGCTGGTGGCGATCCTGTGGCATCAGGGCGAAGCGGACGCCAGCAAGGCCGATCGATCGGCCAGCTATGCGGTCCGTTGGGTCGCCCTGATGAAGCAGCTACGGGCAGATGCCGGCGCACCCGACGTTCCGATCGTCGCCGGTGAGCTGGGTGAATATCTGCAGAGACCCTATTCACGCGCGGTCAACGAACAGATCGATTCACTGCCAACCCTCCTCGACAACGTCGCCATCGCATCTGCCAGGGGGTTCCGGGATCGAGGCGACGGGTTGCACTTCGACGCCGCCAGTCAGCGTGAATTTGGCCGTCGTTATGCCGAAGCTTTTTTTACGGTGGCGCCAGGCTGGAAGCGACACCCATAGTCGAAGCGGGCTTTGATATTGTCGGTCCAGGTCGAAGCGGGGGGCTGCCGGTACGGCAGGTTTCCGGATTACGGGTGAGAGGGCGTTCAACCCGGTGATCGGACGGGGATCTCGGACGGGGATCAAGCAACTAGCCCCCTATACGCAATCCTAACGCCGCCACCCCAAACTCGCCCTCGAACCTTAATCCCCCTCCCTCCTATCTCGTTCCTCGCGGCACGATCGCGCGCCGCGCCACCGCCGGCGGCAATCTTGCCGGCGCAGGAGCATGTCGATGCACACCGGTCCCGCCGAAGCTGGCGCGACGGCCCATATCCTCCGCGTCGGGCAGGATGGCCGCGGCCGCTGGATGGTCCAGGAAAATCACGGCCTGATCGAGGGGCTGTTCGTCTCGCGGGAGGCCGCGCTGCATTTCGCCCGGCTCGAACGCCATGCTTTCCCCGGCGCGCGGGTGGAAATGGCGGCCGGTCCGCTCGTCTCCACGCTCGCGGCCTGACGATGGAGCATGATGATGAACCCGGATCTCACCGGCGTGCTGGTGATCACCGTCATCGGCGCGACGCTCCTGGTCCTCGCGGCGATCTGCGGCATCGGCCGGACGCCCCCGCCGCAACAGCCCCGCACCGACCGATCGACGCGGACGCCCCCGCCCGACATCACCCTCGGATTTCGGGACCCTTATCGCTGAGGCGGTTCTGGCAGGCCGTGGACGGCGATCCCGACGACCGCTGAATCCCGCCTTTTCTTTCCCTTTTCCACAGGAGCCTTTGATGGCAACGCGCCTTATCGATATCGAAGTGCAAGTCACTCAACCTCCGCTCCCGCCCCGGCCCGGCGGCGCGGAGATCGCCTGTGCCTATGACGGCGCCGGCACCGATTATCGCGACTATGCTGACGGCGACGTCGCCGCGGCGTTCGACTTTTCGGGGCGCTATTGCTTTGCCGATCGCGAGGTCTGGGCGCGGATCGATGCCGTGCTGATCGATCTGCGCGCGCAGGGCCGCCACGCGATCCGCATCCTCGATCTGGGCTGCGGCCCGGGCACCTGGCTGCTGCGCACCGCCGCCCGCGCGCGCGATCTCGGCTTCACCGCGATCGAAGGCCGCGGGATCGACATCTCGCCGGCGATGATCGCGCTCGCCCGCCAGGCCGCGGCCGGTCTGCGCGATCCGCGCATCGGGCTCAGCTTCGATGTGGGCGACATAGTGGAAACGCTGGAGGAGGAAGGGCATCACGCCTGCGACATCGCGCTCTGCCTGTACGGCGTGCTCAACCATGTCGCGCCCGCCACGCTCCCCGCGGTGACCCGGGCGCTGGCCGAATGCACCGACGGCGCGCTGATCGCGACCGTCCGCTCGACCGGCAGCCTCCCCTCGATCTTCATCGCAGGCGTCGAGAAAGCACGGCGCTTCCGCCAGGATCATGAGCATGACCGGCTGGAGATCGATCTGGTCGACGGGCGCCACGTGGAATTCGGGCTGCACCTGTTCCGCGCAAGCGAGCTGCGCGCGCTGTTCGCGCCGCATTGCGCGGTGCGCGAGTTGGCCGGGATCGACCTGTTCCACAGCCGCTTCCGGCCCGTCCGGGACTGGAACCCGGCGGCGGACGACGCCGCGCTGGAGGCGGGTCTCGCCCGGCTGGAACATTTCTGCGCGAGCGATCCGGTGTTCATCGATCGCGCCGCGCATATCCTGCTGCTGGCCGGGCCGCTCGATCCCTGATCGTTCCGGCGCGCTGATTCAAACCCATGCCTGTCCGTGCTGAAATCTCCCGGAATGCTCGGCCTGTCCCGTACCCGAGACGAGCCCCGAACTATTCGATCGCAACCGGAAGAAAAGCATCATGAACATCCATGCCACTGACATAATTCGGTCGAGTAGAACATCAATATCGCTCCAGTCCGCCGCCGCCGATCGAACCGCCCGATCCCAGTCCCCGCGCGCGCGCCGATCGCGTTCTTCAATAATTCCCCCGCAGCCGCCAGGAACCGCCGGAAAAAACATTTTACCCAAAAGGGGTGACATAATTCCTCGAATACTCGACGGAATCGTGCAGCCGGGCGCCTTCTCCAACAGTATTTCCATGCGATTACTGCGACATCCCTCCAACAGCCGCCTTGGTCCGCGCGATCGAGAATCATCGACGCCCCCGAAATCCCCCGCTATGTCAGCGGCCATGACCACACAGCTCTATGATCTCACCGTCCCCGTCTTCCTGCGGGGCTTCCACGCCATGTCGGGCTTCCTCGCCAAGGGCGAGGCCTTTGCCGCCGAAAAGGGCATCGACCCGGCCGAACTGCTCACCGCGCGGCTGTTCGAGGACATGGCGCCGCTCACCGGCCAGGTGCAGCGCGTCAGCGACGGCACGCGGTTCTGCCTCGTCCGCCTCGGCGGCGTGGAGAATGTCCCGATGCCCGACGAGGAAGCGAGCTTCGCCGATCTGCAGGATCGCATCGCGAAGACGGTCGCCTTCCTGAAATCGGTCCCGCGCGAGGCGATCGACGGCAAGGAAGAGGCGAAGATCGAGCTCAAGCTGCCCAACCGCACGCTCGAATTCACCGGCAGCTCCTATGTGCTCGGTTTCGCGCTGCCCAATTTCTATTTCCACGTGACGACCGCCTACGCGATCCTGCGCCACAAGGGCGTGCCGATCGGCAAGATGGATTTCCTCGGCGGCGCCTGACGCTTTTTGGCGGGGGCCCGGAGGACGAGACGATGATGCGCAAGGCGATCCTCGCCGCGGCCCTGTTGCTCGCTGGCTGTGGCGGCGGTGGGAAGCCCGGCGGGCTGGCCGGCCTGGAGTTCAAGCCAATCGCGCCGGATGTCTTCGCGGTGGTGATCGACCCCAGGGCCGATGTGGCGAAGACCGAGGCCGCGATCCGCAAGCAGTGCGAGAGCAAGCCGAGCTGCTCCGTGGTCGGCTGGACCGATCCCGCCGCCATGGCCCATGCCTACCCGCTGACCGATCCGCAAACGGCGGCACTCGCGGTGCGCTACACGCGGGACGGGCTTTCGGGCACGGACGAGATGATGTGGGATTGCGTGCGCTTCCGCGCCGCCCGGGCGCCTTGCATTCCGAAAGCCTGATCCCGTGACGGTCAAGCGGTCCTTCCCGCCCGTCGCCGATGCGTGCACCCGCCTGCTGATCCTGGGCAGCCTGCCCGGCGAACGCTCGCTTGCCGAGGGCCATTATTATGCCCATCCGCAGAACCAGTTCTGGCGGCTGATATCGGGCGTGATCGGGCGCGATCTCGTGGCGCTTGACTATCAGGCGCGGCTCGTGGCGCTGCTCGAAGCGCGGGTCGGCCTGTGGGACGTCGTCGCCAGCGCCCGGCGCGAGGGCAGCACCGACGCCGCGATCCGCGACCATGTCGGCAATGATCTGCCCGGCCTGATCCGCGCGCTGCCCGATCTGCGCGCGGTGGGGTTCAACGGCGCCACCTCGTTCAAGCACGGC